>JAKSKY010000099.1 GCA_024401515.1 Paludibacteraceae bacterium | reverse complement strand
CTAGTAGTTCTTGGGAGTACACCTATTACTAATCAATGGCAACGACAAAGGCATGCCGAAAGACATGCCTTTGTCGTTGCCAGAATGTAGGTGCTTTATATAACAAGATCTATTAGGTGCCAGAAGTCTTAGCTGACGTTTTGAAAGTGTATTTCAATAGTCCTGATTTTATTATGAATGAATATGATATAGTTAAACGGAAGATTACTCTTTGTTCAGTTAGAGATTAGGCATTTTTATGAAAGTATTTAAGATTATTACACCACTCAGGTTTCTAAAAGCCACATTATTTAACAATCTCTTCCCATTCATAAATATCGCCTCCTTTATTTTTATATTCATACCTCTTCACCACATTGCCATTGACGTCATATTGGGTTACAATGGCACCTTCCGGCAATGCAAGTTTTAGATCGGACACTATCGCTCCACCTTCACCCTCACACTACCCGTATTTGAAGAGAACTCAGGGGCATAGAGACATTGCACCGAAGTGATACCGTTGCAGTAGTCACCTGCGTGAGTAACCCACAACGGATATTCAAAGACGTATGTACCCTTGGCAAGATGATCGAAGAAATAGTACATCGCCGCATCCTTCGGAGATTGGTAATAACCGGTTCCTTCGCTCCAACGGAAACCTGAAAGTTGCTGCGTAGGCTCCAAACAACCAGCACGTTGATCCTTCAATGAGACATAATCCATATCACGGTCGGAACGAAGCGTCAATCGAACCACCAACTTGTCACCCACCTTCAAGGTGCTCTTCTCGTCAATGGTTTTCAAAACGGATTTACCATCCTCCCTTTGCTCCAACATCACTAATTTCTCCACATGAAGTCCCGTCTTGTTTTTCCAAACCTTGTCGATCTCCTCCTCAAATTGCCAATAGAGGGCTCCCCAAGAGATGTTACCACCCTCGGCACTCTGCAACTCCACCTTGCCCATAGAAGGAGAGACTTTGTCGCCCGACACAATATGGGTGAAATAGCCCGTACCCAACTCTGGATTCTCAGGATCAATCTTCTCACGGCCCATCTTCACCGTCACCTGATTGTCATTAGATAGCCAGTCCGAACCACTCAACAGCAAGACATTCAAAGCATCCACATTGGCGATTGTATTGCCCCAGTTTTGCGTACGCTTCTGGTTAAGCAACCAGAGCCGCAATTCATCCTGCTCCTTATGTTGAGGATCCACCACCTCTAACGCCTCCATCATACGGGTATGGGTGGAAATCGCGGCGTTGTGCCACAAATAACCATTCTCGTTCTTTTGCCAGAACATACCCATCTCATCGGTGGTGGTAGAGAATTCACGAAGCGAATTGACAATATCCTTCGCCAAGGATTTATCGCCACCCCTAAACAAGGCAATGGCAGCCAAAGCCTTGCCATTGAAAGAGAAGTCCTTCCATTGACGCTTCATCAAATCATAATAGAAGTTATACGCCTCCTGGGTACCACTGGCCAATTTCACCTCCGGGAAGAGACTTCGTACCTGGAAGTAGTAAAGTTCGGACATGCCCACATAAGCATGCTTCTTATAGTCCTTCGGATAAAATTTCTTCAAATCTTCAAACTCCCTCTTGATTTCCTTGTCCAGATAGTTCAAAGTGAAAGTGTATTGGGCCTTTTGGAGCAATGCGTCATCCACGATGCCCGCCTTGCGCAATCTACCGTAATTATCCATCACAAAGAGGGTTGTGTGCATACTTGGGTACATACCCTTGAACCAAGTATATCCACCCTCTGAGATTCGGTACTCCTGCAATTTATCGAACCAAGTCTTGCACTTGCCCTGCAAATCGTTCAGATCGAAAAGTGTAGAGAGACGTTGCTTCATCTCCGTCTCATTCTTCGCATCCATCACCCAAGGAGACTCGTTGAGCAAGACATTCTTCACATCCTGGTTCTTCTCCAAATTGGAGAGCAATGTCTCCTTATCCTTGCCTTGTTGTTTCCAAAGTTCAATCACCTTGAAAATCTTCGGATTGCTCTTCGCAATGTGGGAAGCCATCAAAGCGGTGAAATGGGCCGAAGAGTAACTGATCGCATTCTCGTGCTCAACCGTCGCTACGGATGGCAAAGCCTGTACCGCATACCAGATCGGATTGGTAGCGAACTCCAATTTCAAGAAGCGGTTAGAGAGTGTCTTGGATTTATTCTCCACCAAATTATCGAAAGTGTACTCCTTCGTCTGACCGCCCCTCACATAGAGCGGCAAGGATTGTGTCACCACCATTCTGTCGGAGAGGATAGGCAACAACGACTGCTCCGCATCGGAGAAGTTCTTCGCCATAGCGGAAACACGGACCAATACCGCATCCCATCCACGAGGAACCTCCATAGACCATGCAACCGCACCATCCTTACCAGCCGCCACCGTAAACTTCTCACGTTTCTCCAATATCACCTGCTCGCTCAACGGATCAAGCAACTGCACCACCGCACTACCCGACTGCTCCTCATTAGAGAGATTGACCACCTTGGCGGATAACACACATTGGTCACCACGACGCATAAAACGTGGTAAATTAGGCGAAATCATAAAATCCTTTTGGGTCACTACCTGTTCGGACAATGAACCAGAGAAGAGATCCTTCGTATGGGCCAATGCTTTGAAGTTCCAACGAGTAAGGCTCTCCGGCATCTCGAAGGAGAGTTGCACATTGCCCTCCTTATCCGCATAGAGTTGTGGATAGAAGAAGGCAGTCTCCGCAAAGTTGGTTCGCACCTTCGGCATCTCACCGATCTCACCTGTACCTGCCGACTCCTCCATTTGCGGTTCCGCTGATGCCTCAACATCATCATCCACCATGGCCGCCATAGGGGCCGCCTGCTTCATTGAACGTTTCATCGCGCCATTGCTCGCCACCTTTGAAAAGACCATTTCATCCGCAACAGCCTCCTCACACACCGAAATACCTCCCTTTATTCCTACCGCCCAATGATGACGTCTGCGCGCACTTGGAATACCTTTGAATGTATCATAATACCAGCCTCCATCGTAGTATCCATAACCCGCATGGTGGTAGAGCGAAGGCATATTCCAAGAACATCTCTGCCAGTTCGGGAAATAGATATGACGATTATAAATTGGAGAGAAATTCCAATGATGAGGCATGATTTGATCCAATGAGGCGTCATACATCGACGCCAAAACCTCCGCCTCCATCTTTTTCGGCAAAGTGAGTGTCCAAGTCTCCTTGGAACCAGGCGCCATCTTATCCCTAAAAACGGAGAGTTTCAGTGGTATGTTTTTAGACTCCGCCTTCTTGGAGAGGGTCATCTCCGCAGCGTGAAGTTCTCCGTCACGCACCAAGAAGAAACGGACATGAAGCGCATCACCATTCTCCTCCTTCAAAGCAAAGGTGAAATCCTTGATTTCATCGTTCAGATCCACCCAACGCTTCTCCACCTCTCCGTGCTCATCCTCCACCTGAAGCAATAAATGGGCATCCTTCAACGAAGAACCGACACGCACGCTATATGCCTCATTATAAGGCAATGAGACTGATTTCACATTTTCTTTCCAAAGGATTGTCTCCACTGGCGGACGTTTGTCATCCACTCGGTAAAGCACCGTCTCAAAAGAGGAAGCCACCTCACGGTTCTTATCATCCTTCGCCTTGATCTCTACTTTATACTTTCCGGAGATCCACTCCTTCGTATCCGCAGGAATAACAAACTTGCCATCCTTGCCAGACAAAGCGGATCCTTGCGCCACGGTTTCGTCGCCCCTTTTCACCTCATAAAGCACCTCCACCGACTGACCTTCACCGTTCAAGTTGGCCACTTCAAATGAAGCGGAAGGGAAATCACTCATCAAGGTCAACTCCTTCAAAGGAGAGGAGATAAAGAGCGAACGGTCACCCACAGAGAGGGAGATGCTTTGCTCACGGGTCTCACCATTGGCATCCGTCACCTTGGCTAATATTTCGTAAGTATAGTAAGCGATAGCGGCATCCTTCTCCTCCTTTTGAGCGAAGAACGGCACAGCAAAAGAGCCATCTTCCTGGATGGACAATTCGCCCTCAGCCACCGTCGTCTCCACCATATCAACTGGATTCCACCACCAAGATCTCCATAGGAAGAATGGTTTGCGAACCACTTGATAGGTAATATTCGCTTGCGTCAAAGGGGTGCCCATCAAATAATCGGCACGACCCTTCACTGTAATGGTATCCCCAAAAGAGAAACTCTCCTTCGGCCGCTCCAGCTTCACCTCGAAGGTAGGGCGTTTGTACTCCTCCACCTTGAAACTATGGCTGCCCATACTACCCACTTCTATGCGGTAGTTACCAGATAAACCATTGGCAGGAAGCACAAACGAAGAGGCGAAGGAACCATACTCATTCGTGGTCAATGTCTGCTCATTCACCAATTGATGATTGGCATCCCATACACGCACCTTCAACTTCTCGTTTGCCAAGACAACTGAATTGTTTCTGGACAATTGATAGGCGATCACCTTGTATTGAACCCTCTGGGAAGGACGATAGATGGACCTATCCAACAAGATAGCGCAGGATTTGCCACTATTGTCCGAAGTTTCCAGTCTAGATTTGCTATAATAATAGTATCGATGAGGCTCCATAAAGATATCCTTTCCATCCTCAAAGAAGAGGTTGGAATATCGGCAATTCTTCGAATCATCTCGCATCACACGCACAAAGCCACCTTCATCCGACTTTCTATCGTAGACATATTGATGATGCCATCCATCTGTCAATTGGCTCCAACAAGCCACATTCACCTGCGGTTTCGGCGCACCGCTTTTAGCGTCCACCACGACAAAATCCATCGCGTTAGAACCATCGCGCGTATCCGTTGATAGATAGAAAAGATCCGAAACGGAGAAACGGGAGGTCAAATCATGTTTATTGGAGACTTTGTTCTCCTCTATTTTAAGAAGATAATGGCCATACGCCAACGCCGGGATCTCCACAACGGTATCACGCTCCACGCAATAATTGCTCTTCTCCAAATCGACAACGACACTCTTCACCTTTGTCGTGCGGGGATTCTCCAAATAACGGGCAATGGCCTGAGGCGTCTCATCAATACGGTGAATGGAGAGCTCCAAGCGAGTTAAATTCGCATAGCGGATTTTCAACCGCAACGGATCCTTTGAATAGGCCTTGTTGTTCTCAACAGAAACAGAGACCATTGGCGCGTTTATCTCTGACACGATATGTTTCAATTCGCCAATTTTGTCGTGTTTAGGGAAGGTTTGAATACCCTCCTGACAGATATCGATCAGATGTTGAGGCATGGCAGGATACTGGGACCAATCCGCCTCCGCCTTTCTCTTCAGCTCTTCGCACAAATCAATGCGTATCAATATAGAGGCTGGTACAGAGTTGGTTTCCGCCAATAAACGCTCCAAATCCGCCACATATGGATCACGGTTCGCCTTCTCCGCATATCGCTCCTTCATCTCATCCAATTGGATCTTCACAAACGCGTCACGCTCCACATCCTTCGCATGGAAATCCATCCATTGACGGTAGAAATCTTGTCGCTCCTCCTTGGTGTAAATATCGTGTTCACCATCCAAACTCCGCATATCCATCCACTCACCCATCAGCAAATCATAGAGCGTCGGACGATATAGGCGACTATCCGTTCCCTTGTTTAGAATAGGGGTATAATCCACCGATTGCACACTTTTTATGGACTCGCTCTTCAAGGATTCCAAAGCATATTCACGGATCTGATCCGCAAAGTTGCGGGCCGTCCACTCCTTGATATCAGCTGGCAAGGTATCCGCCAAATCTGTTCTGCCGGAGATCTTATATCTTTGAGATTCAAAATAGCTCCAATAACATTTAGCCACCAAGAAACTTGCCATCGCGCGGGAGGCTTCATCCGTACCCTGCTCATGGTACTGTTTCAAGGAATCAATGCACTTCTCCATCGCACCATCCGCAATATAGGATTCCAATTCCCCTCGTTTCAAGATGCAATGCAACTGCTCCGGATAGTTGTTATCCGCAACCGCATGTTTATTGATTTGATCCAACTTGGAAAGAGCGGTCTTCGGATTCGTGTCCGCGATTTTTTCCAAAGTTTTCCACTCCTCTGTGTAACTAAACGACGAGAATATTCCCCACATGGCAACTAAACAAATAAAAGTAAAACAATATGATTTGAGCTTTCCCATAAGCAACGATTTGATTTTGCTAATATAACGATATCAGCAGACTTCTATTGAAAAAATGAAGCTTAAATTAACAGGTAAATGCAAAAAAATGTTGCATCAGAATGGATATCCCACCGCAAAGTGCAAAGCGAAATTATCCTTGAAAACCGGATGGGTGATCACCCACTTGGAACTATTTTTCGCACCCTCCATCGGATTGGCAGGATCATACAACTGCATACCCGCATCGAAACGGAGGATAAGGAAACTCAAATTAGGTCGAAGGCCCAGACCGACCGACCATCCCAACTCCTTGTAAAAGTCCTTGATATTGAACTGTCCGGCAGGTTGGTTCTTATAAGATTTCACCGTCCATATATTACCCGCATCGGTAAAGGCCGCCAACTCCAAGAAGGAGGCTAACTTGTAGCGGTACTCCAAATTGAAAACCAATTTCACGTCACCCGTGCGTTGCAGGAAGTCAGATTTAACGCCTGAATTATAGCGGCCAGGACCCAATGTTCGGGTGGACCAACCTCTGACCGTGTTCGGACCGCCCGCAAAGAAACGTTGCTCGTAAGGCAAGACATCCGAATTGAGGTACGGACACGCCAAACCAAAGCCCGCATGCATCACGAATTGATTGTTACGCTTCGTCAGGAAGATCTTAGAGGCATCGAAGGTTCCCTTCACATATTGGGCGAAAGGGGTATCAAAAATCTTATACTTTTCCACACTGGTCTCATCATCCTCGGAGACCAATTTCTTCTCCACCTTCGCGATCTTACAGACCAGGAAGGGCAACGTGCCGGCCATATCCAAACCGCCACGCAAAGTAAATCCGTTTTCAGCTGCCTTTCGGTTGCTCGTATAGACAAACGAGTAGTCGGTACGGGTAATGAACTGATCCATGTAACTCTCCTTCAACAAGGCATTTTTACCTCGCTCCAGATAGGCTTTGAACCAGTCCGACATATCCCTCGTAATGACGTAGTTGATGTTGTAGAGATCAAAATTATGGGACATCCTCTGGCGATGGCTCTTCCAGCTGTACCCCCAGTTGAGACCCAATACTCGACGGTTGTACTCGGGACGGTTCTGCCAATTAATACTGACCGAGAAGGAGGTGGCGGAACCCACTTGCTTGGTGTATTTCTCCGGCAAAAGGCCAAAGATGATACGAGGGAAAGAGAGGGAAAGTTCCGCACCATACTCATAGAAGTTATTGGAGAGCAGCGTCACCTCCTTATCGTCCGATCCACTGATATGCTCATAGGCGCCATTCAGCCGAAGCCGTAACGTCTCGGAACCCCTGAAAATATTCTTGTCGGAGAAGGTGATGTAACTCGCCACGCCCAAGTCACCCGCATTATTGGTTCCGTCGATTCCAAACTGGAAATGGTAAATGTTGGCAGGGGAAAGAGAGATCCTCGCATCCAACGAAGAACTATCTTCAGGTACGGGCACAAAGTTCACACTGACTTGATCCACCGCACTCAAAGCGTGCAAAGAGGTGTAGGTCTTCTCCATCAAAAGGTCACTATAGAAACGGCCCGGACGAATAAAGTTGTTGTAATAGATAATGGATGGGCGGATAAAGGTCTCCTTACCCTTCAACACTTTAATCTTTTTATGAGTCAACGTGTCATTACCAGGACTATATGTATTGGAAACCACCACATCCCGGATGCGGTAACGTTGCAGCGCCAAATCCTTACCTGTGGCCGTATCCACCCTAGTCGGACGATATTTCAGGGTCACATCGACCTGATGGTCACCGACCGTCGTATCAGCCAAGAAATAGAAATTGTCCTTGTTCAGATAGTAATAGCCCTGGTTCCTCAATTGCTCCAAAATATCCGCGGAGGCATTGTCCAAGCGGGCCGCCACAAAGGGTTCCTTCTCTTCGAACTCCAATAGTTTTCGAATGGATTTAAATTGAATAAGGCTATGCAACGACGAAGGCTCCACCCCATTCTCCGAATGACGGATGGTATAGCGTTCCTTCGCGCGAAGACAATAGGTGACATCCACCTTCTTGCCATGGTGATTCAGACAAGCGCCTACCTCGGCGTTCAAATAACCCAGGTTCTGTAGCTCCTTACGTATTTGCGACTGGGTCTTGAGGGTCATTTCAGGGTCATAGATAACCGGTTCGCTACCGATTCTCCGCAAGAAACGATTCACCCATTTACTGGTATCCCTACCCGAAAGGGAGTAGAGATGCAACCCTATCTTCGAATTGGGTTTCTGACGCAAGAGTGGTGTGAACTGTCCAGTATACATACCATTATCCACCACCTCGATGTTAACTTTATTCAACAGGTAATCCCCTTCTGAAACATACTTCGTCGAACGACAAGCCGAAAGAAGAATCGTCGCCACCATCAAAAAGATCCATCTACTCCTTTTCATGCTTCGTCCTCCTTTCTTTCACAACCGTCGTGTCTCGTGGCGCCAACAGATTCCTTCCCTCTTCATCCTTTCCGAACGGAAGAAGACCTCGAAGCGTTTTGGATTCCTTGACAAAGACGACACCCACACCTTGCGTATTGCTGGATGCTCGGTAATAATCATTGTTCGTATGGTTATAGGCCTTGACTCTCAAAACCTTTTTCTTACCCAACAAATACTCCGCGTCAAAGTCGCCCAGGAAGGAGGCTTGGTTATCCTCCTCGGTAGCCTGCTTCTGATAACCCAAATTGGTGCTCAACAAAAGACGGTCGTTAAAGAGTTTGGTGGAGACGGAGAGATTCATCTCAACGTCTGAGAAATCCTCATCCGAAGAGCTGAAACCTGTACCGATCGTCACCTTATCCTTCAAAACAGAGGACAAAGCGTTGTTCAACGCCGCGGAGAGAGAGGAAGAGGCCAACGAGGTGAGCATCTCATCGCCCTGCGCCTGCTCATTAGGGGCATAGAACATACCCAAACCTATCAAGTAGGCGAACTCACGGATACGGATATCATCGGTGGAGATTACGCTATTCAATTGGTTCACAACATTATCCGCACTCTTCGGAAGGGTAATGTCATAGGTTAAATTCATCTCGGAAAGCGAACCGGAAGCCTGTGCGCTACAACGGACAGGTTGACGGGTGGAACTAAGTCCCATTCCCACAAATCCCTTGCTTAGAGTCGCCAAATCGGCGGTCAAATCATAGCAGGCGGTCGCATCGAATTGCAGTTTCATCGGATCCCCATTGAATTGCACATAAGCCCCCTCCTGAATGGTAAATTTCTTGGCCGGTATTTCGGAGAGTTTGATCTTCACATATCCGTTGTTAACCGTATATCGATTGTACAGGGAGACATTGCCCTCATTGTAAACCACCCGAAGATTACCGTTTCCATTGATCATCGTACCATCCGCCACATTCACATAGAAGGTGGCTTGGTCAGTCAATTTCACCAACAAATCAGCGTCTATATCCAACGGAACCTCATGAACTACCTTCGACGCGGTATCCTCCTCCGCCTCGGCTGGCTTCACATAGACAATATTGTCATAGGTCTGCACCTCCGTCACCGTCTCCGGCAAAACAATGTTCAGGGTGGTCTTGTCACCATTACTGAACTCACCACGCACCTTCATATGGGTATCGGTTCCCTTCACAGTCACATTCTTGGCATTGGCATAAAAGAGTCCATAGAGGGTATTGGCCCTTGCCTTGGGATTATTCAACAACAAGAAGTTATCCATATTCATCTGAAGGTCATAATTGAAGCGTTTAAACTTCTCATGGGAGACATCTCCCTTCAATGTCATACGATTGCCATTATCATCCTTGATGGAGAAACTGCCTAAACGAAGACGGTTGCGTTCGAACCTAATCGTATCTGAAATCGTATAACCCACACCCGTATAATTTACCTTCATGTGGACATCCTTGAATAGCAACGTTCCCTCGATGGCCAAATCATCGAACTCGCCCTCCACCAGGATATTCGCTCCTATGTTTCCTCTCGTGTC
>JAKSKY010000098.1 GCA_024401515.1 Paludibacteraceae bacterium | reverse complement strand
CAGTCTCGGTTGTTTTTATGTCTGACAATGAATAGAATTACTTCTTGTAGCACTCGAAGAATCCATCCACAAGGCTGCTGTTCATCTTCTTGGTAACCAAGCTGACGAGGAAGACGACAATGAAACCGCCGACCATCGCAACAGCACCGCAGTCGATTGGGTTGAGCAGCGCATTGCCCATCATCATATTGACAACGGTAAGTCCAACGCCCCAAATGAAACAAGCCCAGACACTGATAGGGGTGACACCCTTCCAGTAGAGTCCTAGCATGAATGGCGCCAAGAAGGCTCCTGCCAAAGCACCCCAGGAGATACCCATCAATTGGGCGATGAACTGAGGTGGGTTCAAGGCGATCATCAAGGAGATGACGATGAAGAAGATGATCAGCATACGCATCACAATGACCTTGCGTTTCTCTCGCTTTTCTGCCTCTTCCGCATTCATTTTGCCCTCAGATACCTCTGCGGAGTCCGCTTTCTTATCACGGTAGATGATATCCAAGGTCATGGTGGATGATGAGGTTAATACAAGGCTCGCTAGGGTAGACATGGAAGCTGAAAGCACCAAGAGCACCACCAAGGCGATCAAAATGTCAGGGAGCGTTTCTAACATGGACGGAACGATGGAGTCGAAGGCATATTTGCCCTTGGCCTCGCTGAAGGCTGGCTCAGGGAACAATCTACCGAAACTTCCCAAGAAATAGCATCCGCCAGAGATGATCAATGCGAAAATAGTTGAGATGATGGTACCGCGCTTGATAGCGGATTCATCCGTGATGGAGTAGAACTTGCCCACCATTTGAGGCAATCCCCAAGTACCAAGAGAGGTCAAGACCACGACACCCAACAGACTGAGTGGATTGGGTCCGAACCAAGAGGCGAAATCGCCTGGTTGGAAGGCTGCGAAGAGTCCTGATTTATCCGCCATGTCATGTGCGGTAGGCACTTGCTCGGACATCTTTGCCACGGCTGCCGCCAAACCACCTTGGTGATTTAAGATAACGGCGATGATGGTCACAATACCGAACAACATGATGATGCCTTGGATGAAGTCGTTGACGGCAGTTGCCTTATATCCTCCTAGAATCACATAGACAGCGGTAAGGCAGGCCATGATCACCGCGCAATAGGAGTAGGGGATTCCGAAGCCCATTTCGAAGAGCTTTGAAATACCCATGTATACACCTGCTGTATAAGGAATTAGGAATACGAATGCGATGATGGAAGCGGTCACGCGAAGCCCTTCGCTATTATAACGTGTACCAAAGAAGTCTGGCATGGTGCGGCTTTCGATGTGTTGGGTCATCAGTTTAGTTCTGCGACCTAAGACCAACCATGCTAAAAGGGATCCTATAAAGGCGTTACCGATACCGATCCATGAGGCGGAAAGACCATATTTCCAACCGAACTGTCCCGCATAACCGACGAATACGACTGCGGAGAAATAGGAGGTGCCATAAGCGAAAGCGGTCAACCAAGGACCGACAGATCTACCTCCTAATACAAATCCATCGACACTATTGGCCTGTTTGCGGGAATGGATACCCACACCGACCATGATGCCTAAAAAGATAATTGTGAGAATAACTTTAACTAACATAATTCTTATTTCTTAATTCATAATCCTTAAATATCTATAGATATGGGACCCCTACGGGGTTAATAATAGACTTTGTTGGACGCATCGATTGCCTTAATTCTTAACTCTTAATTCTTAATTAAATCTAAATTGTACCTGGCACATCAACGCATGGTTGTCGTCGTGTACGAACTCAGTGGCTGTCGCATATGCGCTCTTGTAAACATATTGTAGTTGCACGCGGCACTTTTGGTAGAACCAATATTGGATGCCGAAAACACCCTTGTGTTGATCCATGTCTAGATCCCTGTTGAAGTTGAAGAAGTCGTATGAAGCGATCAAATCCAACTTGGTTGGGATTATGGCGACGCTACCGGTCACATATCCACCGATGGAAACCGCGTCTCCGTCCCTTCCTTGAAGAAACTCGCCGTGGATGTTAAAAGCTTTGGAGTTGTAGCTTAATCCCGCACTATAGCGATTACGGGTGTAATCTTCGTTCAATTGGATGTCTGGGTTGTATACGGAGGAGTCCACCGCATGTCCCTTTCCCAATTGGGAGGAGGCGACAATGTTCAATCCTTTCACAGGACGCCATTCCAGACGAAGGATCAAATCCTTGTTTTTGTTTTTATCCTTTCTGTTGATTCCTTGTCCATTCATGACTTGTAGTTCGTAACGTAGTTTTTGGTCGTTGGTCTCACCGAACAAGGAGAGACCTAGGTCACGGCCATATTGTACGCCGAAAAGAGGGTCGCTACCGCAACCGGAAAGGAAGGTGACACCCTCCGAGTAGACATCGATGGTCTCCATGGCGGTAGGGGACAATGGATTTTCTAATGTATAGGCGTTCTTGAATTGTCCGAATCGTACAGACAAGGCATTGTTTCGGGTGATGCGGAAGTCTGTATAGAACTCTTGTACTTGAGAGTTGAAGTCATGCATAAAGAGGAATGACCATCGGTCGATTATTTGTGCGTTCGCCCAAAGAAGGGTACGTTTAAGGTCAAATGTATTGGTGCTGTTACCTCCGCATTTTTTGTAGGTATATCCCGCTTGGGCATAACCATGGAGTTTGATGTGCTCCGCGACGTTAGAAATGATTTTCTTCGCTTTTTTCTCCTCTTGTTTAGGTTCTTCCTCTTCTATCATGGTCTCTTGTTGCTTCACGGCCGTGGAATCGCTAGGCGTCTGAGCTTTCGCATACGGGGTGGATAGAAGTAAGAAAAGAGCACTGATAGATAAGATGCTGTGTTTTCTCATTGTTGATGTTTTACATGGTTATTATTAAAAAATCTTAATTTTTGTTTAAATGCAAAATTAAGACAGTAAGTTGAATTACCAAAATTTGATGTGTATTTTAATGTTTAATGGTCTTTTGCTTGTGAGAAATGATTTATTACCCTAATTTTACTGAAAAAATAGAGTACAATCTAATACCATAAAGGAAATGCAAGTGAATAGTGAATATTTACACCCTGATAAAGAGTGCCTTTCGAGGGAGGAAATTGAGGCATTACAGGTGAAGAGATTACAGGAGACGTTGCGTCATTGCATGAATTCTCCTTTTTATAAGAAGAAGTTCGAGGAGATGGGCATCAAGCCTGAAGATATAAAGAGCGTTGCGGATGTCCGCAAATTGCCTTTTACCACCAAACAAGATTTGCGAGACACCTATCCATTCGGATTGGCAAGTGTGCCTTTGGAGAAGTGTGTCAGATTACATTCATCAAGCGGTACGACCGGTAACCCGACTGTGATCCTTCATACCCAAAAGGATTTGGACGAGTGGGCGAATGCCGTGGCCCGTTGTCTATGGATGGTGGGTTTGAGACCGAACGATGTTTTCCAAAACTCATCCGGTTATGGTATGTTTACCGGAGGTCTAGGTTTCCAATATGGTGCGGAGCGCTTGGGTATGCTCACCGTTCCTGCCGCTGCGGGAAATACGCTTCGTCAAATTAAGTTTATCACAGATTTCGGCACAACCGCCATTCATGCGGTGCCATCTTATGTGACACGTATCAAGGAGGTGATGGATCAGCAAGGCATTGATCCCCGCAAGGATACTAAGTTGAGAATCTTGGCCATAGGTGCCGAACCTCATTCAGAGGAGCAACGCAAGCGTATCGAGAATATGTTGGGTGTGAAGGCCTACAATAGTTTCGGTATGAGTGAAATGTGTGGTCCTGGTGTGGCTTTTGAGTGCAAAGAACAAAATGGTCTTCACTTCTGGGAGGATTATTATATCGTGGAAATTGTCGATCCGGAGACTTTGGAGCCTGTTCCTGATGGCGAGATCGGAGAGTTGGTATTGACTACCATCAACCGAGAGGCGATGCCGCTCATCCGTTACCGTACGCGTGATTTGACCCGTGTGCTAGGACGTACTTGTCCTTGTGGACGTAATCATATCCGTTTGGATCGTATGAAGGGTCGTTCGGACGATATGATGGTGCTTCGCGGTGTGAATATCTTCCCAATTCAAATCGAGAAGATTCTTTTGCAATTCAAGGAGCTATCCACCAATTATTTGATTACTTTGACGACTGATAATGACAACGATAATATGACCGTTGAGGTGGAATTGGCGAGCCAACCTGCCGATAGCGTTGCATTGGCGAAGGAGATCACCCGTCGATTGAAGGATGAGATTCTGTTGACTCCTCATGTGAAGTTGTTGCCTTTGGGAACATTGCCACAAAGCGAAGGAAAGGCGGTTCGTGTGAAGGATTTGAGAACGGTATATCAATAAGAATTAAGAAACGAAATCGACTTAGTCGATTAGTTCGGCGAAGCCAATTCAGAGAATTGATATTTAAGAGAAGAGCTCAGTGTTGCACTGGGCTCTTTTGGTGTTTCAATGGATGGGGAAGTATGCATCCCGATAAATTTTTGTCCATCAAGAGAGGATAGGGGATTCCTTTCATTTAAGATAGGGTGGTTTTCAAAGAAAATACTGGCGGCTAAATCTAGCATCCCTGCGTCAAAATCATTGAGAAAGCTTTGTTATTTAGAGAAAGAGGCTTAAATTTGTTAAAAAAGGAATGGTATGAAAAGAATTTATATCTATACAATAGCTCTTTTATCCTTGTTCGGCATAGTATCTTGTGGAGACGATGAGAAGGAGGTGAACCATTATGGAGAGGATATGTCTGCGACCATAAGCGGTGAAGTGGAGAGTTATGGTTACGTGGACCTTGGATTAAGCGTAAAATGGGCGACTTGTAATGTGGGAGCCTCTCAACCGGTTGGTTATGGCGATCTTTTCGCATGGGGAGAGACCCAGACTAAAAATGTTTATAAATGGACCAATTATAAATGGTGCGAAGGAACGCTTGAACAATTGACAAAGTATTGTAACACAAGTAAATACGGTGTTGTTGATAATTTAAGTGTATTATCTTCGGAAGATGATGCCGCAACAGTGAATTGGGGTGCGGATTGGCGTACACCGACATTGAATGAGATGACTGAACTGATAAAAGGTTGCGACTGGAAATGGAGTGATAATTTCAATGGGAAAGGCGTAGCTGGACAAGTAGGTGTATCAAAGAAGAACGGTAATGTGATTTTTTTGCCGGCGGCAGGCTATAGTGATAGTGATAAGATAATAGATAAAGGTTCATATGGTGGCTATTGGACTTCCACGCGTGATTATGATAATTCATACAATGCGCAGATCTACACCTTTTATGATCAAAATATCACACGTTTCAATTATTACCGAAGCAATGGCCGAAGTGTCAGAGCGGTATTGAAATAGACGATTTTACTGTGTCGTTATAAAGTAAAACGTCGGATCATGATTGGTCCGACGTTTTATTTTTAGAAACGTTTTAACTTACTTTTTCTGATTGTTTGGAAACTGGCTTTTTTTCGGATCTTGAACAGGACGCACAACGAAACTGAAATTTCGGCTACCGCCTGTCGGGCTACAAAATACGCTATGGTCATTGATTTTTTCGCCTGAATAAGTAAATTTCGCCTGAATAAGTAAACATGAAAATATTACCAGTATGATCCAATGGTATAGTTCCTGACAGATAATTTCCAATGTAATGAGTGTCTCTCCAGAACATAGCGGTTATCTTATTTTTCTTTGAAGAAATTGCCGGCATGAAGATAGAATTTCCATTCGTTTAAGGTTCGTTTCATGTTCAATCTTAATTGCTATTTAGTCGTGTTTAAAAAATTTCTTTACAGATTCTACGGAACACATAAATAACTATTTCTAATTGAATTAAAAATCGCTATTTGTATTTGTTATATAATTAGTATTATGTTAAATAGAAATAATGGGAAATTTCATTCCCTATTCTGAACTTGGTTGCAAAAATTGAAACATTCACTACTAATTATTCAAAATATGTGTACTCTCTTTTTATATCTATAAATCAGCCAGCAGGCTGACTTTCCCAAATATCCTATTCCTCCATATTTTTATCGAATTGGAAATACACTAAATACAACTGGTAATGCTAACGACTTGTTTAATTCTTTCCAAGGGATTGTCTCAATGCCATCTTTGGGAACGAAAGAGATATGATGAACGCAATTGGATAGTTCATCCGCATATTGTTTGGACGATACTTCGTCCAAATCATTCCACACATTCGTATCAACATCAGATATTTTGATTTTATATATCTTAAAATTTGTGACTTCAAGTTGATCGTCATGAAAATTCAACTTGAAAAACACCTTTATTTTCATTGCCTTTGTTAATGTGCGGTCATATAACACAAATTTCTGATCAAGTCCATTCTCACCTTCAAAGAAGATATTCTCAACTTTTATATATTGCTGTAGTCTTTTCAAATATGGCATGACCTCTGTATTCTTTATGGGAGATTTTTGATCCTCACTGAGTTGGTAGCAATAAAGGCGATGTGGACTCTGTACCTCTTTCAGTACCAAGGTGTCTTCGCTTACTTTCCATAGAAAGTAAGATTTATCCCAAAAACGTATGGTATCTCCGAAAGTCGTGTATTCATCACTTCTAACAATATCATCAGAAAACCAAGTCTTACAATCTCCGACATGATAATGTGGCGTGGTTCTGGCATTATCGTTTGTGTAATATTCGGTCACACACAAATCATTAAAATATAACCCTTTGGCCGCATACGGATCCCTACATGTGTCGCGACATAGAGAATCCGCGTAAATGCGCCGCAAATCCCAATACTTGGGACTTATGATAGCACTATAATTCGTTGCTCCTATCGTAAAAATAGTTGCTTCCAGGAGGATGATGAACAGAACTACTTTCTTCATAAATATCCTAATGATCTGATTGAAAGAGATATATAATCATATCCAGTTTCGAACAAAATTAGTGAATGTTCGCAACATATACAAAAAGTGTCGTCTCGGCTCAGAGACTTCGTTATAATCAATCCTGGACTAAAGAGCTGCCACACGCTCCTACTCCCTGTGTCATTTCCGCCTTTTCTCCTGCGGATATTACCTGTGAGGTTTTACTAATGATATTATAAAATACATCACGAAAGAACTCGTTTTCTAAATGATTTATATTATATTTGAATCTTATAAGTGTGTTATAAGATGTTGCACTAAATTAATTTAAAGAAAAATGAGAAAAATGAAATTTTTACTGGTCTCTTGCATGACCTTCTTCGCAGGAATGACTATTTCCGCACAAACCGTATCTATTTTGCCTAATTGGAAAGTTGGCGACAAGGCTAATTATCTTTACGAAGAGAAAGAGGGCGCTGATGGTGGTGCTGTCGTTGAACGTTCCTGCAATTTACTTTTGAAGGTGACGAAAAAGGATGCGAATGGTTATGTCATCAATGCTACCTATTCCAATGCGGTGGAAAAAGGCTCCGATGAGACGACTGCGAAACTATTCCAACTTAACAACGGTGTCTCTTTTGACTATAAGTTGGATGCGAAAGGTAATTTGCTAGGCATTGCGGACACCGCTAAAGCAGTTGCGGATATCAAGCAATTGTGGAAAAAAGCCGCGCAAGAGGATAAAATGATCGCTTTGGTGATGGCTATGATGGGCGAAAGCATGTCGGACGACTTATTATTAACTGGCCTTATGGAGGAAGTCGGCAACATCCATTCCTTGTATGGTGCGGAACTTAAGGCGAAACAACCTGTAACACAAAATAAAGCCGTTCAGACCCCATTCGGTTTTTCAGTGGAGAGTCCATGCAAGTATACCTTAGAGACTGTTAAGGGTAATATCGCCAACGTGAAGAGCGAATCATTGTTGAAAAATGACGATATATTGCCTAAATTAATTGATTTCACCCTTGAAATGACTGCTGGTATGATGGATGGTTTAGCTGCCATGTTCCAAGAAAATAAGGATAATAAGGAGGGTGAGAAAATCGATATGAATAAGATTATGCAAGAACAACGTGGTGAGATTGAGAAGAAAGTCAAGGATTCTTATGATATTAACATCAAGAGTGATTGGAACTACTCTTTCGATAATTCCTCTAAGTGGATCTCCGCAATTACTGGCTATACCGTTACCTCAGGAAAGGCGGATGGAAAGGATGTCAAGAAAACCACCACTGTAAAGGTTACCAAGAAATAGTTTTATTTAACTATAAAAATACGAAAGCAACCACCTATCAAGGCTGGTTGCTTTTTTTTTGTGCCCTTCCCTACTTCATCCTTGTTTATTAGTTATAATGATCTTCCCTGTGCCCTAGTTCTGCATAGGTTCATATTATCTTCGCCATTGTTATTAAAATACTTAATACTATGTTTACAACAATTGCGAATACCCTTCCCTATGTTTGGGTTTTGGTCAAGTCTATTCTTTGCGGTGTTGTTATTTTGGCGGCACCCGTTTTGTTAGGTTATTTGGTGCTAAGGTGCTGGGAGAAGATGAAGGAGAAAAGGTAGATTAAAGAAGAGATACCACAGGGGAACTTTGGTTCCCCTTCTCTTTGTTACTTTTAGCTTGTTATTGCCTGTTGCCGGAGTGTTTGTAATGGACCGAAAAAGTAATTTTTGAGGAATTATGGGCGGTTATTGGCCTTTACAACGTGCAATTTTGCATCGTACAATAGATTTTGTTCAAATTTTTTGATGTGGCATCTTCTAGGACACTGAGAATTTCTGTGCTGATGTGGTAATTGTATCTAATTATATCAATAAATAGTGTGGTTGGTGGGTGTTTTATGTTCTTTGGCATAGATTTTGCTTTTTCATTTGACCTGTTTTAGGCCTTATTTTTATCTTTTCACGGTAAAAATCAATTGTTCGAATTGAAATGGTATTTGAATACGATTAATATTTGATTTGATTTATTGAATCAAATCAATAATCTATGCTCCTCTAACAGACCAATTGGGGTCAATGGTTGATAACTTGTGTGTTTTTTCCCCACCTTTTCTCGAATATTATGTTGTACATTTGTGTTGAAAACCATTAATACTTATCAATAGCTATCAGTAATATTGTTATTGAGGGGTGGATTTATAGAACAAGAATTAATTTTTTATTATTTATTAACTTTATCAATTTTTAAAATGGAATTTAAAAAATTCGTGGTTGCAACCATGGGCGTTGCAATGGCAGTGTGTGCAAATGCTGAAAGTGATTCACATCTATCAGGTGTCAAGGTTTACACCGACGGTTTGAACAACAGAACTAATTTGGAAGTGAAGAAGTCGGTTTCTCCAGATGAAGGAATCACAGTCTCCGCCAATGGTTACAATGATTATACTGGTTTGAATCTCTATGCTAGAACTTTCACGATGCATGGTTTTCAAAATTGGGTGCCTTTCCAAATCACGGCTAACGGGAAAATTGGTATCGGAAGTGAAGTGGATAAGGATTTTGACTTGAAAATGGGTGGTTCTACCCTATTGAACGGTGATTTCACTGTATTGTTTCCTAAAGATCCAAGCGCTAAGTTCCAATTGTTTTCAAACGAAGGTGTTATCAGTTTGGTAGCTAACACAACCGCTACCAGGGGTATTTATCTATCAAAAATGAATTTGACAGCCACATCGGTGGATGTGAATGGTAATATGTCTGTTTCTCAAAATATGACTGTGGATGGAAAGATCACTTGCCACTCTGAAATCGAGGTGACTAAAATGACCGCTGCAAATGTGAATGTCAACGAGTTGAACGCCAAAGACATCAAGGTGGAGTTGAATAACGCCGCTGACTATGTGTTCGAGGAGAACTACAACTTAAAGTCATTGAACGAAGTGGAGAGCTACGTGAAGGCTAATAAACACCTTCCAGGTGTGCCATCTGCCGCTGAAATCGCTAAAAATGGCATGAGCGTTTCTGAGATGAGCAACTTGTTCTTGGAGAAAATTGAGGAGTTGACCCTTCACATGATCCAATTGCAAAAGGAGAATGAGGCATTGAAGGCTGAGGTTGAATCATTAAAGAAATAATCATAACAATGAAAAGATTAGCAAATATTATTCTCTTGCTAGTCGCTTCGTTCTCCACTGTTTTCGCTATCACTCCCGCTGAAGAGTATAGCAACAGTAGAATGTTGGTGGTTTGTCATGAGAAATTTGAAAATTCGATGAAACCGTTCGTTTTGCATAAGAACGAATTGGGTATGACCACTGAGATGATTGTCGTGAAGGATGTGGAAGACCATTTGGCGCTGAAGAGTATAATCGAAGCGTATACCAAA
>JAKSKY010000097.1 GCA_024401515.1 Paludibacteraceae bacterium | reverse complement strand
ACTTGCTCCTTCTTGGCAATCTCGATACCCTCCAACACCTTCTCGTAGGTAGGGTTGGCTTGCACGCCTGATAGTTCCACGAAAGAGATGCCTGCCTCCTTGAGAGAGGTGGTCACATCATCGTAGACACCATTCTTCTTGATGCTTCCACCTCCGTAGACGAGGAGCACCTTCTTGGCGTATGATTGAATACGTGAACCGATTTTCTTCTGTTGGTCTTTACCGAAGCAAAGTTTTGTGATGCATTGAAATGAAAAGTTATCCATGACTAAATTGTTAAAACATTTATACTAGGGCAAAAATATAAAAAAGGAATGAATTATTAATCGTTATGTTGCGATGATCCCTTCAGCAAGGAACATTTACGGATTCTTAATTGGCTCTGCCGAACTAACGTTTCATAATTACGATTTTTCCGGCTGGCATCCTCCGCATAGGGCTTGCGCACCTATGCTGCATTGTCATAATTGGCTTTGTCGAGCCCGTCGACCCTGTCTATTTCGTTTCATAACTCTTAATTCATAACTTTTAACTCTTAACTCTTAATTCTTAAATACCTGTTCTATTCCCTGTTCCACATGTTTCAACCTCACCTCCACGCCAAATTTTTTTGAAATGTGCTCCGCCAGATGTTGCGCGGAATAGACGGAACGGTGTCTGCCGCCAGTACATCCGCAGGAGAACATCAAGGAGGTGAATCCTCTTTCCATATATCGTAGCACGTGTGCGTCCGCTAAGGCATAGATGTGGTCTAGGAATTGGTAAATCTCACCATTCTCCTCCAAGAAGTCAATGACAGGCTTGTCCAGACCGGTCATCGGCTTGTACATCTCGTAACGGCCGGGGTTGTGTACGCCTCTGCAATCGAAGACGTAACCACCGCCATTGCCTGAATCATCCGCAGGAATACCCTTTTTATAGGAGAAACTGAAGACTTTGACTATAAGTGCCTTGTTATCCGGCAACTCCCTTTTCTGGAACTGAGGTAATTGGGTGAGTTCCTTCAGAAGACTGGTGAGGTAAGGAATTTCCTTGTAATCGTTCTTCGCCAAAAGTTCTCTCAGATTGGCCATGGCGAATGGAATGCTCTCGATGAAGTGTGGTTTCTTTTCGAATAAGCCACGGAATCCGTAGGCACCCAAAACTTGGATGGTACGGAATAGAACAAATAGGGCGAGTTTTCTTCTAAACTCCTTTTCGTCGATCGGGGCATATTGTTTGGCGGCGGCCATATAGGTTTGCACCATCTCTTCCCTTAAATCGTCAGGGAAGTTGGCCTTCGCCTGCCAAGCGAAAGAGGCGAGGTCGTAGTAAATGGGACCTTTTCTTCCTCCTTGGAAATCAATGAAATAGGGGTTCCCTTCTTTTACCATCACATTGCGTGACTGAAAATCTCGGTAGAGGAAGGTATTGCTCTCTTCGCCAAGGATCATATCACAAAGACGTTCGAAATCATCCTCCAATTTAGGCTCGGAGAACTCTATGCCGGTGAATTTCAAAAAATCATATTTGAAGTAGTTGAGGTCCCAGATGATGGAGCGTCGGTCCATGGCTGGAATAGGGTAGCAGGCATTGAAATCCAATCCTTCGGCTCCCTTGAATTGCATAGCGGGCAATAGGGAGATGACCTTGAGGATCAACGCTCGCTCTTCCGCACTGAAATCACCGCTTTTGACTCCGTTCTGGATGAGGCTGAAGAGAGAGTCTTCGCCTAGGTCCTCTTGTAGATAGCACATACCGTCCTCCGATACACCGACCACTTTCGGTACGTTGAGTCCCTTCCCATGGAAATGGTTGGCCAAAGTGATGAAGGAGCGGTTCTCCTCTTGGTTGGTTCCCACTACGCCGATGAGGGTGTGGTGGGCGGAGCGTAATCTGTAATATTTACGGTTGGAGCCCTCTCCTTTTAGTTTCTCGCAAGTGGCCTCTTCGCCTGTGACATTTTTGAAAAGAGTGATGATTTCTTCCATTCTGATTTTTTATTTTTAACAAAGGTAACTATTTTTGCAACTATGATTGTTTTTAATACGACATATTTGGTGGCAAAAGGGGTGGAAACCGCTTTTTTGCAGTGGATGAAGAGTGAGTATGCACCTTTGATCACACAAACGGGTTTGCTGACAAATGGACGTTTGTTCAAGGTCTTGGTCAGTGAAGAGGAGGGCATTACCTATTCCCTCCAGTTTGACGCGGAGGGAGTATCTGAAATGGCGGATTTCAAAAAACGCTGCTGGCCGGATTTGGAGAAACGGGTCTCCGCCCGTTTTGGTGAGGCTGTGCTGCAATTCTCCACCTATTTGAAATCCTGTGATTTATGAGTCCGTTGAAGAAAGAGGCGGCTGAACGTATCATCTTAGGTATTGATCCGGGAACCAACCTGATGGGCTTCGGTATTTTGCGTACCAAAGGTAACAAGGCCGAAATGGTCGATTTAGGTGTGTTGGATATCCGCAAGGTGAGTGATACCTATATGAAACTGAAGGCGATCTATGACAAGATCATCGAGTTGGTCGATTATTACCTGCCCGATGAATTCGCCATTGAGTCACAGTTCTTCGGAAAGAATGTCCAGTCCATGTTGAAGTTGGGCAGGGCGCAAGGTGTGGCCATCGCGGCCGCGCTGCAACGAGACCTTCCGATTGCCGAATATGCGCCGTTGAAGATAAAAATGTCCATTACGGGAAATGGTGCGGCCTCCAAGGAGCAGGTGGCTTCCATGCTGCAGAAACAATTGAACATCCCGGACGAGGCGATGAAGCAGCACCTGGACGCTACGGATGCGTTGGGTGTGGCGCTTTGCCACTTCCATCAAATCAATCGGGTGGTGCCTGAAAAACACTTTACCAGTTGGAAGGAGTTCGCCGCTAAGAATGAGAAGAGGGTGAGCGGATGGAAGGAGTTCGTAGAGAATAAACAAAAGAAGGAGCAGAAATGATTTACAACAAAATAGAATCGGATGATATGATTCGTCGCGTAGGTGGTGTGCGCTTGGATTGCGCTCGGTTCAAAGGCGTTTGTGGCGCTGATGAGTCGTTCGCCATGTTGCGTGTGACAAACGGTGCTCTATCTTTTTCGGAACAGGCGGATGCCCTCTTTCAGGTGATGGAGCATTGGATGAAGGAAAAGAATAAGGGTCAAAGTTCCATCTTTGTCCGCATCTTTTTAAGTGACGCGGCAAACCAAGAGGCGGATGTGATGGCTCGATGGGGCCGCTTGGATGCTTCCGCCGCATTGTCCGTTGTCCAACAACCCCCTTTGGATGGCTCTAAATTGGCGGCTTGGGTATATTCGGCTTCCGATGTGATACTTACCCGCAAAGGTGATATGGTTGAGGCTCGAACAGTCAACCATTCCCACTATTGGTGGTGCGACAAGGTAGTTCCTGAGGGTGACTCATTGCAGCAAACCACCACTTTGTTGGAACAATATGAGGAGGAGCTTGCGAAGGTGAATTGCTCTTTGCCGGAACACTGTGTCCGCACTTGGTTCTTTGTCCAGAACGTGGATGTGAACTACATGGGTGTCGTGGTGGGACGTCGTGAGAATTTCACGCGTCTTGGCCTTACGGAAAAGACCCATTATATCGCCAGTACGGGCATTCAAGGACGTTCGTCCGACTCCAAGGCCTTGGTCAAGATGGATGCTTATGCGATAGGCGGTTTGAAGCCTGGCCAACAGCAATATCTCTATGCCCCTGATTATTTGAATCCGACGCACGAGTATGGTGTGACCTTTGAACGTGGTGTGAAGGTGAAGTATGGAGATCGTGGACATCTCTTCATCTCAGGAACCGCTAGCATCAACAACAAAGGAGAGGTGATGTATGTGGGGGATGTCCGCAAACAAACAGAGCGCATGTGGCTTAATGTCGAGCAGTTGCTCGCTGAGGGTGGCGCAACGTTCAATGATGTGGCGCAGATGTTCGTGTATATACGTGATGTGTCAGATTATCAAGTGGTTAATGAAATGTTTGAGAAACGTTTCCCTATGGTGCCCAAGGTGATTTTGTTGGCTCCGGTATGCCGCCCTACATGGCTGATTGAAATGGAGTGTGTGGCGGTTGTGAAAGAGACGAACGGTGAATTCCCCACATTTTAGTTAATCTTTTGTATATTAACGTAAAAACAACTAAATTGCACTTGTTTTCATAACGCAAAATTGATCAATATGGGAAAGGAAAAATTTCTTTTGGAATATTCGTTCGGACATGTCTCCGCTTCTGTATTATGGAATAGTATCAGTACCGCTTCAGGACTCTCTTGCTGGTTTGCCGACAAGGTCTATATGGAGGATGACGTGTTGAATTTCGTGTGGGGAAAGACTGAAACACAAAAGGCTGAAATTCTGCAACATAGAAGTGGAATATATGTACGTTACCATTGGTTGGACGATGAAAATCCGAAGAGTTTTTTCGAGATGAAGATTTTGTGCGATGAATTGACCATGGATGTGATTTTGGTCGTGACCGATTTCTGCGAGCCTGACGAAAAGGAGGAGACGATAGAATTGTGGAACAACCAAATCGACTCATTGAAAAAGGCATTGGGCGCTTGATGTTTTTTTGGTAACTTTGTGCCCGATTAAGGAAGAGAGATGCGCATAAAAAGACTATATTCGTTTTTGTTGAGTGAATTTGTAGGCACATTGTCTGCTACATTCTTTGTCTGCCTATTCTTTGTGCTGCTGGAATTCATCTTCCGCTATGTGAACGAAATGGTAGGTAAGGGATTGGAATACTCCGTCCTTTTTGAATTCTTTTTCTATGCCGCGCTCTCACTTGTTCCTATGGCCTTCCCATTGGCTGTTTTGCTGGCTTCGTTGATCACTTTCGGTGGATTTGGCGAGAGGTTGGAGTTGTTGGCCATGAAGGCGGCCGGAATCTCTCTGTTGAGGATTTTTAAGCCTTTCTTTTTGTTTGTCGGCCTATCCAGTGTTTGCATGTTTTTCTATTCCCAAACAGTTATTCCTCAAGCGCAAGCCAAGATGTGGACGTTGCTTTTGTCCATGAAATCGAAGTCGCCTGAAGTGGAGATTCCTGAAGGTTCGTTCTATTCGGGTGTTGACGGATATAACTTTTATGTGAAATCAAAGGACAAGAAGACGAAACTCTTGAAGGATATTAAGATCTACGATCTATCCAAAGGTTTTGATGATGCGGTGGTGATGGCGGCCGATTCTGGACGCTTGAAATCAACTGAGGATAAGATGAGTATGATTCTGATGCTCTATTCGGGCGAATCTTTTGAGAATTTGAAGAAACAAAACCATGACAATAAGAATGTCCCTTATCGTCGTGAAACATTTGGCTACAAGGAGATCGTCATAGACTTTGACGCTAATTTCAACCAGATGGATGAGTCGGTGCTCTCCAATCGTTACATGGGTAAGGACTTGGCGGAACTGACCCATTCGATAGACTCCATGCAGGCCCATGCCGATAGTGTGGACCACTCTACGTGGGCGCTCTTCTGGCCGCACTATTTTGACCGCGGTTTGAATGGTGTGAGGAGTTTGAAGGATGATTTGGAGTCCCATGAGGCGTTTACGATCGGCAAGTTGACGGAGGGGTACAATTCGACAAAGATGTTGGAGGTGATGAAACGCGCGAGCCGCAATGCCAATAGGATGAAGATAGATATGCCATTTTCTCATACGACGAAGTTCGCGGACATGAAGCGTATCCATCGATTTGATATTGAGCGACACCGCAAATTCACCTTGTCACTGGCATGCTTTGTATTCTTCTTGATTGGAGCATCTTTGGGCGCCATCGCCCAAAAGGGTGGTATCGGTGTGCCGGTCGTATATTGCATCCTGTTTTTTATCCTTTACTACGTGATCGATAATACGGGTTACAAGATGGCGAGGGATGGTGTTTGGCAGGTTTGGCAAGGTGTATGGCTCAGTACATTTGTGCTGTTGCCGTTGGGCATATTCTTTACATATGAGGCCTCCAGGGAGAAGACCATCTCTATGCCGAATATCTTCAAAAAGAAGAAAAAAGCGAAGGATGACGAGGAAAAGAAGCGTGACTCGGAGGCTGGAACTCAATTAGTTGAGACGAAATAACAAGAAATATAATATAACAATGGATAAATATAAATTGGATAGCATAGAGGCGGCTATTGAGGACTTCAAGCAGGGTAAGTTCGTGATCGTTGTCGATGATGAGGATCGTGAGAATGAGGGTGATTTCATCACCGCCGCTGAGTTGATTACGCCTGAAAAGGTGAATTTCATGTTGAAGGAGGGTAGAGGTGTACTTTGCTGTCCTGTAACCTTGTCCCGTTGCAAGGAGTTGAAATTGGACAAACAGGTATTTGATAATACCTCCATGTTGGGTACGCCATTTACCATTACGGTGGATAAATTGGAGGGTTGCACGACGGGTGTTTCCGCCGCTGACCGTGCCGCAACTATCCGCGCTTTGGCAGATCCTGCCTCTGTGCCCGAAACATTCGGACGTCCTGGCCATATCAATCCGTTGTATGCGCAGGATAAGGGCGTTTTGCGTCGTGCGGGACATACCGAGGCGGCTGTGGATTTGGCTCGCCTTGCCGGATTGCAGCCTTGCGCCGCTTTGATTGAAATCATGAACGAGGATGGAACGATGGCTCGTATGCCACAATTGATGGAGCGTTCCAAACAATATGGTTTGAAGATTATCTCTATCCGAGATTTGATCGCTTATAGAATCAAACAGGAATCATTGGTGGAGAAGGGTGAAACAGTTCATCTCCCTACTAAATTCGGTGATTTTATGTTGACGCCGTTCCGTCAGAAATCCAATGGTTTGGAGCATGTCGCTTTGGTCAAGGGAACTTGGAAGGCGGATGAGCCTATTCTCGTAAGGGTACATTCCTCTTGTGTGACGGGCGACATCTTCGGTTCGCTTCGTTGTGAGTGCGGCGAGCAGTTGCAGGAGGCGATGAACCGTATCGAGAAGGCGGGTAAGGGTGTGTTGCTTTACATGAACCAAGAGGGCCGTGGAATTGGTTTGATGAACAAAA
Source organism: Paludibacteraceae bacterium (assembly GCA_024401515.1). Classification (GTDB taxonomy): domain Bacteria; phylum Bacteroidota; class Bacteroidia; order Bacteroidales; family Paludibacteraceae; genus UBA1181. Next base: position 3,409 of record JAKSKY010000097.1, on the reverse strand, counting down.
TCAAAGCCTATAAGCTCCAAGAAGAGGGCTTTGATACGGTGGACGCGAATGTCCATTTGGGCTTCCAACCTGACGAGCGTGAATATGGTGTGGGTGCGCAGATCCTTCGTGAATTGGGCGTCTCCAAGATGCGCTTGATGACCAACAATCCGGTGAAGCGTATCGGTTTGGAGAGCTTCGGTTTGGAGATCGTGGAGAATGTGCCTATCGAGATTGAACCGAATAAGTACAATGAGTTCTATATCAAGACTAAGAAGCTTCGTATGGGACATGACTTGCATTTGTAATTGAATTAATAAAGTTTAAACTTAAAGGATAAAAAAGAAATGATGTTAAATGTATTGTTACAAGCGGTTGAGGCTCCGCAAGAAGTGGCTAGCTTGAACCTTTTCGAGTTGGCGAAAGCGGGTGGATGGATCATGATTCCGTTGCTCCTTTTGTGTATGTTGGCGATCTATATCTTTGTGGAGAGATTGCTCGTGATCCGCAAGGCTTCTGTAAAGGATCCTACATTTATGGATAAGATCAAGGATTATATCAACGAAGGTAAAATCGACGCAGCCCTAAATCTTTGCAAGAAGACAGATACGCCATATGCTCGTATGATTGAGAAGGGTATCATGCGTTTGGGCCGTCCAATGAACGATGTGATGGTGGCTATCGAGAATGTAGGTAACTTGGAGGTCGCTAAATTGGAGAAGGGTCTTTCCCTATTGGCGACAACCGCAGGTGGTGGTCCGATGATCGGATTCTTGGGTACCGTGACTGGTATGATCCAAGCCTTCTTTAACATGTCCAATGCGGGTAACAATGTGGATGTAAGCTTGTTGGCTGGTGGTATCTATACCGCTATGGTCACCACAGTAGGTGGTCTTGTTGTAGGTGTCATCGCATACTTCGCATACAATTATTTGATCTCTTTGGTAGATAAGGTGGTAAGCCACATGGAGGCTCGTTCCATGGAGTTCATGGATATCCTCAACGAACCAGCTTAATAATTAAACAGATTTAGTTATGGCACTTAAAAGAAGAAGTAAGGCCGAAGCGGGGTTCAATATGTCATCCATGACGGATATCGTCTTCTTGTTGTTGATATTCTTCATGTTGACCTCTACGGTGGTGCATCCGAACGCTATCAAGTTGATGCTTCCACAGAGTAAGCAGCAGACTTCCGCTAAGCCGATCACACGTGTGACGATAGACAAGGAACTCAATTATTACGTTGCCTCCGGTAACGAGAAGGAGCGTCCTGTCGCTTTTGATGAGATAGAACCATTCTTGCAGCACCAAGTGTTGGAGGAGCCTGATATGTATGTCGCGCTCTATGCGGACGAGACCATTCCTTACGGAGAGGTCGTTAAGGTGTTGAACATCGCGAATGCGAATAAATTCAAATTGGTTATCGCTACGAGACCTCAGAAGGATTAATCATGCAGGAGAAAGAACAGAAATCAAAATTGATCGCGATGGCGGTGACCATAGTGCTTCATGCGCTATTTATACTGTTGTTGCTGAATATATACCTTGAACGCCCTGTTCCTGAATCAGAGGAGGGCTTGGAGGTGGCGCTTGGCATCGAGTCGTTGACTTCCGGTGCTGATGTGGCTGAGGCCGCGCCTGCCGCTTCCGAGGCGGAACCTACCCCTGCTCCACAGCCAACTCCCGCACCCGCCGATGAATCTTACCAGACGCAGAACATCGAGGAATCTTTGGATATGCCTGATAAGAAACCTGTAAAGACAGAAGAGCAATTGCGCAAGGAAAGGGAGGAACTCAAGAAACGTGCGGAAGAGGAGGCTCGCAAGAAGGAGGAGGCTCGTAAATTGGCCGAGGAGAAACGTAAGCAGGATAGCATTAAAGCGAGCATCGCTGATAGAATGAAGGGTCTGAAGGGTGGAGGTGCCGGCGGAAACGGTACGGATACCAATTCAAGCGGCCTTGGCGATGGTTCAGGAAGCGGTTCGAAGGGAAATCCATTCGGAAGGGATGGATCCACCTCTACGCAGGGATCCGCAAGTTCAGGCAGCAACCTCTCTTGGAGTTTGGCGGGACGTTCTATCAAAGGAAGTTTGGCTCGCCCTGTCTACAGCGCCCAGGAAGAGGGCAAGGTAGTTGTGGATATCAAAGTGGATAAAAACGGTAATGTGGTCAATACAAGTATTGGTAGAGGTACCAATATCACGGATCCATCGGTCTTGAAGGCGGTTCAAGAGGCAGCGAAGAAGACAAAGTTTTCTCCTCGTACCGATGGAAGGGATAATGATCAATTTGGCCAAATCACGTATAACTTAAAATTACAATAATCTTATGAAAGCATATATTTTCTTAGCCAATGGCTTTGAGGAGACTGAGGCCATCGCACCGATCGATGTGATGCGCAGAGCGGGTATTGATGTGACCATCGTCTCTGTGACTGGTGATAAAATGGTGACCTCTTCACATAATGTGACGGTGTTGGCTGATAAACTCTTCGACGAGCTTGATTACGCTGACGCGAAGTTGTTGGTTCTTCCTGGTGGTATGCCTGGTACCACGAATTTGGCTGCCCATAAGGGGTTGGCTGATTTGTTGGTTCGATCAGCCGCAAAGGATATCATTTTGGGTGCCATCTGCGCTGCTCCTTCCGTGTTCGGTCAGTTGGGTCTTTTGAAGGGTCAGAAGGCAACTTGCTATCCTGGTTTTGAGGATAAGTTGACAGGTGCTGAAGTGATGAAGGATCAAGTAGTTGTCTCTGGTAAATTTGTCACTAGCTGTGGCGCCGGACCTGCTATGAAGTTCGGATTGGCTTTGGTCGCTCAGGTGATGGGCGCTGATTTCGCCGAAAATTTGGCTAGGAAGATGGAGTTTGTGTAAAAATATATTATATTTGCTTAAAATTTATTAAAATATCTAAGTTATGAACAAGAAACTTTTAATGTTATTATTCGCTGGTTTTTCTTTCGTGATGTTGCCAGCTTGTGGAGATGATGAGGATGAGACAACAAATGAGCAAACAGGTGGTGAGCAAACGTCAACAGGACTTCAATTGTCAGAAATCGCTGGAAAATACAGTGGAAGCCTTTTCTCAGCGCTAGAGCCAGAGGAGCCAATCCAAGAAGGTTTGGGCGTTGTTGTATCAACAGGTGCTAACAATACTTTGACCTTGAAAATCGAGCCAATCGAGATTTTGGGTATCCAAGTTGACAACATTGCATTTGATGGTATTCCTGCATCATACGATTCTGCAAAGGATGCGTGGAACTTCACTGCTTCAGGTTTGCAAGTTGCCTTGATGGATGGTTTGATCAATGCTGAGGTTGATGTAAAGCAAGGAGCATTCACAAAGGGTGCTTTGGACTTCACAATCAATGTTAAGACTGACCAAGGTGTTGATATTGATTTGATCTACACAGGAAAGAAATAATTGATT
>JAKSKY010000096.1 GCA_024401515.1 Paludibacteraceae bacterium | reverse complement strand
ACCCTACCTACGAGAAGGTGTTGGAGGGTATCGAGATTGCCAAGAAGGAGCAAGTAGAATTGATCCTAGCGGTAGGTGGCGGTAGCGTCATCGACACTTGCAAAGCCATCGGTATCGGTTATTATGAGGCGGACGCTTGGTCTTTCTTTGAGAAGGGCGGCGAGCCTTGCAATGTATTGCCTATCGCGACCGTATTGACCATTCCTGCCGCAGGTAGCGAGGTGAGCCCGGATGCGGTCATCACTTATAAGGGAAGAAAGCTAGGGTTCTCCAGTCAGAAGATCCGTCCAGTGGTCAGTGTCATCAACCCTGAAATCTTCTTCACCCTTCCGAAGAATCAAATCGCCAACGGTGTGACCGATATGATGAGCCACATCTTCGAGCGCTACTTCACCCAAACCACCCACACCGAACTCATCGATTCACTCTGCGAGGCTACCCTCAGAACCATCATGAGGAACGCACTCATCCTGATGAAGGATCCTAAGAACTACGAGGCGTGGTCAGAGGTCGCATTGGGCGGAAGTTTCGCACACAACGGATTCTTGGGTTGCGGACGCGTCCAAGATTGGGGCTGCCACGGCATGGAGCACGAGTTGAGCGCCCACAACGACCGCGTCCCTCACGGAGCGGGATTGGCGGTTCTCACCCCTAACTGGATGAAGTATGTCTACAAGGAGAATCCTCAAATGTTCTTACAGTTCGCCACCAATGTGATGGAGGTGACCTTGGACCGCGACACGGAGAAGACCATCCTACGAGGCATCGACAAACTCCGCGCCTTCTTCTGCGCCATCGGACAACCATCCACCCTTACCGAACTCGGTATCGGCGACGCTCCATTGGAGGAGATGGCTGGCAAGTGCGTAGGCAACGGCTTCACAGGTAACTTCAAGCCATTGTACAAAGAGGATGTGCACAACATCTACAAGATGAGTTTGTAAAATAGGACAGGGTTCCAACCCTATCTCAACAAATCAATCCAATATAAAAGCGGCACCCATAAACGATATGAGTGCCGCTTCTTATTTTACTATGAATTCATATAAACAGTCTAGTCTCCTTGCGGTATTGCGCATAACCAGGTTTATTTTTCAACTGTCGTTTTTCCATCAGCGGAATGCTGATGCAAAGGAAGAGCAAGGTGTTGAGGAGGGCGCCCGCAATGGACCAATCCATTGGCAGACAAAGTGACTGCGCCCAAATGCCCCACCACATTAGAATCTCTCCGAAATAGTTGGGGTGACGACCATGCTTCCAAAGCCCCACACGGCACACCTCACCGGGATGTTCCCTACGGAATTGATGCGCACTAGTATCCGCCCAATGTTGAATCATCACGGCAGACAATGACATGGTCGCTCCTATCCAAGTGAAAATCGTCGCTGCGGGAGCCATCTCCAAGATACGGATGGCAGGCACCATGGCGAAGAAGACCACAATGGTCGGCACCAAATTGAGTCCGAAGAAATTGACTAGATGGAAGAGTACAGGATGTAAGGAGGTGCGATACTTGGTGTAGCGCCAATCCTCGTGCCTCAACCCCATAAAGGTCACCGCCCAGTTGCCGGTCAAGCGAATGGCCCATACATAGACCGTGAACAACATCACGAAGGCGGGCAATGACAACTGATTCATCAACAACGCATAAAGCGTCAGCAGAACAGGAGGCGCCACGCTCCAATAAGGATCATAAACCGAAACATTGCGGTATAGCAGTCCAACCGCCCAAGTGAATACGGTGGCTACAAAATCCGCCACAAAGAGCGCCCACAACGCATTCATCCGATCCACGGAATATTGGTAAGTGACAACGCCTATCACAGAGGCTAAAACATAGACAATCGCTACGATGATGAAACTGATAGTTCGAGATTGTGGAATATTCATAATTGCTCCTTTTAAATGGTTGCAAATATAACAAAAAGACAAATTCGTCTCTAAATCTGCAAGATATAAATACCTTCCCTTTCGCAAGTACCCACAAGAGGCATCCCTACGACGCACAAATCATTGTTCGACCAACTTGCGGGGATGTAAAAAAAAGCAAGCCAGAAACCGAAAGGAATCTGGCTTTTTGTTGTCTGAGGGGAATCAATGCTTCTTATTTCTTGGGGTAAACAGCACGAACAGAACAACCCAAACTGCGGATTTCGTAGCAGATGCGGATGTCGCCCGAATGGAAGCATAGGCTGCAGGCGGAAAACGGGTAGCCGGAAGAGAGCGAACTAGAAAAAGACCGGCCGTACCTGTCCTTGTATTCACGGCCATCGGCGACTCCGTAGCCTGCGGCAGGGAAAAAGATGGTGTTATCATTATGTTTACTTTTGCCGATTTGTCCAGCGACTCCGCTGCCCTCATAGTTATCAGCCCACTTCCATTCGCACCCGTCTACCAATTCTTGCATTTCTTCTTCAGTAGGCATGCGCCAAGAGCCGCACCAGTTGACAACAACGGCATCGTCTTGGGAATCCAACACAGTCTTGTTATCTACGGTAACATATCTGCTTTTTGTGTTGTATTTGGTAATTTCTTCTATATCATAACCCTTTGGCTTAAAGAACTTGTAGTTCTCAAAAGTAAATGTTTCCTTGGTCGATGTCTCTCCCCATGCGAAGAGGTCGCCGTACTCGGTGGGTTTGGTAGCGCCCACGTTGCAGGTCGCCCATAGTGTACCGCTTGGAAGACCGAGATCCACATAGTCGTGACCGCCCACGTTTCCACTCACCGTCTGTGCGGTGCTTGCCATGACACACACGAACAACATGGCCATCAATGATAATAGTATCTTTTTCATCTTGAACGTCTTTTATTGTTGTAAAATCATTTCGTTTTCATAAACTATATTTTAGTTTTTTTACAATTCACTTTCATGAACTATAACTTAGATAATTCAATAAAAACACTAGGAATGTCCCTACGATCCACAATTTTACACACTCGTATCAATAACTATGTTTCGCTATAATCACGCTCCAATAATACTTGTAGGTGGAGTTGGCGTTGTAGGCATAACCGATGCCGATGTCTATACACGAACTGTTCCAGTCGGAGATACCAAGCAACGACGAACGGTGTCCCGCCGACGAATTATCCGCACCGCTATCGTAGATCAATTGTTTCACCATCGCCTCGGCGGTAGCGTTGCCAGCCGCGATATTCTCGAAATAGTTATTGGCTTTATTAGAATACCAAGCCGCGGGCATGTCATATCCCGCCTCGTGCATGAAATAATTCACTCCATAACCATTAAGGTCGGTATGGCTGAAATAATTATTGTCAGCCATATCCACCGCCTTTGCTTGCGCCACCTTGGCCAACGCATCGTTCCAATTCAAAGCCGGACGCACTTTCACGCCAGAAAGATCCACCCCCATCTGGGATGAATAGGCAGAGGGATTCGCACGAACATCGTTAATCAAGGAGGCTGCTTTCTTCGCCTCAGCTGGCGTATTATAAACCTCGTCAGACTCATCGTCCGAGCTACAAGAAGTGAGGATGAACAACACACCCACCAACACCCATATCCATTTATTCAGTATCTTCTTCATGCAAATTCTATTAGGTTTCACAGATGAGATAGCGATTATTCCTTAACCATTATCTCCATAGGAGGCAACTTGTGCTTTACTCTATCAGGGCCTTTCGCCTCAACATCTGTCACATAGAAGGTTTCTCCAACCTTTACATTCTTAAGCCGCTCTACCATTTGGGGCGTAATTTCTTCGTTATCAGAACGTAAAATATCAATCTCACCTTTCTTATTGAAGAACTTCATTTTAAAACCTGTTATCTCATACTTAACGGAGGCAAAATCAGCATCTGAAATTAGTACGGAGACTCTCTTAACATTAAGTAACCTATCTTTCTTTACCTCACCGCCTTTAATTTGTCCATTCGAAGTTCCATTATCAGAAACTACATCCAGGAAGACATCAGGACGTGGCAGTATTTTAGTACGAAAAGTTTTTTTCATGATATGACGCATCTCACCATCTATATTAGCGGAAACAGCAACCACACAAGGGGCTCCAACCATAACAGGTCTTATTAGATATCCCGTCCCAGTCTTAACAACAATTGCATTCGAAACACTCATAGCCAATGCGCTTGCAGGTATCCCCGGGACACTTATTTCAACCTCATTTTTGTATCCACAGTACAAAACGTCGTTGCTTACAACATCAATTGCAGCAACAGGTTCAATGACCGCATATTCAAACGAGAAAGGATATTGAACTGATTTTCCTTGGGAATCTGTCTCAAGGACATAACCTGAATATTTGAACACGCCAACGGAAGAACAGCTCTGTTTGTATTTGCCGTCCGCTATTTCTTTGCCATTTACAAAAATCTGATACTTACATGTAGGGACCTGGTGAAGCATCATTATGTCAGCCTCATAGGACATTCCCCGCATAATCACCGTATTTTGAGTATTGACTATAGGCTGATTGTTTGTATGATCCGTTTCCGCATTCTTTTTTTCCGAAGATTCACCAAGTGTACTTAGTTTAATGAGATCAGTGGCTCTATCATTTTCAACAATATCTTCCACAACATAGTCCACCATTGCCCAAAGCGAACATGGGAATAAAGCAACCGCAAGACAATAAATAATCTTCTTCATACGCATTCTAGTTTGAGAGCACAAATATAGCAAAAAACTAACTTCCTCACTCTTCTCCCTCTCCCCACAAATTCGTACCTTTGCGGAAATTTCAAAGCATGGAGTGTTCCCTATTCATCGTCGCATCCCTATTCGCCCTAGCCATGGCGGCCGCCTTTATCCAAAGGGTGTGCGGATTCGGTTTTGGCATTTTTATCATGACCATGCTACCCTATTTGATGCCTTCCTATAGCGAAGCCACCACATTATCGGGCATGCTTTCCGCCTCACAATCCGTATTCATCCTTTTCAAAGCCTACAAATATGTGACATGGAAACGAATGATACCGATTCTGATCACCTTTCTTATCGTCGCCTACATCTCCATACAATATGTGGCGATGGTGGCGGACTCACACCTGAAAATGCTTTTGGGCTTCATGCTGATTATTATGAGCCTTTACTTCCTATTCGTCAGCCAACACATCCATATCAAACCTACACTTCCCCTACAAATCTCCATGGGTAGCATCAGTGGCGTGATGGGCGGATTCTTCGGGATGCAAGGGCCTCCCGCTGTACTCTACTTCCTCGCTTCGGAGAAGGACAAGGAGCATTACCTAGCCATGGCTCAAATCTATTTCTTCATCGGCAATGTGGCGATGACCCTCTTCAGGGCGCAAAACGGGCTCTTTACGCATGAGGTGCGGATGGGTTGGATCTATGGCGTGACAGGCGTTGCCGTAGGCACCTATTTAGGCAAATTGGTCTTCGACCGCATCTCTGCGGAGACACTCCGAAAAATCGTTTATATCTACATGGCCATCAGCGGCGTGGTGGCGATTGTGGCTTAAACCACTTCATCAACAAACAAGGGCGGCGAAATCATCAAATCTCACCGCCCCTAAAAATTCCACTACACATCATTTGGCATCGACTTCAAGTAGGCCTCAACCTTTGAACGCATCTCCACAAGATCAGAAGTTACTGTATCCCAAACACGAGCAGGCGTAATTTGATAATAATCATGGACAAGCACATGTCTCATTCCCGCAATATCTTCCCAAGGAAGTTCCGTATGACGTTCCTTAAACTCCTTTGAAAGCATATAGACGGCCTCTCCGATTATCTCTACATTCTTTACAATAGCAAAAAAGACCAATTTATTGGACTTAAATCCATCAAAATCCAGTCCTTCCTTAAATTCCATCACATTGTCAATCGCCTGAATAATATGCTCCAAACGACCTTTGTCACGAGGCTTTTCTCTCATAGATTAATATTTTATCATGTTCAGCAGACTCGGTCGCAAAAGGCAACAACGTACCCTCTTCCACCAAATCCACATCCCTGTTCAATAATTCTTTCAATTCCCTCATCATACGAGAATAGGCAAACAAACCAATAGTAACGCCCGGAGTGAAACGAACAAGAATATCCACATCACTTTCAGGAGTCTCTTCTCCTCTTGAAAATGACCCAAACAACCATGCCTTGTCAACTGGTTGGTTGCTTAAATACTCCCTGATTATGTTATAATAAGCCTCACTCATTGTATTCGCACTATGTTTCGCAAATATAAACAAATATTTTCATCAACAAACAAGGGCGGAGAAATCATCAGATCTCACCGCCCTATTCTTTCTCCCTAATCAATTACTTATACAAGCACAAATAAGGGGTGTCCTCTGTACACTTCACCTTGTACTTCACATCCTTCGCCACAACGAAAGACTCGAACTTCTTGTAGGTCTTCCACTCCGTCTCACCTGGTTGTTGGATAGTAAGCGCCCCAGAGATCACGGTCATGATCTCAACGGTAGATGTACCAAACTCATATTCACCGGCAGCCATGATTCCTACGGTAGCCTTACCCTCAGCGCCGTTGAGTGCCATAGAGACAACGTCGCCATTAAAATACTCATTAACTTTAAACATAATTCATTTAGATTAAACGAAGAGAGGCGCCTTACTTAGACGCCCCTCCCTATTAGATTATTTTTTGTTCTCAATCCACTTTCTAGCGTTGACAAACGCCTCCAACCAAGGAGTCACCTCATCTGTCGCCTTACGATCCTCTGGATAGTATGCCCATTGCCATGGGAAGATAGCACGCTCCAAGTGAGGCATCATCGCCAAGTGGCGACCATCCTTGGAACATACACCTGCCACGTTGTACATAGATCCGTTTGGATTTGCAGGATATCCCTCATAAGTGTATTTAGCGATCACGTTGTACTCGCTCTCCGCGTAAGGGAAGTCGAACTTGCCCTCTCCGTGAGCCACCCAAACGCCCAACTTGCTACCAGACAAAGAACCGAACATCACTGAATTGTTCTCTGGGATAGTCAAGCCTACGAAGTTAGACTCGAACTTATGTGAGTTGTTGTGCAACATCTTGTGCTTCTTGTCGTGCTCTGGGTAAAGCAACTCCAACTCCGCCATCAACTGGCAACCGTTGCAGATACCCAAGCTCAATGTATCCTCACGAGCGTAGAACTTAGCCAATGTCTCCTTCGCCTTAGCGCTGTAACGGAAACCACCAGCCCATCCCTTAGCGGAACCCAAAACGTCTGAGTTAGAGAATCCACCACAGAAGACAATCATATTCACATCCTCCAAAGTCTCGCGGCCAGAAGTCAAGTCAGTCATGTGGACATCCTTCACATCGAAGCCAGCCAAGTACAATGAGTATGCCATCTCACGCTCACCGTTGGTACCCTTCTCACGGATAATCGCGGCCTTTACGCCTGAACGTCCGTTGCGGTCAGCGGTCAAGCCCATCTTAGAGAGTTTTCCAGTGAATGCGCTGTTGAACTTCACTTGCAAAGGTTGGTTCTTATAGTTTTCGTAACGCTCCTTCGCGCAAGTCTCACCACTTTGCTTGCGATCCAACAAGTAAGAAGACTTGTACCATACGTCACGCAATGCGTCGATATCGAAGAGCTCCTTCTTGCCATCCTTCTCCACAACGATCTTGCGGTCATCAGAAGGTTTAGCGATCAAAGCGAAGCCTACGCCCGCATCTTGAAGGATCTTCTCCACCTCTGACTTCTTCTCCACTTGGATCAATACACCAGGGTTCTCAGAGAACAAGATCTTCACCAGGTCATCCTCAGCGATGCTCTTCAAGTTCACATTCAAACCACCCTTCGTGTTAGCGAAGCACATCTCAAGCAATGCGGTGATCATACCACCCTCAGAGATATCGTGACCAGCCAAGATCAAGTTCTTGTTGATCAACTCTTGGATAGCGCCGAACGCGGATGCGAAGTATTCTGAATCCTTCACAGTCGGAACAGTGTCACCCACCTTATTCAAGGTAGCAGCCAAAGCGGAACCACCCAAATTCAAACTATCAAATGAGAAGTCCACATGATAGATGTATGAATCCTTCTTATCCACCAATACCGGAGAGACGATTCTACGAACGTCTGACACCTCAGCACCTGCGGAGATAATCACAGTACCAGGAGAGAATACCTTATCCTGACCATACTTTTGAGTCATGGACAAAGAGTCCTTACCGGTAGGGATGTTGATACCCAACTCGCAAGCGAAGTCGCTACAAGCCTCGACAGCCTTGTACAAACGAGCATCCTCACCTGGGTTCTTGCAAGGCCACATCCAGTTAGCGCTCAATGAGACACTATCCAAACCATCAGCCAATGGCGCCCAAACGATGTTGGTCAAAGCCTCGGCGATCGCCAAAACAGAACCAGCGGCAGGGTCTACCAAGGCGGCTGCTGGCGCATGACCGATAGAAGTGGCGATACCGCTCTTTCCTCTGTAATCCAAGGCAACAGCACCCAAGTCGCTCAAAGGCAATTGCAACTCACCGGCGCATTGTTGGCGAGCGATCTTACCTGTTACGGAACGGTCCACCTTATTGGTCAACCAATCCTTACATGCGACAGACTCCAATTGGAGCACATCGTTCACATATTGTTGAATATTCTTCTCACTGGTTTGTACGGAAGCGAACTTCTCCTCTACCGTGTTATCCTTGATAACAGTACGAGGTGGCTTACCGATCATGTAATCCAAACGAAGGTTGATTGGTTGGTCGCCATTCGCACGTTGGAAGACAAACTGCATGTCATCAGTAGTCTCACCCACTACATACATAGGAGCACGCTCACGGTCTGCGATTCTCTTGATCAACTCAAGATCCTTCTCCTGTACCAAGAAGCCCATACGCTCCTGGCTCTCGTTACCGATGATCTCCTTGTCTGACAAGGTTGGGTCACCGATAGGCAACTTATCCATATCGATCTTACCACCAGTAGCCTCAACCAACTCTGACAAGCAGTTCAAGTGACCACCTGCACCGTGGTCGTGGATAGAGACGATTGGGTTGCTATCTGACTCCGCCAAAGTACGGATCACATTAGATACACGCTTTTGCATCTCAGGGTTGGCACGTTGAACAGCGTTCAACTCGATCGCGTTGGAGTATTGTCCAGTCTCCACAGAGGAAACGGCGCCACCACCCATACCGATGCGGTAGTTATCACCACCCATCACAACGACCTTCTCACCTGGCTTAGGATCACCCTTCAAGCTATCCTTTTGCTTCGCGAAACCAACACCACCGGCCAACATGATCACCTTGTCGAAGGCATACTTCTTGTTGTTCTCAGCATGCTCGAAAGTAAGCAATGAACCGCAGATAAGCGGTTGACCGAACTTGTTACCGAAGTCGCTGGCACCGTTGGAAGCCTTGATCAAAATCTGCTCAGGAGTTTGATACAACCACTTACGTGGGTCGATCGCCTCTTCCCAACTTCTCTTAGCGGTTCTTGGGTAAGCGGTCATATAAACGGCAGTACCCGCGATAGGCAAACTTGCCTTACCTCCACCGAGACGGTCACGGATCTCACCACCGGTACCAGTAGCGGCACCGTTGAATGGCTCCACGGTTGTAGGGAAGTTGTGTGTCTCAGCCTTCAAAGAGATGACTGACTTCATCTTCTTCACTTCGAAGAAGTCTGGCTTGTCACCGCTTGCAGGAGCGAATTGCTCGATTTCAGGGCCATCGTTGAACGCGACGTTATCCTTATAAGCTGAAACGATTTTGTTAGGGTTTGTCTCGGAGGTCTTCTTTATCAAACCGAAAAGGGAACTCTCCTTCTCCTCTCCGTCGATGATGAATTGTCCACCGAAAATCTTATGACGACAGTGCTCTGAATTCACCTGAGAGAAACCGAACACCTCGCTATCAGTCAATTTACGTCCTATCTTCTCGCTGACACCGTTCAAATAATCCATCTCCTGTTGGCTCAACGCCAAACCCTCTTGTTGGTTGTAAGCCGCCAAGTCCTCGATGTAAACGATAGGATCCGGTTGCTTGTCAATGGTGAAGATGGATTGGTCCAAACCGTTGTATACACGTTGCAACATTGGATCGTGCTCAGAATCCTTGCCCTTGCATGCGAAATACTCCTCGATGCGGCGGATTCCCTTCAACGCCATGTTCTGCGTGATCTCCACTGCGTTTGTACTCCAAGGGGTAATCATCTCCCTACGAGGTCCGATGAACCACCCTGCGATATTCTTCTCGTCAACGAACTCAGCACCGCTGAAAAGCCATGTTAACTTCTCAATATCCTGAGCGTCAAACTTTTGGTCTGCGTCTACAGCCAAATAACCTGCATCCGCTTTTTTGAAAAATAGAACCATTATATACGCGTTTAGTATTTATTTTCTACAAATATTCTAAGTTACAAAAATAGGCATATTTTTAGAGTAAAACAACTATGGGAATTAAGAATTAAGAATTAAGAGTTAAGAGTTAAGAGTTAAGAATTAAGATTACATAGCGTAGGTGCGCAAGCCCTACGCAAAAAGGCGTCAGCAAACCAACAAATGTAGGTGCGTTAGTCCTACGCTGAAGGAGAGATTTCTTAATAAAATTTAAAAATCACATATTCTTGGAAAATATTTTAGAATTATGTTGTACAACATAAAAATAACCCCTATATTTGCACTGTGTTTTTCATGGTATTAGATTTAAGGTTAAGGAAATGAGGATGTC
>JAKSKY010000095.1 GCA_024401515.1 Paludibacteraceae bacterium | reverse complement strand
CACCGATCAAACCACCGTCGATGTCTGGTTGAGCGAACAACTCAGGAGCGTTGCTGCCCTTGCAAGAACCACCGTAAAGGATAGAAGTGTTGTCTGCAACAGTCTTGTTGTACTTAGCGGCGATAGAAGCACGGATGAATGCGTGAACCTCTTGTGCTTGTGCGCTAGTTGCAGTCAAACCTGTACCGATAGCCCAAACTGGCTCGTAAGCGATTACACACTTGCCGAAATCCTCAGCAGAAAGAGTGTAGATAGCAGCCATTTGACCCTCGATTACTGACTTGAAAGTATCAGACTCGCGCTCTTCCTTAACCTCACCTACACAGAAGATAGGAGTCAAGCCGTTAGCGATAGCCAAGTTCAACTTCTTGATCAAAAGTGCGTTATCCTCACCGTGGTATTGACGACGCTCTGAGTGACCCAAGATAACATACTTTGCGCCAGTTGAAGCAACCATGCTTGCAGAAACCTCACCAGTGAAAGCACCCTTGTCGTTTGCTGAACAATCCTCAGCACCAACGCCGATGATAGAACCCTTAACAGCCTCAGCAACTGCAGCTACGGAGATGTATGGAGTACATACAACAACGTCACAGTTTACCTTCTTGCCAGCAAGTGCGTTCTTCAAATCAGTTGCCAAAGCAACACCCTCTTGGAGACTGGTGTTCATCTTCCAGTTTCCTGCTACGATTTTCTTTCTCATTGTAATGAAATATTAAAAATTATGATAATGTTTTATGTTAGTTACTCTTTCTGTTCATCACTTTGGAGATGATCCAATCCAAAGCGAATACCAAGGCCAAAGTCGCCAAGAAGACCATCAGTGATTTAAAGACCACTTTCCATTCATTCGCCTTTTGCACTTGACCTCTTGGAGAGTTTTCCAAAGGCTCTGTGAAGGTTGGCATATTCTTGTTGCTCCACTTGTTGATGACCACACCATCTTTGATGAGTACCAAACCAGGGTTGGAGCGGACAATCGTCTTCAATGTGATTTCGTCTGTATTGACGAATGGGTATCCTTCTCCGTCTTTGCCCCATTCCATCTCGTTTTGGAACTCTCTCATCTCTTCTGTCTCCAATCCGGTGGCGGTTAAGCAATAGAATCCGTAACCATTTTGTTTGGCGAAATCATAGATGTTGTTGATCTCCTTTCTCTTGTTGGTGGTTGCCATCTCGACGCGACGGCAGACCATTAGGAAGGAATATCCCTCTTTTTGAAGTACCTCTTCGGTGATGTCGCCCATGTCGGGATGCTCCATGGTGAAGTCGTGGATAGGAGGTTCGTAACCCTTCTTGATTGGTTTGTTGATAACCTCGACCATCTTCCAAGTGCTGTCAGGGAAGTCCTTGATGCCGAACTTCTCTTGTTTTCCATCCTTTTCCATCAAATAGGTGGTCTCATACTCGGTCTCAAGCGTACGGAATATTTTGGATGCGTAAGATTCGGCGTCTTTCTCCTCGTCTTTGTTGAATTCTTCAACGATTCCGGAAACCTCATCTTCGTCCAAGTGGAATTCTGGTTTGCAAATTTCCTTTACGCAAGCCGCTACATCTTGTTGACCTTGTGCCAAAGTCTCCAATTTCTCAGCGACGAACGCTATGTCTTCGTCTGTGCCAGGCATCTTCATTGCCTCTTCAATGTCCGTTCCATTCTTGTAAGGTCTGAAATCGATGATAGGAAGGTTGGCGTAGCAGTATAGAGAAACCATGATGGAGAATGCTCCTGCGCAGATGGAAATCAACCAATCGGTACGCTCAGAGAACAATTTAGGACTATGTTTTCTCCAAACATAAATGATGATGGCCATGGCCAAAAGTACGATGTTCTTCCAGAAAGTTTGCCAGTTGGTGATGACAAGCGCATCTCCGAAACATCCACAATCGGTCACAGGATCCGCGATGGCGATCCATAAGGTAAGTGGTGTCATAAAGCACATCATGATGATGGCTAGAACGGAGGTGGACTTCATCTTTGTGCCTAGCAACAAGCATACACCCAAGGTGAATTCGAAGGTGGCCAATGCGATGCCGACCACCAAAGCGATTGGAGCAAAGAAGTCTAGGTTCAATGCCTCAAGGTAATCTTCGATTTTGTACTGTGAACCAAGTGGATCCACTAACTTGGAAAAACCGGAAAAGACGAATACCAAACCCAAAAGTATTCGTGATACGATAACTATGCCTTTTTTTACTTTGTCATTCATAGTTCAAAAATAGTAATTTATACTTTAAATTAATCTTTGAAGTCAATTTTTATGAGGCCGAACAAGGCGTAATTGACCATGTCCATGTAGTTGGCGTCGACACCCTCAGAGATGAGTGTCTTGTTTTGATTGTCCTCAATCTGTTTGGTTCTGTAAAGTTTCATAAGAATGAGGTCCGTGTAGGAGGTGGTGCGCATGGAACGCCAAGCCTCGTCGTAGTCGTGGTTCTTCGCCAACATGAGTTCTACCGTTTGCTTCATGTAGTGATCGTACAATTCGATGGCCTCACTGGGCGTTATATCCGAACTGTCCGCATATCCCTTGGCCAATTGAATCAATCCCATGATGCCATAATTCACGATGGCGATCAATTCAGAACGGATTCCTTCGTTGACCCTTGCCTCTCCTGTCACCTCTAAGGTGCGGATGCGGTTGGCTTTGATGAAGATTTGGTCGGTGATGGACTCTGGACGCATGATTCTCCAAGCGGCTCCGTAGTCTTGCAATTTCTTGCTATATATCTCTTTGCATACGCTGATGACAGCGTCGAATTGTTCTTGTGTATTCATATTCTCTATGTTTCCCGGCTAATTATTGGTTGAACATATCCTTGTTGTAGAATGCCAAAACCTCTTGGATGGCATTGTAGGCCAATCTTGCCGGAGAGTTTTCATTGATGTCCATGGCCGCTTGGTACTCGTTGAGAGCCCCCTCCCAATCTTCCCTTTTGCGGTATAAGTTGCCTAGAAGGAAATGCGCCTGCTCGCTCTCATGGTTGTTGGAGAGATATGCCTTCAGTAGTGTTTCGGCTTGGGCGAAATCTTCTTGGGCGATGAGTGCCTTTATGTCGTTCAACTCACTCATTTAGCGGTTTTGATTCTGTATCTGCATCTGATTTTGCCGCTGACCATGCTGCTGAGCTTGCTACGGTTCATCTGACGTCTGATAGGGGAGATACGGTCCACGAATACTTTACCCTCCAAGTGGTCGTACTCATGTTGGATAACTCTTGCCTTGTAGTTCTCGTAAACTTCGTCGTGAGCCTCCATCTTTTCGTCAAGGTATTGGATGCGGATCTTCTTAGGTCGCTTAACGCTCTCGCTTACGCCGGGAACACTCAAACATCCTTCGTCGCATGACTCCAATTCTTCTCCGAATTCGATGATTTGTGGGTTGATGAAGACCTTCTTGAATCCCTTGAATTGAGGATCGTCCTCCGCTAAAACTTCAAGATCGATGACGAACATACGGATGGATAGTCCGATTTGAGGAGCCGCCAATCCGATGCCTTCCGCATTGTACATGGTGGCGAACATGTCGTCGATTAATTGTTGTAGGTTAGGATAATTCGCGTCAATGTTTTGTGTTTGTTCCCTCAATACGGGGCAACCATACACGACTATAGGATATATCATCTTCGTAATTATTATGTTTCTGTTTTACATCATCATTCTTTTGCTCTCCATGTAGGATTGAAGAATGATGGTGGCGCTGATTTCGTCCACGAGGGCTTTGTCTTGTCGCTCTTTCTTTTTTAATCCGCCATCCAACATCGCCTTGTGGGCCAATACGGAGGTGAATCGCTCATCGTACATGACGATGGGAAGTAGTGGCAAGCGCTTTTTAAGTGCGTTGACGAATGGAGTGATGTATTTCATAGATTCGGATGGTTCGTTTCGGACGGTTTTGGGTTGTCCGACAACGATTAATTCCACGCTCTCTTTCTTCGTGTACTCCTCGATGAATTTGAGTATATCGTTGGAAGGAACCGTACAAAGTCCGTTCGCAATGATCTGGCAAGGGTCAGTGACTGCTACACCGACTCTCTTCCTTCCGTAATCTATGGCCATTATTCTTCCCATTTCACCGCGAATTTACGAAAAAAGTCGCAAAAAAACGCCACAGATTATAAATCATTTGGTCATTTTACTTCGCGCGGCGTATGACCGAAGAAATCTTTGAATTTTCGTGTGAAGTAGGCTGGGTCCGTAAATCCACATTCATAGGCTATTTCGTTGATTTGCAATCCATCAGCATTGTCCTTTAAGAGGGCCATCGCTGCGTTCAAACGATATTCCACCAAAATTTCG
The DNA here is from genome assembly GCA_024401515.1 of Paludibacteraceae bacterium. Taxonomy (GTDB): domain Bacteria; phylum Bacteroidota; class Bacteroidia; order Bacteroidales; family Paludibacteraceae; genus UBA1181. Next base: position 6,441 of record JAKSKY010000095.1, on the reverse strand, counting down.
ATTGGTGTTTTACCGGTGATGGATTTTATCTTTCTTGCCAATGTGGATTGGCTGACATTCATGGACTCGGCCAATGTTTCAATGGAGAAGTCGCTCTCTTTGTATTTTTTAGCGATCTCTTCCACCATTTTTTGAAGGAATGGATTCATTCGCTCCTCCTTCTTTTCGATCACCTCTTCGATAGGCGTCTCCCTATTGTCGGCAGGTGCGCTGATATTTTGCTGTAATAATCTTAACTGCTGTTTTCTCCGATTGCTAAGAATATTATTGACTTTGATTAGTAATTCGTTGGAACTGAATGGTTTAGGAATATAATCCACTGCGCCTGACAATAGACCCATCAAACGGTCGGACTCGTCTGTCTTAGCAGACAGGAAGAGAAGTGGAACACCATAAGTGCGCTCCATGGTGGCCATCTTTCGGCTCATGTCTATACCGTTCATCACAGGCATCTCCACGTCACTGAGGATGATGTCGAAGTCATTCTCTTCCGCAAGTTTGATCGCCTCCGCACCGTTGCCGGCGGTCATGACGGTCATGTAACGCTCCAATGTGTGTTGGATATTTTGCCTGATTAACGGGTCGTCCTCCACAATCAAAGCGGTGTTGCCACCAAGCAGTTCTTTGTCTACCAAGTGGTCGCTGCTAGGTTCTTCCGTTTGGATATTGATCTCCTCCGCCAATTTCTCGGAGGCGGGAACGGATATGGTGATGGTGGTTCCTTCTCCCTCATGGCTTTGGATATCCATTTCTCCCTTGATGCGGTTGACATATTCCATGCAAAGACCAAGACCAAGGCCAGAACCCTTCTCTTTGCTTGTTCCTAGTGTGCTGTCGACGTGGCCTTCTTGCTTCAGTTGCTTGATCTTTTCTTGGCTCATGCCCACACCGTTGTCGGCTACGCTTACCAATATCTTATTGCCCTCTTGCCAAGCCTTGAGTGTGATTTCTCCTCCCTCTGGCGTGAACTTCACCGCATTGTTGATGAGGTTTCTGATGACCGTGCTGAACATTCGAGCGTCTGAATAGGCGCAGTTTTTCACATTGATGTCATAGGCTAACTTCTGTTTCTTGCCTTGAATAAGTCCGCCGAGTAGGGCACCGATGTTTTCAAGGCTATTCATTACATTGACATCCGTGAATTTACACTCAATATCCTCTTTCTTTGCTCTAGCCCATTCCAAGAGTCGAACCATTTCGTCTTGAAGGGTTTGTGCGGATGAATGTACATCGACGAGCGCTTTTTGCTTCTCGTCGTCGTTGCCATAATTTTTGTTGGCTAGGTTCTCCAATGTGCCCACGATGGCGAACATCGGGTTCTTCAAATCGTGTGCCACCACAGAAATCAAGCGGTCTTTGTCTTGCAATGCATGTTGCAACTCAGTGTTCTTTTCGTCCAATTCATGGGTGCGCTCAGCGACCTTCTTTTGGAGAACGATCTGCTCGCGTTTCAATCTTCTGATTTGATGGTAGGCGATGGCTGCGATTAACAAGGCCAATAGGATGGAGCTGATAACCTTGGCCCACCATGTTTGCCACCAAGGAGGTAAAACGGTTATTTTTACGCTTCTGACATCCGCGTTCTCTTGTGAGCCGGAAATGTATGAACGTACTTGTAGCGTGTATTCTCCAGGTGGAATGAAAGAGAATTTTATTTTACGGTTGGTTTCCACCTCGGTCCATTTGTCTGTTAGACCCTCTAGTTTGTATTCCGTAGTGATCTCCTTTGGAAAATAGTTGACCAAGTCTACCGCGAATATGAGTTCTGTTTGGTCATGCTTGATTGTCATTGTTTCGATGGCGCCGGTTTCGTTTGTGACGTGCTCTATGCCGCTCTCCCGATAAGGTGTGCCATTGACCGTCATGCAAGAGATGCCGAAATAGTGACTTGTGATGCCATCTTCCTTTTTATTGGGAGATAGAACCAAAAAACCATCCTTGGTTCCAAATAATATTCTTCCATCCTTTAGAATGTATGAGCCATGCGCACGGAATCTTCCTGTTCCGTTAGCTCTGAAGTCATAAAGGAATCGAGTGTACTCTTTTTGATCGTAATTGATACGGTAAATGCCTTTGCTGCCGCTGGCGATGATTTCTCCGCTGGGAAGGATTTCTATGGAACTATAGTTGTCCTTAGGCATAAAAGAGAGGGTGTCGAATCTGTTCCCATCCTCTGTGATGCGGATGAGGAATTGGTCGCAGCATACGAAAAGATTTCCCTCCTTATCGCATTTCGCATCGTTCATACTGATCGGGTCGTGCGATTTTTGCTTGGAAATATCTGCGATGAGCGGTCGCTTGTCTTCTCCGTTTATTCTCCAGATGGAACGGGTGGTAAAGACCCATCGTGTGTTGTTGGAGCCTTCCGTTGTGCCGTAAGCCCACATGTCATACTCGTCGCCTCCAAAAGGAAGTGAACATTTTTCCCAATGGCCATTGGTTCGTTTGACATAAAGGCCGTCTCCTCCTGTACATACCCAAATCTCTCCGTTTTTCATGTTCTTTACGGAGAAGAAACAGTTAAGCGTTGACTTTAGCTCCTCGAATTTCTCTTGTTTAAAGGTTCCATCTTTGGGGTTGTAGATTTGAATGCCACCTCCCCAGGTGGCGATCCAAATGAGTCCATCTTTGTCTTGCGATAGACATAGGGCATTTTGGTTGTTCTCTTTGCTAGGAATGAATTCATAGCTTTTCAAATCGTTGCTATGCTTCGTGATACCTTTTCCATCGGAAGAAATATAAATGGTACCATCCTCTGTTTCCGTGAAATCAGTACACATTTTGTTCGGGAAAGGAATGTCCTGCGATAAGGAAATGAAAGCACCTTTGTTCCTTTTGATTCTCCAAAGACCGGAGTTTTGGGTGGCGATCCATAGGTCACCATCTTTGGTCTCTATGATGCCATACAATTTTGTGATTGCGTCGGCGTCCGCATCTGTAGGGCTGATATTTACAAAGTTCGTCTCGTCGTTCAATGGCTCGTCCGTATACCATAGTCCGGCACCGTCGGTTGTGAACCATATTCTACCTTGCCTGTCATTTAAGATGGAGGTGATATTAGAGAACGGTAGTTTGATTTTTTTTGGTTCGCTGACATTACCATCCTTATCGATGGTGTATTCGATAAGCATATTGGAAAAACAGGTGATGAGGATTCTGTTCTTGTCTATAGGGACTACCTTGCTGGCATACATGTCACCTAAATTAAGATGCTCGCTTCTAATGATTTTCCCGTCTTCGGATATGATTGTCAGTGTGTTATAAGTCGCTACCCAGTATCTGTTGAAATCATCTTTGTAAAGGGAAAAGATGAATTGGTCTTTGGTTAGATCGAATAGCGGATTCTCCTTGACGAAACGCTCTTCTTTCGTGTCGTATTTATAGACACCTCCGGAAGTCCACATGTAAGCGTCGTTTTGTTTGCTGATAAAGAATCCGGACACCTGTTTGTAATAGGTCTCTTCGAAATCAGTCGGTGCTATGTTGTTGAATTGGTCATTTTTCGCATCGTATTTTAAGGCAACGCCAAGATGACTACCGATAAATACGGTTCCATCCTTTCTGACACCGGAACAGAAGAAATCGTTACGGAGAATGGAAGGGTAGTCGGATTTTTCGAATCGTTTAAATACACTTCCGTCAAAAACGGACAATCCAAAGTCTGTGCAGGCCCAAATATGTCCCATTGAGTCTTCCGAAATGTTGTGGACCATGTTGGAGGTTAATCCTTCTGTCACGGTGAAGTGCTCCATCTGTTCCATTTTATGGGTAGTGGAGGCCTGTGCCGCGAAAGATATAGCTGCTAGACAAAACGCTATGATTGTGAGTGTTATGTGTTTTTTTGTTATCATGGTAATAGTGGTGTCTGTTCAGTTTCGAATGCAAATATAACTTTATTTTATGTGAGATGTCACTTTATTATCTTTTTATTTCTGCCATTCATCGTGAATAATAAAGGTTTCGTCGAAAAATATGTGATGTCTGTTCTATTTTAGGAATTGCAGTTTGTTAATGTGAATTTTTATACATAATTTAGCGATATAAGTTATAAGGGTTTTACTCAATATTATTTATTGTATGAAGAGCAGATTTTTGATGTTAGGCGCATTGGCCTTGTTCTTTTTGACGGGATGTAAAGAGGAACAAAAAATCACACCGAATCCGTTGGGATTGAAGGGAAACGTAAAATCTCTCCATTCTCAGACATACGACGCAAGCGTTGTCTTTGACAATGTGATGGAAGAACGCATTTGGAATGAGTTCTATGAGTTCAATCGTAGCGGATGCCTAACAAAAGATTATTCATATGATATAGACAATCGCCTTTCTCATAAAAGCGTCCACAAGTATAAGGATGGAAATTGTGTCCAGGAGACCAATTACAATTGTGAAGGAGATATCTCCAGTGAGAATTTCAAGAAATATGATCCTTCCGGCAATAAAACAGAGGAGGTTCGTCGTGATGAAAACGGAAACATCTCTAGCCGTCACGAATACGAGTACGACAAGTCTGGAAGAGTGACAGAGTACAAAGAAATCGGTGGAGATGGTAAATTGGTATTGCGTCGAGTTTACCAATATGACGAAAAGGGTAACGTCACTTCTGAAATTGTCTACAATGAAAAGAATGAGGAGGTGAAGAAGATGGAGACAATCTATCATGCGAATGGCTTAGTGAAAGAGACTTCGGAATACTTTAAAGGGGTCTTGAGCAGCAAAGTATTGTATGAATATGACGAACGTGGATTGTTACTTTCCACTTTGACGGTTCCTTATGCGGCGGAATTTGTCGCAGAGGCCAAATGTGTCTATGAATATGACGATCATGATAATTGGATCACGGAGACCATCTATGATGTGAAGAAGAACCAAGCTCGTTTTGTGACGAGAAGAGAAATCGTCTATTATGAATAAAATAGTGTAGTATTCCTATATAGAAGAGTGGTATGGTTGCATATCACTCTTTTTTTTGAATGGTTGAACCTTTGCGGCTATCGAATACAAATTATTGTGTAGTAGACGCTTCTTGGGTAATGTGGGGTGAGTGAAATTTGTACTTGTCAATTAAGTGTGTAAAAAAAGAGTTGCCCATGGGACAACTCTTTTCTGTGTTGTATGATTTGAAATCTTACAATTGCTCGTAAGGTAATTCGAATGCTTTGTTGGCTTCAGAAAGAGAGTAACCAGTGGCACCCTTCTTCAACCAACGAGAACGTTGTTCTGATGTACCATGGTTGAATGTTTCAGGAACCGCATAACCTTGCGCACGCTTTTGAAGGTAGTCGTCGCCGATTCTAGATGCGATGGCCAAACCTTCTTCAACATCACCTGCCTCCAAAGAGTTGAACATTTTGTTGTCTTGGTAAGCCCAAACCCCGGCAAGGAAGTCTGCTTGTAGCTCCAATCTTACGCTGATCTGGTTAGATTGGCGCTCTTGGCTTTTGGCCATTTGTTGATGAGCTTGGCTCAAAATGCCCAATTCGTTCTGTACGTGGTGTCCTACCTCGTGTGCGATTACATATGCATATGCGAAGTCTCCTGCTGTTCCGAATTGAGCCTTCATTGTTGTGAAGAATTCCAAGTCAATATAAACTGTTTGGTCTCCAGAACAATAGAATGGTCCTGTTGATGAACTAGCGTTACCGCAAGCGGAACTAACTGCTCCATGGAACATCACCAATTTTGGCGCGTGGTACGTTTTACCCATTTGTTTGAATTGATCTGTCCAAACGTCCTCAGTACCTGCCAAAATTTGTTTGGTGAATTTTGCCAACTCTTCTTCCTCCGCAGTTGGTGTATAAGTGCTTCCGCTTGTTGTGCTAGAAGATGATGATGCTGCTTGGAAACCCGCATTGATCGCTTGTCCCAAATTGCCACCGCTGCTGAAGTATGCGATAGCGGCCGCCAATAATATACCCCCAATGCCTAGACCTGCTTTTGCGCCGCCGGATTTTCTGCGGTCGTCTACATTTGTACTTTCTCTTCTTCCTCCTAATCTCATATCATTTAGTTTTAAAAGTTTTTCGCGAATATATAATTTTTTTTGAGATAAGTTCACATAAAATACAAACTCCATTATAATAAGGTATAAAGAATATATAAATTGAACTACGTATGAAGAACTCAATAGACTGTATAGTAGAGTGGAGGGGAGAAGACGTGAGATATAATAATGTTTGGGTTTGAAATAGCGATTTTTAACTCGTTGATAATTAACTGAATGATGATTTTTTAGGAAAATATCTGCGAGAATGTTTGGAGGGAATGTGAAAACGATATACCTTTGCAACCGCTTTCAAGAAACAAAGTAATTAAAGACAGCGGTCTAAAATAACTTACGAGATTGTGGTTTTGAATAAACACTGAAATCAGAAAAAAAATCTTGAAAAAAAAACTTCGAAAAAAGTTTGGCGGATAAGGAAAAAGGTTTTACCTTTGCAC
>JAKSKY010000094.1 GCA_024401515.1 Paludibacteraceae bacterium | reverse complement strand
AGAGTTTAGAGTTTAGAAAAGAAAGCGAAGGAGTCGATGAGTTCGGTGATGCCTAATAATGTAGAAACGGAGCATCCTCCGTCTTTTGGCAAACGAGCGAACTATAATATCCATAAAAAAAAGCGACCTGACGATCGCTTTTTTTAATCCGAATAATCAATGTCGAAACTCAAATCGATTTCGTATCCTGGATGAAGTTCAGAAAGTTTCGCTACAATTCGCTTCTTCAGCAACGCCTTATCCTCCACCTTGAAATCTACCACCGCATCCAAAGATATATATTTACTATCCGAATCGATAAAGATTCCGTGAGACTGATGGATACCTTCAAACTCCTTCACAACATGCTTTATTTCAGCCTGCATATGGCCTAATTCATCATCGTGCTGGTCCACCGCATAAATACCGACAGAGAGGAAAATATCATACTTTTCCTTGATCTTCCGCTGAATCTTCTTAATCAGCAAATGGATCTCCCGTGCCGACATACGGTCGTCCACCTCGACATGCAAAGAGCCCACCGCAAAATCGGGACCATAATTATGCAACACCAAATCATACACACCGATAACACCCTCTATTTCACGCACATCAGCCTTCATGGACTTAGTGGTTTCGCTATTGGTACGGGCACCCACCACTTGACTGACGGGTTGAGCCAACAATTCGATACCCGCCTTAATGATGAACCCAGAGATCACCACACCGATGTAACCATCCACTGGAATGTTAAATGCCAACGTGATAATCGCTCCCAACAAAGTCGAAGCTGAAATAATCGCATCGAATGAGGCATCCGAACCAGAGGCGATCAATGCGTCGGAACAATATTTTTCGCCTTGTCTCTTCACATAACGGCCTAACAATAATTTAGTGATAATAGATGCCACGATGACGATGATCGTCACAGTCTGGTAAGAGGGAATCTCTGGAGAGATAATCTTCTTGATGGATTCCACCAACGAGGCAGCGCCAGCCGCAAAAACAAGGCCCGCTATGATGATAGCGCTGAAATATTCGATACGACCATGTCCAAACGGATGCTTTTTCGTCGGTTTCCTACGAGCTAATTTGATACCCACAATGGTTATCACGGAAGAGAGTGCGTCACTCAAATTGTTAACCGCATCCAAAACCACAGCGATGGAGTTCGCCAACAAACCCGCAAAAGCCTTGAAAGAGGCCAATAAAATATTGGTTATAATACCTATAATACTGGTTTTGGTAATCTGTTTTTCGCGAGACGATTTTTCCTCAGACATAAGACTAAATTTTATGGAACAAACCTACTACATAAAAAAGTCCCCATCTTGCGGGATGGGGACTCGCATATCTTTTCGCTAATAATTATTTTGCAGCGTCGATAGCGTTGGAAATAGCAACGAAAATATCGTCGATTGAACCTACACCTTTGATGTCAACGCAAGTACCTTCCTTCTTGTAGAAGTCGATAACTGGAGTTGTTTGCTCGTTGTAAGTCTTGATTCTCTTGGTGATAGTCTCCAAGTTGTCGTCAGAACGGCCAGAAGTCTTACCTCTCTCCAAAAGACGCTTGATCAACTCAGCCTCATCCACTTGGATGTTCAACATAACGGCAACATCAGTACCGCGCTTGTTCAACATAACCTTCAAAGCCTCAGCTTGAGCGTAAGTACGTGGGAAACCATCAAAGATAACACCCTTAGCGCCCTCTACAGAAGCCAACTCAGCATCCAACATGTTGATGATCAACTCGTCAGTCACCAATTTACCCTCGTCGATGAAAGTCTTAGCGATCTTACCCAACTCAGTTTGGTCAGCGATTTGCTTTCTCAAGATATCACCAGTAGAGAAGTGCTTGAAACCATACTTCTTGATGATGTTCTCGCTCTGAGTTCCCTTACCTGAACCTGGAGCGCCAAAAATAACTACGTTCTTCATTTTATCTATAAATTTAAAAATAATAATCCTTAACCTTCATTCTCGTCCAAGACCAATAACGATGGAATATTTCTACCCAAGCCATCGAAATCCAAGCCATAGCCTAATACGAACTTATTTTCAATCTCCTTACCGACATAATCTACCAAGACCTGTCTTTGACGAGCCTCTGGCTTTGTAAGGAACGCGGCGATACGTACAGACTCCGGAGAGAAGTTTTTCAACTCCTTCAAAAAAGCCTCCATGGTAATTCCCGTATCAACGATATCTTCTATAATTACCACATTACGACCCTTCACATCGGCAGGAACCGGTAGAACTGGCACCACTTTACCTGTAGTTTGCATACCTTCATAAGAAGAATATCTCACAAAAGCCAAACCGCATGGCACGGTAATCTTTCGAAGCAGATCGGCGGCGAATATAAACGCACCGTTCATCATCACAAGGAAATAGGGATTTTTTCCCTCCATATCCGCATTGATAGCGGCCGCCATACGATCGATAATTTTATCAATCTCCTCAGCGGACAACATCTCAACAAAATTCTTTCCTTTAACCTTCATCATGGAATAATCATTTATCTATCGCGAATTTAGTGAAAAATACAAAATACCTAAAATAATATATGGGAGAAGAATATAGAAAATACAATTAAGGAAACAGAATCAAGCGAATAGAGACAAAAAAAACATCCATCTATGCTCACGCACTGATGGATGCAACATGAATTACTCAATAAACGAATTGAAATTTATTCTAATGGTATGTCTTTTTTGTTGTACACTATATTTAATACAAATACCGTGCCAAACTTTAATTGATCTACATATTTTAACAAATAATGTTGAATTTTTACAGATTTTAAGATTTATTATCTCAATTTTAACAAATCTTTAATTTTATCCATACCCAAAATCTCGGCACATGTGAAGAAAGAGGTCATGGAGACACCTAATATGCCATGAAGATTTAAATTTTGGCCCGTCAACAAAAGATTAGGCAAAGGAGTACGAGGCGTCAGCATGGTAAACATCAATTTGCTGAAATCTTTCTTTATACCATAGGCACTACCCTCGTAAGTATAGGTATAGTCACGATAGGTCAATGGTGTGCTGGTATAGATATCCTCGACACAATCCTTCAAACCATCGATGTATTTGGACGCATAGTCAATGCATTGTTCCGCCTTGCGCATTTTAAAGGCTTCATACGATTCTCCGCGGCGCATCACTTTCGAATCTTTCCATTCCTCAACATCGCGCCAATTCATAGGAGTCAAAATATCTATATTACGAGCGAAAGAGGAACCATCCATTGGTTTCTGATAACTAATCAATGCGGCATCCATCTGATTCGCTGTATCATAATCACAATAGTGCCACAAATCATCCGTTTCGTATATAAACTGATTTCGATTCAAATAAGGGACCCCATTCTTTAATTTTATGTTGGCCGTAAACATACCAAAGGTGTTAGGTATGCCAGCAATACGCTTCCGGTAAATCTTCTTGATGACTTGGCTCTCTTTCACCAAATCCAACGTCGCGACAGGATGGGCATTGGATATAAAGAGATCCGCTTCGATGCGCTCCTCTCCATTGACAATGGCAGCCACCAGTTTGCCATCCTCCTCCACCAGTTCAGTCACCAAAGCCTTGGTACGCACCTCACCGCCGAAGGAACGAATGTGCTCCGCCAAACGATCTGCGATTTGCTGGCCACCACCCTCTATACGCCATGCGCTCTGTATGAAAGAGTCATTGATTTGCGCATATATATAAAGCGGCAAATTCGGATGAAGCTCCATTTTCAAGGAGGTTCCAGCCAAAACATTACGAAGCTTAGGATCCGTAATGGTTTCGTTCAAAAAATCGTAAGCTGAATTGACGAAGGCAGGCTTTTGGTAGAAATCAACCGCCTCGGCCGTATCGAAACTCTTAAAGATATTATCGCCCACATCGGACAACATATCCATATATTTTTTCAAATTCTCTCTTTGGGAAGGGAAACGGGAAGCGAGCTCCTCGACAAAATTCGCTCTACCCGAAACAAATTTGAAACGCTCTCCATGAAGAATAACCTCGTCGAAACATGAATCATCCAAACGTCTCCAAGGCAAGTCCATCAACTGGAAAAAATCGAAAAGTCGCCACAAGGACTGCCCCTCCTCCAAAGCTCCAATATAATGGAACCCAGTATCAAACTCAGTTCTCTTACGTTTGAATGTCTGAAGGCAACCTCCCAACACCACACCTTGTTCCAAGACGCAGACGCTCTTCCCCGATTTGGCAAGGGTATAACCACATTCCAAACCGCCAAGACCGCCTCCTATGATGACAACATCATATTTCATCTCAAATCAATTATTTATAGAATCTCTTGGCTCTATAAAGCACGAAGAGTTCGTCTTCATTCTCCTTGATGAAGTTATCTCCCAATATATCGCTCTCACAACCCTTATAGGTGATCACATAACGTGCCTTTTCAAGCGAAGTTTCAATATCGTTAATATTCCATCCTTCATTGACAATGACAACGTCAAACGCTTGGTTCAACTTCTCCTTGTCAGTAGTGAATTGGATCTTTTCATCTTTCAAATAGCAGTTCTCAGCCAACAATATCTTATCCTCATCCGTATCGTATCCTAAAATATTGGCCTCTCGGTTATTAATGCCGAACCAGTATGACTTGAATCCATATCCGCAACCATACTCCAAAACTTGACCATTCAATGGGAAGATTGGGTTAAAGATGGTATAGTTATGCGTGGTCACCAACTCATGCTTCAACATCTTCTCCACGTCATAACCTTTGTACTCATAATTATTGCGGATCTGTTGCTTCAAAGACATATGGTCCTTGCCAAGTTTGAAATAGGCCTCACCATGCAGAATATTAAACAAAGTCACCGGAGACTTCTTCTTCAAAGTAGGACGCTTGATCAACCAATAGAACAAGAATGGCTCCAACGAATAGGAAATAATCACAGCGGTTGACATACCGATCAAAGTGGACAATCCGATGGATTTCACTGCTGGGTGTGTAGCGAACATCAAAGAGGCGATGCTGACAATCAACACGAACGCGGAGAAAAGGATCGCTGTTTTATGGAAAACCAAAACATTCTTCCTAATTCTGAATTCGGAGAGCAAACCATCCATGACAAATATACTGTAATCCACACCAATACCGAAGATAAAGGTGGAGATGACGATGTTGATCAAGTTGAATTGCATATTGAATATACCCATGATGCCTAAAACGATGAACCAGCTCAAGGACATCGGCAAGAAGGCGACCAATGCCAAACAAACGCTTCGGTAACTAATCAAAAGCACACAAAGCACAAACAGAGAAGAGATCAGCAATGTTGTGGAGAAATCATCATTGATCAGTTCCACCATATTGCTGGTATAGTAATATGGATCGATCACAACCAAATGAGGGATCTTCGTCACCTCATCACATACCTCTTTTTTATCTTTAGGCAATAGATTCACCGGTGTGAATACCATATACTTTCCATCGGTATACTCTATCATATTACTCATCAATGAAGATGGCAATATGTTGGCGCTAACCAAATCCAACGTGCCTTGTTGATTTTCCACCAACATATTTTGGAACTCGACGAACATTTCAGGCGTGAAACCAACCTTCAAGGCCGCTTCATTCAAATCTGTTAGCACCTGCTTCTTTTTCTCATCCGTCCAAAAATTAGACCATCTGTTCAATCGGGCCTTTTGCTCCTCTGTTGGAATAAAGATCATATGGGAAGAAGATCCATAGGAACGAACCTTACCATAAACATCCTTCTGGTTCGCCAAGACACTTTCCATCTTTTTGGAATATGCCAAAGCGCTATCCAAATCAGGAGAGACAGCGGCGAAGTAGACAGTCTTGCAATCCTTGGTTGTATGTTCTGCCAAAATCTCCTGAGACTTCAATATCTTGGAATCGTAGTAGGCGATGTGCGTCAAGTCCGAATCGAAATTCACCCATCTAGATGTCACAAAACAGATCAAACTGATGACGACAATAGCACCAATCAAATATGTCTTGCGTTCAAATGGATAAGAATTAATCTTCTCTAGAATCTCAAAAGCCTTCTCGTTACGCTTGTTCTTTTCCTCACTAAAGAACTGAGGCAAGAAGATCAAGCAGAAGAAGGTTGTTCCTAACAATGCCAAAGAGGCGAACAAACCAAAATCCTTCAACAATTCAGCCTCAGTGAACATCAAGCTCATAAAGGCTCCGATCGTCGTCAAACAACCCAAGAAAACGGGTACGGATTGCTCCTCCAACACACGGATAGGATTGCCGACATATTTGTAATGGGTAATCACATGCAAGCAGTAACTTACCGCCACACCCAATACGATGGCGCCAATTCCCAAAGCCAAAAGAGACAATTGACCCTTGATGAAATAGATGACACAAAGGGCGAAGAAGAATCCATAGACAATAGGAACCGCCAATTGGAACAAGGTGGATCTATTACGGTAACATAGTCCGATGACCAACAAAGCGAAAAGCATGGAGACGGACAATGTCATCACCAAATCATGCTTAATCTGCTTAGAATTACCAACGCTTTGCGGAGCGGCACCGTGGTAATAAACATCAATTTCAGGGAATATTTCACCCAACTTTTGGATATTCTCGTCGAATTGGGAAATGAGTTTCGTACTCAACTTAGAATCAACCGTCTTAAAATTCGGAGATATGAAAGCTAAGGCTATGGCTGAATCCGGAGAGAAGAAATGTTGGTTGATCACTGTGTAATTAGATCCCAAACCATCTTTCATAGCATCCTTCTTGCTCATGAACATCTCACGGAAAGCAAGCGGATCCTGTGCGATCACCTGGCCCATCACCGATCCCATCGGAGAGTACAAGGTCATCAAATTCTTCTGCATCTGATTCTCGATTTGCGCCTTGGTTGTCAAGGAATCAAGCATGGTATAATCGGCGCTATCCAAAAAGATAGGAAGATGCTTGTACAATGAAGCGACGCTTCCTTGGATCATATCGGCATCCACCTTGTATAGCACATCGGTAACCATCTCCTTAGCCACCTCTGTTGCCATGAAATCTTCGACCAAACTATCGCACGCCTCTGAAAGTTTAGAGACATCCACGCTATTGTCCTTCATCTTGAGGACCACAAACATCTTATCCTTCACCTTCAAGTTGGCGAACACCATCTCCTTGGAGTTGTCACCATCGCTGTCTGATGGCAACAATTTCGTAATATCCTCCTCATACACCATCTTCGATCCGAAGAATGCGAAGAAGAAGAAACTCAACAACATACATGCATAAAAGACAATCTTATGTTGTTGGAAGTACTTGAAGATCGCGATAGTAAATCTAGTCATTGCAATAAATCATTAGGATTGGAGAGCATACTCTCCCTTATACTCCAAAAATAGGGTTTGTTCATCTTCAGAAGCGATAGAAGCGACCACCTTGTAGGTATCGTCCGCACCCTGTTCCAAAGATAATTTCAACAAAAGGTCAATGTTCTTCGCTGGAGTCAACAACTCCGAGAAACGACATTGAGAAACAGTGTTAATAGTCAGTTTACGACCCAATACGACCTCCGCGCACTCACGGATGGTTTGGATACTGCATACGCCTGGGCAAATAGGATCTCCAGGGAAATGACCTTGGTACACCTCGTGTTGTGGATTCAAGGCTATATGGAAATCAGAGCCTTGCTCATGCTTGATTTCCTCTTTAATTGTAAAATATGAATTCAATAACATAAGATACACGATTAGCTGATTAACCGATGTTCCATCTCTTTTTCCACTCCTCAAAGAATGGAGGGTTAGATAGTTGTAGTTCTCCCGATTTGGTCATAAAAACTTGCGTTGTAGTGGCTGTAAGCACTAAAGCGTTGTCTTCTTTTCGGAATATATTATACTCAAAAATCAATTTAGCGGAGAGGGTGGGAACATATTTGGTCTCCACGATAACGGTATCACCTACCGTCACACTCTGCTTGTATTGCAAATGCATATCCACTACGGGAGCGGTATATCCATTATTAAAAATGGTCATGTACTCGATGCCAAAACGTTCACCGAAATCCTCACGACCATCCTCCAAATATTTCACATAACTTCCGTGCCATACCACTCGGATGGAATCCACCTCGGAGAAGCGGACCTTCACCTCGATACGACTCACCAACGGATCGCCGCCACAAGTCAGTTTCATATTTGAATCACCTCGTTTCATTTGCCTTTATTCGCGAATAAAGATCTTCATTTGACAAGATGCGACCACTTCGTCACCCACCTTGGTCTCCGCCTTGATCAAAGAGACGTTTTGCACCTCTGATACGATACGGATATTGGTGATCAAAGAGCTACCAGCCTTAGGTTTAGCGACCAATTTGAACTTCTTCACCTCTCCGATGTAACCGACTGGAGTAGGTTCGTTCTTCATCTTGGCCTTCACACCCGCATGGGCGGATGCTGACTGGGCGATATGCTCAATCAAACCTGGCTCTATAAAAGAACCATCCACACAGAAAAAATTGTCCTGTGCGATGGTTAATCCTGAGATACACTCTGTTTCGTTGGCGTCATACAACGTATCGACCATCATGATCGGATTGCGTTGTGGAATCAATTCCTTGATTTGTTCGCCTTGATATAAAGGTTTTTCTAAACTCATGCCTGTGCTATCTTTTCGTATAAATAGTCATAAAGTTCAGCGAACTTCTTTATATTCTTCAAGTCCTGACCTGGCACCTTCACACCGAATTCATTTTCGATGACAGCCACCATGTCGACAAAACTCAAGCTATCCAAAGCCAAAGTAATCTTCACTGTCGCGTCAGGTTTGATGGTGGAAACCTCCACCTCAAACTCTTCAGCAAGCAGTTCGTTTAGTTTTTCGATAAATGTTTCTTTATCCATTCACTATATTATTTCATGAATCTTTTTACAATCAAAGTAGAGTTGGTACCACCAAATCCGAATGAGTTAGACAAGAACATATCGAAGTGGGTATCAACACGCTTTGCAGGAATATTCAATCTTGCGGAATCCTCATCAGGGTTCTCGAAGTTGATATTAGGAGCGATGAAATCGTTTTGCATCATCAACA
Organism: Paludibacteraceae bacterium; assembly: GCA_024401515.1. Classification (GTDB taxonomy): domain Bacteria; phylum Bacteroidota; class Bacteroidia; order Bacteroidales; family Paludibacteraceae; genus UBA1181. Next base: position 1,825 of record JAKSKY010000094.1, on the reverse strand, counting down.
TAGAGTAGATGATCTCAGAAGAACCGGCCATCCACATCTCGTGACCAGTCATCGCCTTGGTAGAGGCAACATATGGCTTGTAACCCTCGAATACGTTAGCGATCGCCTTCGCCTCGTTCTTGTCTCCTACTGGAGTGGAAGTAGCGTGGGCGTTGATGTAAGCGATATCCTTGATGTCCACGTGAGACTCACGGAGACACATTTGCAAAGAGCGGCTAGGACCATCCACATTAGGAACTGACATGTGGTCACCGTTAGAAGAGAAACCGTAACCAACCACCTCTGCCAAGATTGGAGCGCCACGCTTTACAGCTGACTCATAGCTCTCGATCACAACAGTAGCGGCACCACCACCAGGAACCAAACCATCACGGTCACGGTCGAACGGACGGGAAGCCTTGGTAGGATCGCTCTCTCTGGTTGAGAATGCGTTGATACCATCGAAGCTACCGATTGAATAAGGGTTTACCTCTTGCGCACCACCACATACGATGCAGTCTTGCAATCCCCACTTAATAAGTAAGGAACCCAAACCGATGGCGTGGGAACCGCTGGCACAAGCACCAGAAACAGTCAAGTTGATACCTCTCAATCTGAAAAGGCAACCCAAGTTCATGGTAACTGTGGAGTTCATGGATTGGAAGATAGCGCCGGAACCCACCAATGTGGTATCCTTCTTCTCACGCATGGTGTCAACACTCTTGACAACAGCGTCAGCTGTACTATCATTACCATATAACAAACCAACCTCGTGGCTGTCGATATAATCTTGGTCAAGACCAGCATTACGAAGCGCCTCAGTAGTAGCCACGTATGCGTATTTTGCCTGCTCAGGCATATAAACACGTTGGTTTCTGCTAACTTGACCCTTCAAATCAGGAATCTCCAAATGTGCGGTAAGCGCGGATCTGAAACCCATCTCCTTACGAACTGGGTCGAAAATAATACCAGATTTACCATTGTAAAGTGACTCTCTCACCTCCTCAAGGTTCTTACCCAAGCATGAGTAAACTCCCATTCCTGTAATAACAACACGTCTTTCCATGTAATGTCGGTTATATTTTTATTAAACTTATTTTCTTAAAAAAATTTAAAATACACTTTGAACCGCGAATATAGTAAAAAAACAAATACAAGACAAAAGAAGATTTAAGAGTTAAGAATTAAGAGTTCGGAATTAATTTCTACATTTGTAAAAATAAAGATATTGATCATGAAGAAAATATTTATCACGGCCTTAACCGCCCTATGTGTGTTGACAGCAGCTGGACAAAATCCGTTCAACGCACCTATCCCCAGAGACACAGCCATCCGATACGGACATATGGAGAATGGACTCACCTACTACATTCGTCATAATGAGGAGTTGCCTCAACGCGCGGATTTCTACATTGTGCAAAATGTAGGAGCCATTCTAGAGGAGGATAATCAAAATGGATTAGCCCACTTTTTGGAACACATGGCCTTCAACGGCACCAAAAATTTCCCGGACAAGGAGATTATCAACTACCTTGAGACCATTGGTGTGCAGTTCGGAAATAATGTAAACGCCTACACCTCTTTGGACGAGACCGTATACAATCTAAAATCGGTGCCTACCATCCGTGAGAGCATCGTGGACACTGCCCTACTCATCCTGCACGACTGGTCAGGATTCATCTCCCTCAAAGGAGAAGAGATCGACAAGGAGCGTGGCGTAATCCGCGAGGAGTGGCGCAGCAGACAAAATGCGAACAGAAGACTTTGGAAGAGATCTTTGCCTATTCTCTACCACAATTCCCAATACGCGAAACGTGACATCATCGGCGACACCGCCATCATCGCC
>JAKSKY010000093.1 GCA_024401515.1 Paludibacteraceae bacterium | reverse complement strand
ATCAATTATCTCTTGTTCTTCATTCTGATCAATGAACGAGTCACCTCGCTGTTGCGGTAAGCGTTGCTGTGTTGCTTGTCAACGATGGTGTTGACGATGCTAATACCGTTAGAGTTATTGATCAATTTGCCTGCTGAAAGGTTGAGTGCGGCAAGATCCTTGCCTGCGAAGTAGCTGAAGTTGTCTGCAGGCGTATCGTCGCCTACCTCGTCGTATGGATCAGCGATCAACGCTGTATAGTACTCTCCGCTCTCAGCGTTGGTTGGGATCTCGTAAGTCGCCTTCATTGTTACGGTTTGTCCTGGCGCTACCGAAACAGACTCTTTGTTCTCCATAACGATATGCTTCTTGGACAAGTCCCTAGATCTGAATAGCAAATAGATGATGTCGTATTCTTTGGTGGAGATGGTTGAGAATCCCTTGTTGGTAACGGTGTACTCAACGCTTCTGCTACCATCAGCCAACTCCTTGTCGGAGATGATCTTTACAGCGACATCGTTTCCTGTTGTGGCTCTAGGCGCGGCGCTTGCGGAAGATGGATTGCTTGCGCCCCATACACCGAAGCAGAATTGGGATACGAAGAAGTTGTAATCCACCCAGATGAATCCGTTGTCACCCCAATCGGATGCACCCCAAGAGTTTTGAAGGCGGAAAGCGTTCTTCGCGTCATTGTAACCTACCAACAACATAGCGTGGTACGCGTGTTGTCCTTGGTAGGTCTTGGTGTCGTTCTTGATGACGGAGCTACTGTTCCATGCCATGAAGTCATTTCCCAATTTCGCACCGATAACAAGAGGACCCTCCTCAAGGTGAGCCTTGATGTTGGCAACTTTCATACCATAAGCTTTGCCGTCTGTTGACATATCCGCAGAGTAGGCGATGGTTCTGTATGAACCGATTTTGTTGCTGGACAATCCCTTTCCTGCGACATTGTCACAGGTCATCTTCATGTTGGTGAAAGGGACGGTTGACATGGTAGCCACACCTTTGCTTTGCATTGCCTTGAAAGCTGGGTCGAAGCTAGAACCGCCACAACCGCTACTAACTTCACTGCTGTATCCGCTTCTCATGGAGTGCCATACGTCCACTGGGCTACATTGGTATTGGGAGAGGTTCTTGTTGGCTGTGCTCCAAGTTCCGTCCTTCATGTTCAAGGTAGTCTTCAAACCATAGGCGGTTGCCCATGCCACACAGGTACCATATTGTCCTTGGTTACCAACTGGCGGACAGTAGTTTTCCCAACTTACCGCTGTCTTGGTAACGTCGTTTCCATCCAACTCTTCGTCAGTATCCTGCAAGTTTTCGTTTTCTGGGTTGTAACCCAACATGTCAATGAAAATGGAGAGGATTTCATTGATCATCTCTTCATCACACGAGGTCATGAAGCATGCCGAGAACAGCATAGCTGCGATGGCGATTTTGTTTCTGAAAAATTTCATCATAATGATTACGTGTTTATGTTATTAATTATTTAGTCCATTTGAAAACGTTTGAATTCAGGAACAGAGTCCTCCTTGAATTTTGTACCCTCTTTGTCCGGTTTCATAAGGAAAAGAGATTCTTGGGTGTTGAGGCCTCCCTCGAAGTTACTTTCGCTCAGTTTTACCTTTCCGTAGAAGAGGGAACGTTCCATGTCGCATTTCCCCTTGAAGGTGGTGCTGAGAATGTCCAATCGGCTATCATATTTTCCAAAGGATAGGGTAGCCTCCTTTTCGATGGTCGCGTAATTGAAAAGCATATCACCGTGAACAGTAGCGTTGGAGAAGTCGAAATCCCCTTCGCACTCCATGTTACTGATCTGTAATTTATTGGTCGTCAGATTTTGGAAGGTGGCTCCTTGTTTGAATTTGGCGTCCATCATGTTGACGTCTCCTCTGAAAATAGTACCACACATCATAAATGTGGAGTCGGCGCCTATTTCCCACCATTGGTTTTGTTTGCCGTTGCAAAGCATGTTGTTGAATTCCGCCGGGCCACGGAATACGGATTTGCAGAAATTGACGCTTCTGTCAAATTCTGATTCGTTGAAATTGGCCGCTTTGCGGAAGTCGCAATCCATGAAATTGACCTCTTTGGAGAAGTGACTGATGACGGGAACGTTTCTCTCGCCAACTTTCTTTGTGCTTTCAGCCTTCACATCGCCTAAGAATACACAACTTTGGAAATAAATAGGGGAGTTGATGTTGGCTGTGAATAGACCCGCCGATGTGAAGTCCGCGTCGTCGATGTCGGAAAGGATCAAATCATCCTTGATGATCGCATTGGCGATGACCACCTTCTCTCCTTTGTTGATCTTCTTTATGATTTCTTTGGCGTTAAACTCCTTGAGTTTCTTTTCTCCGTCACCTTGAGCGTTGCCACAGGCGGTGGTAAGTAACCCCATGCTTAGTAGGATAAGCGCCTTCTTTAAATTTCTCATATGATACACATCATTAAACAATTCGTTACGAACATACAAAAATATAAAAAAAATATGAGGTTTGCCCTTGACGTTTGTATTTGTTCAATGAAAAGTTTGGTTTTGTCGATGAAATAGCGGTTGTTATGGACGTGCTCTAATTCGCCATAATTGGCAACGCCGACGTGTGCATCTAATTCTTAACCCTTCATTGGCTTCGCCGAGCTCATCGTCTCCGTCGATTTCGTTTCATAACGCTTAATTCTTAATTCTTAACTCTTAACTCTTAATTATTTTTTGTATCTTTACGCGTCTAATAGTTTTTATCTTATTGGTAATGGAAAAAAAGAGACTATTCATACTTAGTGTTATCGTTTGGGGATTGGCTGTTTTGCCTATTTTTTCCCAAAAGAACTTCTTTGGATTCGAATCTGTGAAACTAGGAAATGAGACATATAATTTGTCTTGGTCCGCGAAGATGAAGAATGGACGTGTCTTGGAAGAATTCCTTCGTCCGAAAGATGATTTGCGCAAATATGAGAAGAAGGTCATTTTGGAGCGCTCGGTAGAGGGCAAAAGCATAGAGAATGAGTTGAACTCTGAATTGGCGAAATTGGCTTTGATGAAAGAGCAAAGCATTGTGTTTAATTTCAGTCAATTGGAAAGCTCCAATCCAGATGAGTTATGGTTGGAGTACACCCAAGGAAATGTACAGGGTGGAACCCCTTTCTTGATGGAGTGGAACTTCTGCCGTTACAAGAATGTGGATGGACGTGTGGTCCTTTTCCGTTATAGACATCGCGCTTACGATACGAAGGAGGAGTCCTTCATGAAGAAAGTCGAAAAGAACCGTAAAGAGTGGTTGGAGAAATTGACCTCCTTCCAAATTCCGGAATTGAAAGAGAAATAATTATAAATGATATATAATCGATTATGTTCGAAAGTTTAGGTGAAAGATTAGAACGTTCCTTCAAAATTTTGAAGGGTGAGGGTCAGATTACAGAGCTTAATGTGGCTGAGACCTTGAAGGATGTTCGTAAGGCGTTGCTCAACGCCGATGTGAACTACAAGGTTGCAAAAACATTTACCGATACGGTAAAAGAGAAGGCGTTGGGACAAAATGTGCTCACTTCCCTTAAACCAAGCCAGTTAATGGTGAAGATTGTTCACGATGAGTTGGCCCAATTGATGGGTGGAACATCCGTGGATATTAAATTGGATGGCGCTCCATCCGTTATTTTGATGTCCGGTTTGCAAGGTTCCGGTAAGACCACTTTCTCAGGAAAGTTGGCGAATATGCTTAAAACCAAGAAGAATAAAAGACCTTTGTTGGTAGCTTGCGACGTTTATCGTCCAGCCGCTATCGAGCAGTTGAAGGTATTGGGTGAGCAAATTGGTATTCCGGTATTCTCCGAAATAGATAGCAAGGATCCTGTATCCATCGCTCAAAACGCTATCCAAGAGGCCAAGAAGAATGGCAATGATGTTGTCATCATAGATACCGCCGGTCGTTTGGCTGTGGATGAGCAGATGATGAATGAGATCGCCGCTGTGAAGGCTGCGGTCAATCCGAACGAAATCCTCTTCGTCGTGGACTCCATGACAGGTCAGGATGCGGTGAATACGGCAAAGGAATTCAACGAGCGTTTGGACTTCGATGGTGTTGTCCTCACTAAGTTGGATGGTGATACCCGTGGTGGTGCCGCCCTTTCCATCCGTTCCGTTGTCAATAAGCCTATCAAGTTCATCGGTACCGGTGAGAAGATGGAGGCCATCGACGTATTCCACCCAGCCCGTATGGCGGACCGTATCCTCGGTATGGGTGATATCGTCTCTTTGGTGGAGCGTGCGCAAGCGCAATATGATGAAGAGGAGGCTCGTCGCCTTCAAAAGAAGATCTCTAAGAACCAATTCGACTTCAATGACTTCTTGGCTCAAATCCAACAGGTGAAGAAGATGGGTAACTTGAAGGATTTGGCATCCATGATTCCTGGCGTAGGAAAGGCTTTGAAGAACATTGAGATCGACGATAACGCATTCAAGGGAATCGAGGCGATTATCTATTCCATGACGCCAAGAGAGCGTACCAATCCATCTATTTTGGATAGCTCACGTCGTATGAGAATCGCGAAGGGTAGTGGTACCAATTTGCAGGAGGTGAACCGTCTTATCAAGCAATTTGACGAGACCCGTAAATTGATGCGTACCATCACTCAAAATCAGGGAAAATTCAAACTAGGTCGTAGATAATAAAATATAACTATTATGCAGTTAATAGACGGAAAGGCGATTGCTGATCAAATCAAGCAAGAGATCGCGCAAGAGGTGGCTGACATTAAGGCAAAGGGCGGTAAGACTCCGCACTTGGCTGTGATTATCGTTGGTCACGACGGTGGTAGTGAGACATATGTGGCTCACAAAGTAAAGTCATGTGAGCAAGTTGGATTCAAGTCTACCAAGATTTGTTTCGAGGCTGATATCACAGAAGAGCAATTGCTTGCTCAAATCGACATCTTGAACAAGGATGAGGATGTGGACGGATTTATCGTTCAACTTCCTTTGCCAAAGCATATTTCAGAGCAAAAGGTGATCGAGGCTATCGATTATCGCAAGGATGTGGATGGTTTCCACCCAATCAATGTGGGTCGTACCTCCATTGGTTTGCCGTCATTCGTTTCCGCAACTCCAGCAGGTATTCTTGAGTTGTTGAAGCGTTACGATATCGACACCAAGGGTAAGCACTGTGTGGTGATCGGCCGTAGTAATATCGTAGGTAAGCCAGTTGCCTCATTGATGATGCAAAAGGCATATCCTGGTGACGCTACCGTGACTATTTGCCACAGTAGAACCAGTAACTTGAAGGAGATCACTTTGCAAGCGGATATCTTGATCGCCGCTTTGGGTTCTCCAAAGTTCTTGACCGCCGATATGGTGAAACCAGGTGCTGTGATCATCGACGTGGGTACTACCCGTGTTCCTTGTGAGACCAGCAAGACTGGATTTAAGTTGACCGGTGACGTGGATTTCGAAAATGTTGCGCCTAAGTGTAGCTACATCACTCCTGTTCCTGGCGGCGTAGGTCCGATGACCATCTGTTCTTTGTTGAAGAACACTTTGTTGGCTGGTAAGAAAGCTATTTACAAATAATCTATTTTTAATGGATAATTATGGGGACGCATTTATCGTGTGTCCCCATTCATTTATGTACCTATATGTTATTTTACGTACCCAATATAGATCAGTCTAACTTCTTGTCTGAAGAGGAGTCTCACCATGCGGTGAAGGTGCTTAGATTGGTGGAGGGCGATCCGGTGGAGTTGGTGGATGGCCATGGCAACTATTACAAGGCGGAGATCGCTTTCGCACATCACAAAAAGTGTGAGGTTCGTATCCTTGAGAAGATAGAGAACTACAATCCTTTGCCTTGCCATATCCATATCGCCATTGCCCCGACAAAGAACATGGACCGAATTGAATGGTTCGCCGAAAAGGTGACGGAGATTGGCGTAGGAGAGATTACGCCATTGTTGTGTGACCATTCGGAGCGTAAGGTGATTAAGATTGATCGCTTGGAGAAGATCGTCGTCTCCGCGATGAAGCAATCCAAGAAGGCTACGATGCCTATCTTGAATGAGATGATGCCTTTTAAACAGTTGATGAAAAAGTATGCTGATTATACAGGTAAAAAGTACATCGCCCACTGTTATGAGGAGGATAAGAAATCTTTGGTGGTGGATTATGTGAAGGGTTCCGATGTGGTTATTTTAATTGGTCCGGAAGGCGACTTCAGCGAAGAGGAGGTGCGTATGGCTATTGATAATGGTTTCGTGCCTGTAACGTTGGGCGAGAGCCGTTTGCGGACTGAAACAGCTGGTATAGCGGCTTGCCATACGGTGCATGTTATCAATGAAATGATGTAGATTTATTCAATAAAAAAGAGGCGTATTTAATACGCCTCTACATTTTTGAGCAACCTTTCTTTTCTCTTCTATCGCCCGAAACTACCTCGCCTGCATGTCGTTCGCTGAATTCACGGTTGATATCCGCTAATTCCTTCAATCCTAATATGTAGTCATCGTAGATGTCCGCCATCTCTCCGCCGTCGCAATCGCTAAGGCCGAAATTCAAGGCGTTCTGGACGATCTCCTTACGCTCTTCAAGCGTTGTGTCTTTGATTAGTAAGCTCTTCATATATTTCTGTTGTATTTTGTTATTGCGCAAAGAAATAATTCCTTGAGGATTGGCTTGAACCGTTTAGTTGAATCTCTCCGTTGAGACGGATATCCGCGGATGAAGCGCCTATCTTAACTAAATATTTCCCTTCGTCCACTTTCCATTTACCATCACTGTAATAACCGAACTGTTGTCCGTTGAGGCTAAAGGAGACCTTTTGAGTCTCGCCTGGATTTAACGTTACGCGCTTGAATCCTTGCAATTGGATCGGTTTGATGTTGGATGAAGGATCTTTCGGAGAGATGTATAATTGGACGATTTCGTCCGCCTTCGCCTTTCCTGTATTGCTGATTTCGCAACTTACGCGGATAGCCTCCGCATCAGCTTTGGCGATTGTATCCATCTCTAACTTGTCATAGGCGAAAGTGGTGTAGGAGAGTCCATATCCGAATGGATAGGCGATTCTTTTATCCTCCTTGCCATAGCTGTAGCAGATAGGTTCGTGAATCTCCTCGGCAGGATAGCTGACGCTTAACTTTCCGGATGGACTGACGTTTCCGTAAAGGATATCCGCCAAAGCGTTTCCTCCCTCTTCTCCTGGGTACCAAGCTTGGATGACAGCCGCACATTTGTCTGCAATCTTTGAAATCACTTGCGCTCTACCGCCAAATACGATGAGAACCACAGGTTTTCCTGTCGCGATCAGTTTCTCCACAAATTCCTCTTGCTTACCAGGAAGGCGTAGGGTGGTGCGGTCTCTGTTCTCTCCGCATAGAATCACATTCTCTCCAACCGCCGCGATGATGACGTCGCTCTTGGATGCCATGTCAAGTGCGGCTTGTTCGTTTGCCTTCTCTCCGCTATCGATCATGCGGTTTTGGATGGACTTCATGTAGGCGGCACGTGCGTCGCCTCCCTCTTCGATGACTGTCTCCACCTTTTCTGTCCAATCGCAACCACGCTTGTATAGTAACGTACAATCAGTAGGTTTCTTGGCCTCCATACCCTCTTTCAATGAGACGATACGTGGGTGGAGATTATCTTCGATATGCTCTTGCCAGAAGTAACGCATGGATTGGTAGGTGTAGTCGCCTAACATCGCCCACATGCTGTTGGCGTTTGGTCCTGTAAGGGCAATTGTTTTCGCATCACGAAGTGGAAGTACACCATTGTTGCGAAGCATCACAACCGATTGAGTGGCTAGCTCGTAGGCCACTTGTCTCTCCTCTGGCGTGTCTAGGTTTAGCTCTCCCTCCTCGAATAGTTTAGGATTTTTGTCTAACAAACCAAGCTCTGCCTTAATGCGTAATACACGTTTAACAGCCGCTTCGATATCTTCCATCTTTACCAAACCTTTCTCTACAGCCTCTGGCAAATATTTGTAGCAATCGCCATTTGGGAAATCGACATCGTTTCCTCCGTTGAATGCGGCAGCTGCCAAGTGTAAAGTGTCAAGAGACTCGTCGGCTTGGTCAATGGCCCAGTAATCGCTGACAGTGATGCCTTTGAATTGGAGGTAATCACGGATGATTCCCTTCTGAAGATCTGGGTTGATGACACATTTTTTACCATGGAAAGGATGGTAACCTGTCATGACGGATTTGCTTCCAGCCACTTTGATGATGGCCTCGTGAGGCATGATGATATCTTCCATTAATTCTTTCTCTGGTGCGTCGCATCCTCCTCCATAACCTAGGAAGTGTTTGCTGCAGGCTACTACGCCCTCCTTTAGGTTATCGCCTTGCAAACCTTTCGCGAAAGCGGTACCCATTGCGGCTGAAAGGTAACTGTCCTCTCCATATGACTCCTCCAATCTGTTGAAGGATGGGTTCCTTACCACATCCACCATAGGGGAGAGTGCCATTCTTCCTCCGATTTTGCGAAGGGAAGCGGCTGTCAATTGAGTCTTCTTCTCGGCCAATTCCGGGTTGAAGGAGCTGGCTAAACCGATTTGTTGTGGATAGACGGTGGCGTCGTAGGTGGCGATGCCGGTCAATACCTCTTCGTGGAAGATGGCTGGTATACCGTTGGGTGTATTATGCATCAACCAGTTTTGCATCTGCTTCACCATGTCACGAAGTTCTTCGGGACGTTTCCTTTGGCTTACGGCGTACTGAGAGAAGTGTCCCGCTCCGTTGGGAATCATTTGTGCGCATTTGGCACTATCCAATGTGCCATCTTCATGGAAGAATTGCTCCACATGTAGGATACCGTATAGTTGGGCGAATCGTTCGCCATCTGTCATTTTCTCGTATAGTTGATCCACTTGCTGGTCGATTGAATCTGTTACCTGTGGGTTGTTTGCACAAGAGGCTATCATAGTTGCCATGGCTATCGTTACTGTTTGTTTGAATAATTTCTTCATCATTTATTAGGTTGAATCCTTTACCGTTATAATTAAAACAAAAATAATAAAAATATTGTGATCATAGGCGTAATCTCCTTGATTAGTTTAAAATCTAAAAAATGTGAATTTTGGCCGATAAATCACCTGTCGCGTTTCTCGTGCATATGGATTGGTTCATTTGAAACTATATATTTGTATCGTTGTATTAGACCGAGGAGTTTAAGAAACTTAGTGATTATTGAATTATGCCTTTAAAACTTATTCTTGCGGCGCCTTTAGCGTTAGCGCTTTTATGGGTGGCCTCTGTCCATCTCGTTTGGTTCTTTGTTTGGGGATTGGGAAAGTGTTTCCATTCGAACCTCTCATATGGTCCGTGGAAATGGACTACCATCGCATTGGTGCTTGTTTCATGGGTTGTTTTGGCCTACGGTTATTTCTACGGCCGATTTAAATTGGATGTGAATCATCTTGTTTATAGCCACGATGAGGTTCCCGCCTCTTTTGAGGGTTATCGTATTGTCCATATCTCAGACTTCCATCTTTCCACTTTCCAGGATAGCCCAAAACAGTTGAAGCGTTTTGTGGATAGTATCAATGCCCAGGAGCCTGATTTAATCTGTTTCACGGGTGATTTGGTCTCTTTGGGTATCAGCGAGGCGGAACCATGTACTGAGATTTTGCAAGCGTTGAAAGCCAAGGATGGTATCGCCTCTGTCTTAGGTAACCATGATTTCTTTATCTATAATAGAGATTTGAAGAGTTGGGGAGAGCGCAATATTCTTGTGGAACAGCTGGCCAGCTATCAACGTGATGTGTTGGGTTGGCGATTGTTGCGCAATGAAAATTTTGCCATCACGAGGGGAGAGGATACCCTCTCTGTCATGGGCGTTGATAACCAATCTTGTAAGGATCAAGGATTCAAAACGGTGGCCTTTGGTGTGTTGTCCAAAGCGATGAATGAGACAAAAGGTTTCCGTCTTTTGTTGAGCCATGATCCCTCTCATTGGAGAGCCGAAGTGGTGGGCAAAGAGGATATCCCATTGACCTTGAGCGGACATACCCACGATGCGCAGATTAAGATTTTGGGATGGTCTCCCTCCTCTTTGATGTTTAAGGAACATGCGGGGCTTTATGTTATTGGAAATCAATCTTTGTATGTGAATGTCGGACTAGGATGCACTTTCCCTATTCGTGTTGGGGCGAATGCGGAGATTACGGTGATAGAGTTGAAGTGTAAGTAGCGTTTATATCGATAAACGATTAAAACAAGAAAGTCGTAGAGTGGGGAGGCCCTTTGCTCTACGACTTTTTTTATTAGGAATGTTAAACCTTATTGCTCATCATCCGTAGGTGTGATCTCGTTTGAATTATTCATGATGGCGCTGCTCTGATCCACGATGTCAAGATCCACTCGATTGTTCATGGCGCGACCCTCTGGGGTGTCGTTGTCACCGATCGGTTCGGTCTCTCCTTTGCTTACGCAACCGATTCTCGATGATGGAATGTTCTTCTTGACAAGGGCTGTCTTGAAGGCTTCGGCGCGGTGCTGTCCATTGATGATATTTTTGGCAGGCGTGCCCGAATTATCGGTATGGCCGGTGATGATGATTTTGGCGTCTGAGTGGGAATCCAAGTATTTGCGCAAGGTGATGAAATCTTGGTCGATGGTACTTGGGAAAATCGGTGTGGCGTTGATGTTGGCGTATTTAGCCGCATCCTTGATCGTCTTCAAGGCTTGGGTAGCCTCCCAACGGGAAGCCTCTTGAATATCTTTTAACTCATCTGCCAATCGTTGTTGCGCCGCTTTCTGCAACTCTTGTCTGCGGTTTTTCTCTTCCGCTTTTGCCGCACGCTCCGCAGCTGCCGCATCGGCCGCTTGTCTTTCTATATCCACACGCTCAGCCAACTCTTTGTTGGTCTCTTCGATTTCTTTTTTGGTATCGTGGAAAGAGAAGAGAA
>JAKSKY010000092.1 GCA_024401515.1 Paludibacteraceae bacterium | reverse complement strand
TTGCGACCCGCCTTTGTTTTTGACTCTGTCAGATTAGAACTTGAATCCAACGAAGATACGAAGAGTGTTTCTTCTTGTACGAGTAACAAGATCACCGAAGAAGTCACCAAGAACCTCCTCATCATCGTCACCCTCGAACCAGTCCATTGACTTCAACTTAGCGAAGTTGAACTCAACACCTGCTTGGAATACCTTGTAACGGAAAGCAGCTCCAAGATATTGAGAAAGACCTAGCTCGAAGTCAGTGTCGTCGATATCGAAGCCCAACTTTGAAGAAACTGCTTGGTAAGCAGCGTCAAGGTTCTCGTCAGCAAGTTTGAATGTTTGGAAGCCCAAACCAACACCAAGGCTATAGTATGCGTCGATAGCCATATCGTTACCCAAATAGTAAGTACCGATAACACCTGGCATCAAAACGTCAGCCTTGATAGTGGTACCCTTCAAAACATCAACGTCATTAGACAACTTGCCCAATGGATCGTTGTAACCGATCTTAGACTTGCCAAGAGCGAAGTCTACCCAACGTGCGCTGATAGCGATACCGAAGTTTCCTGGAGTAGCTACGTACCAACGGCTATCCAATCCCAAACCGAACATAGGAGTGTTAGATCTCTCTACTAGTGGATTCTTGAAATCATCGTTGTTTCCATCAATTTTTTGACCATTGATCTCAACATCTGTGTCATACTCAGTACGACCGAACTTATCACCACACAAACCAACATTTAGCTTAATGCCGAAACCATTGTCATCACCTTGCTCTAGTGCGAAAGACGCAGTTGTCATGCTGAACAATGCGGCAGCCAATAAAAATAACTTCTTCATTTTTATAAAGAATAAAAATAATTAATGTACCCCTAAGTAACCACATGATCACGATAGAAGTAGGGGCTAACCCTCTGTCGTAATTTGAGTGCAAAATTATGTTATTTTTTGTTATGAAGGATTTAAAATAGGGAATCTTTTTTTGTAATATGGCGGTAAAGGGTGTAAATATTGATTTTTAATAATGTTTTATAGCGAATTTTTGCCGATTCAAGGTAAAAAGAAAGGCGAACCTTTCGATTCGCCTTCTAGATATTTGTCTATTTTATTTACGACAACTTATGGATAATCAAACCTGAACGCAATTTAGGTTCGAACCATGTAGCCTTTGGAGGCATGATGTTACCGCTATCCGCAATATCCATAATTTGTTGCATAGAAACTGGGTACAAGGCCAATGCGGTACGCATCTCACCATTGTCCACACGTCTCTTGAGCTCCTTCAATCCGCGAAGACCACCGACGAAGTCGATGCGCTTGTCTGAACGAAGGTCCTTGATGCCAAGGATCTCGTCGAGGATCAAACGGCTGGAGATATCCACGTCCAACACGCCGATAGGGTCTTGGTCGTTGTATGTACCCTTCTTTGCCTTCAAGCTGTACCAGTTCTTGTCCAAGTAGAGGGAGAACTCGTGAAGCTCTTGTGGCTTGTACTCAGCCTCACCCTTCTTCTCAACGGTGAAGTTCTTAGAGAGCGCCTCCAAGAATTGCTCGCTGCTCATACCATTCAAGTCCTTGATGACACGGTTGTAATCGAGGATGGTCAATTGGCTGGCAGGGAATGCCACAGCCATGAAGTAGTTATACTCCTCATCACCCTTGTGGTTAGGGTTTTGCTTTCTCTTCTCGTCACCTACCAAAGCGGCAGCTGCTGAACGGTGGTGTCCATCGGCGATGTACAAGGCCTTCATCTTACCGAACTCCTCGGTAACGGTCTTGATGTCGCTGTCGTTGTCGATCAACCAGAATTGGTGTCCGAATCCATCGATTGGGGCGATGAACTTGTACTCAGGCTCCTTTACGGTGTATTTCTTTACCAATGCCTCCAAAGTGGCGTTGTCTGGGTAGGCGAAGAATACTGGCTCGATGTTCGCGTTGTTCACGCGGACGTGCTTCATACGATCCTCTTCCTTGTCGCGACGGGTCAACTCGTGCTTCTTGATGACACCAGTCATATAGTCATCCACGTAAGCGCCGATAACTAGACCATATTGTGTCTTGCCGTTCATGGTTTGAGCGTAGATGTAGTACATCTCCTTCTCGTCTTGAACCAACCATCCCTTGTCTTGGAACTTTTGGAAGTTAGCGGCAGCCTTCTCGTAAACGCGAGGGTCATATTCACTGGTACCTACTGGAAAATCGATTTCTGGTTTGATGATGTGATAGAGAGACATTTCGTTGTCGCCAGCCTCTTCACGAGCCTCCTCAGAGTCGAGGACGTCGTATGGACGGCTTTCTACCTTCTCTACCAAGTTTTTAGGAGGGCGGATGCCCTTAAAAGGTTTGATAATAGCCATAATTGGTATATTTAAATATGTAATTAATTATTTCTTCTCTCTTTTTGGGAACCAACCCTTCTCGACCCTTTTCCTTTGGTCAAAGACCTCCTTGATGCTCCAGAAGCAGGAGAAGGCGAAAACGCCTAATAGGATAGAGATGATTTGATTGGTTACTACAATGGACAAAACCGTTCCGATGATACCGCAGATGAGGAAAGCCCACCAGCACTTTACGCCAAAGTAGTATTCGCCCTTGATGACGAGCGGGTGGAATAGACCTATTATTAAAAAGGTCGCTAATCCGATGAGTAGTCCAGCGTAGTTGAAATCCATTGGTCAATATATAAATAGCGTAAAATCCCTCAGCGTAGGGCGCAAGCCCTACTAAATCGGGAAATGTAATTTTTTTGCAAATTTACAAAATCGTTTGGTATGGAGATTGTGTGGAGCGCTTTTTTTCGTTGTTGGGCTCTCCTGTTTAGAGATAAGGCGGTGCTCTATTCCCCTACGGCCCCCTTATTAATCATCCTTTTGGCCCGTTCCGCAATGTTCTTATTGGAAGATTTTGAAAGTGAATTGAAGAGTTTGTCGGCCATTTTCGCATCGCCTGTCACCTGGTACATTTGCGCGAGACTAAATGAGATGATATCGTCTTTCGGGAATTTTTTGTGCAACGCCTTGAAAGATTTCAACGCTGAATCGTAATCTTTATGGGCCACCTCTATTAACGCCTTATTGGTCATGAAATATTCATGCTTGGGATAAACGGAGAGATATTTGTTGTTCAATTGAGAGGCCGCGTCGAATTTCGCCTCTTCATATAATACGGTAAATCCTGTTTGCAACACCTCGATTAATTGCTCTTCTCCCTTCTCCAATTTCTTGTCGTAAAGGTCATACCAGTTATTCTTGTTGATCAGAGAGCGGTCTAGCAAAGAAGAGAATGTGGCGATGAGTTGTCCTTCCAGATCAACGAGCACCGATTCGTCTCCCACTTTCTTAGGGTGGGTGAGGGCTTTCTGGATGATATAGTTGTAGCGTTGCTCTTCGCTCATATCATTCTTTCCCGTGTGGAGATCGATGCCATGTTTTAAAGCGCTATCGTGGGTGTTCCTTTCCAATTGTGCGGAGATGAGTGCCGCTTTGGTCGAATACAAATCAATGTGGTCGGGGAATTTCGAAATCGTTTGGTTGATGATGTCTAGACCTTTTTTGACGGAGTCGCAGTAGATTTGCACATCCACGTAGAGGAATTCGCTCTTTCCCTTGCCTATGATTTCCATATAGTCCTCAGTGTGGGTAGGTCTCTGTTCCTCTATTTTGATATCCTTGGAATAACTGACGTTGATGTAGTACCATGCCCATGTATCCTCCACGTTGGGAGAGTTGGGTTCCTCCGCTTTCCATTGGGCGAACTCTTTATATATATTAGGAATGTCTTTCTTCCCCAGGTATTCCGAAATCGCTTGGGCGTGGTCGGAGGCGGCTAGGGCACTAAGGGAGAAAATTTGGATGACGAAGGTGGCTAGAATCTGTTTAATATTCATGACAATATGATTTTATAGTGAACAAATGTAATAAAAATATGTCATAAGTAATCCAAGAGGTCCGTGGGAAAGCCTTGATTCTATTGTGGTAGATGTTCAGTTTTAATTTAGTGTAGTGAATAATGGGTTGTTTTGTGTCAAAATAATTCGTTTTTGTCACTTTTGCTATCATAATGTCACAAAAACCGAACTAAAAATTTTGACAATATGACAAAATATGCATTGTTTAAATGTCAGAATGTAAAAATTATGCCTTGAAACCGTGTCATTATGTTATTTTGATTTTTAGAAAAATTACGATACGGAACTACGGGGAAAGATATACTTACAATCTGTAAGTAAAAACGGTTAATTTGTTACAAATTAAAATATGAGCTCAAAAATACTATCATAATGACACCGAAATAATGTTTATTCGAGCAAAAAGTAGTAAACTTGCACAAAATTTATTACAAAACGATAAAAACTAAAAAGAGGAAGTTATGGCGTTAGTAAATGAATATTTTCTTAGACTGACTGAAAGCTATCTTTTTTCGGATATAGCCAAGAAGGTAAATGCTTTCAAATTGACACATCCGAAAGAGCGCGTCATCAGTTTAGGTATTGGAGATGTCACCCAGCCACTTTGCCCAGCCGTTATCGAGGCGATGCATCAGGCGGTGAATGATATGGCCGACACAACCACTTTCCACGGTTATGGTCCTGAGCACGGTTACGATTTCTTGCGTGAGGCGATTGTCAAGCACGACTATTTGAGCCGCGGTGTTCATATTGATCCATCAGAGGTATTCATCAGCGACGGTGCCAAGAGTGATATCGGTAATATCGGCGATATTGTCCGTTGGGACAACACAGTGGCAGTCACTGACCCGGTTTACCCTGTATATATTGATTCAAACGCGATGATCGGTAGAGGTGGAACCTTCTCTGATGGCAAGTGGAACATGATCACTTACATGCCTACTACGGAGGAGAACAATTTCGAGCCTCAATTGCCTAAGGAGCGCGTCGATATGATCTACTTGTGCTACCCTAACAACCCAACGGGTACGGTTTTGACAAAGGAACAATTGAAGAAGTGGGTGGATTACGCGTTGAAGAACGAGTCATTGATCTTCTTCGATTCCGCTTACGAATCATACATCCAAGACGATAAGATCCCTCACTCCATTTATGAGATCCGCGGCGCTAAGAAGTGTGCCATCGAGTTCCGCTCTTACTCAAAGACCGCGGGATTCACTGGTGTGCGTTGTGGTTACACCGTCATCCCTAAAGAGGTGATGGCCTCTACCATTGATGGTAACGAGAAGGTCTCTTTGAACCGTCTTTGGGAGCGTCGTCAAGCGACTAAGTTCAACGGCGCGAGCTACATTTCCCAACGTGGCGCCGCCGCGATCTACACACCTGAAGGAAAAGAGCAGGTGAAGAAGGTCGTTGATTACTATATGGGTAACGCCGCTTTGATGGGCGAGCAGTTGAGGAGTATGGGCATGAAGGTATTCGGTGGTGCCAATGCTCCTTATTTGTGGGTAAAGACGCCAAATGGCACCTCTTCTTGGAAGTTCTTCGAGGAGTTGTTGTACACGGCAGGTTTGGTCTGCACCCCTGGCGTTGGATTCGGTCCTTCCGGAGAGGGTTATGTACGTTTGACCGCTTTCGGCAAACGCGAGGATTGCATCGAGGCGATGGAGAGATTAAAGAAAAGAGGATAAAGAGGATAAAAGATATAGAGATTATGGAAAAAGGATTGTACAGTTCAGCCTACGAACATGACGCATGTGGCGTAGGTATGGTGGTCAACATCCATGGCGGAAAGAGCCATGAGTTGGTTGACAACGCACTTCATGTGCTAGAGAACATGGAACACCGTGGCGCGGAGACGCGTGATAAGACGGGTGATGGTGCAGGTATCTTGATTCAAATACCTCACGAGTTCATTTTGTTGAATGGTATCCCAGTCCCTGAGAAGGGTAGATATGGTACAGGTCTTGTATTCATGCCGAAGGATGCCGAGATCCAAAAGAGCATCTTGTCGGTGATGATCGACGAGGTGGAGCGTGAAGGTCTCTCTATTATGCATATGCGTGAAGTTCCAACTCATCCAGAGGCACTTGGTAAGGCCGCTCATGAGGTGGAGCCAGATATCAAGCAAATTTTCGTAACAGGTGTTAGTGAGGCTGATGTGGATAAGTTCGAGCAGATTCTTTACAAGGTTCGTAAGAGAATCGAGAATCGCATTGATCACGAGGACTTCTACATTTGTTCCCTTTCAAGCAAGAATATTATTTACAAGGGAATGTTGACCAGCGGCCAGCTTCGTCGTTACTTCGATGATTTGAGCCATCCAAACTTCACCAGTGGTTTGGCGTTGGTACACTCCCGTTTCTCAACCAATACATTCCCTAAGTGGAAGTTGGCTCAGCCATTCCGTTACCTTTGCCACAACGGTGAGATCAATACCGTGCGTGGTAACCGTGGTTGGATGCAGGCTCGTGAGAGTGTCCTATCATCTCCTGTTTTGGGTGACATCAAGGATATTCGTCCTATCCTTCAAGAGGGTATGAGTGACTCTGCCTCTTTGGATAACGTATTTGAGTTCTTGGTAATGAGCGGCATGAGCTTGCCACAAGCGATGGCCATCCTCGTTCCAGAATCATTCAACGATAAGAACCCTATCTCAGAAGAGTTGAAGGCGTTCTATGAGTACTACTCTATTTTGATGGAGCCATGGGATGGTCCTGCCGCATTGATGTTCTCTGATGGACGTTTCGCAGGTGGTATGTTGGACCGTAACGGTCTTCGCCCTTCACGTTACACCATTACCAAGAGCGGTATGATGGTAG
Organism: Paludibacteraceae bacterium; assembly: GCA_024401515.1. Lineage (GTDB taxonomy): Bacteria > Bacteroidota > Bacteroidia > Bacteroidales > Paludibacteraceae > UBA1181. Next base: position 4,369 of record JAKSKY010000092.1, on the reverse strand, counting down.
TAGCCAGTGAGGTGGGTGTGATGGACTTCGAGCCAGGCGACGTAGTAAGCAAGGGTCGTTTGCAACCAGGTAAGATCCTTTTGATCGATACCCAAGAGGGCAAGATCTACTACGATGGTGAGATCAAGGAGAAGTTGGCGAAGGAGCATCCATATCGTCAATGGTTGTCTACCAACCGTATCCAATTGGAGAGCTTGAAGAGTGGTCGTCACGTGAGCAACGCGGTGGAGAACTACGATAGAAAGTTGATCCACTTCGGATTCGGTCAAGAGGATATCGATAAGACACTTGTTCCAATGTGTACAACTGGTCAAGAGCCAGTTGCCGCTATGGGTAACGATACACCACTTGCGGTGATCAGCGATAAACCACAAGTATTCTTCAACTATTTCCGTCAACAGTTCGCACAGGTGACCAACCCTGCCATCGACCCAATCCGTGAGGAGTTGGTGATGTCATTGACCGAGTACATCGGTCGTGTGGGTAGCGGAATCCTTACCCCAGACGAGAGCAACTGTAAGATGGTTCGTTTGCCACAACCTGTGCTTACGAACACTGAGTTGGATATACTTTGTAATATTAGATACAAGGGATTCGTCACTCGCAAGTTGTCCACTGTATTCGATGTAGCAAAGGGTGAGTCTGGATTGCAGAATGCGCTCGACGCTCTCTGCAAAGAGGCTGAGAAGAGTGTCGAGGAGGGCGTCAACTACATCATCCTTTCCGACCGTGACGTGGATACAAAGCATGCTGCCATTCCTTCATTGTTGGCAGTCAGTGCGGTTCACCACTATTTGATCAGCGTGCAAAAGCGTGTACAAACAGCGCTTATCGTAGAGAGCGGTGAGATCAGAGAGGTGATGCACGCGGCCTTGTTGCTTGGCTATGGTGCCAGCGCAATCTGCCCTTACATGACATTCGCGGTCATCGACGACCTTGTGAAGAAGCACAAGATCCAAGAGGAATATGCTACTGCTGAGAAGAACTACATCAAGGCAGTGGATAAGGGTCTTAAGAAGATCATGTCTAAGATGGGTATCTCAACCATCCGTTCTTACCGTGGCGCGAAGATTTTCGAGAGCATCGGTTTGTCAGAGAATTTGTTGAGAAAGTATTTCGGAACAGAGATCTCTTCCATCGGTGGTATCGGTCTCAAGGAGATCGCTCAAGACGCCGCTCGTTTGCACGAGGCAGCCTTCAAGCCAGCCGTGATGGATGAGTTGCCAAACAATGGTCTGTTCAACTATCGTAAGGATGGTATCGAGCACGCTTGGAACCCTGAGACCATCGCTAACCTTCAGATCGCAACCCGTTTGGGATCATACAAGAAGTTCAAGGAGTGGGAGTCTATGGTGGATGACAAGCAAAAGCCAATCTTTATCCGTGACTTCTTCACTTTCAAGAAATTGGGTGCTTCTATTCCAGTAGAGCAAGTTGAACCAGTAGAGAGCATTGTAAAACACTTCGTTTCTGCAGCCATGTCATTCGGTGCGTTGAGCATCGAGGCGCATGAGGCCTTGGCCCTTGCGATGAATAAGTTGGGCGCTAGAAGTAATACCGGTGAGGGTGGTGAAGACAATGACCGCTACCATACTGAGGTGGACGGTGTATCACTTTCATCTAAGATCAAGCAAATCGCCAGCGGTCGTTTCGGTGTTACCGCTGAATATTTGGTAAATGCGGAGGAAATCCAAATCAAGGTGGCGCAAGGTGCTAAGCCAGGTGAGGGTGGACAATTGCCAGGCTTCAAGGTGAACCAAATCATCGCGAAGACTCGTAACGCAATCCCTGGAATCTCTTTGATTTCACCTCCACCTCACCACGATATCTATTCAATCGAGGATTTGGCACAGTTGATCTTCGACTTGAAGAATGTGAACCCTACCGCTGCTGTCAGCGTGAAACTCGTTGCCGAGAGTGGTGTTGGTACAATCGCCGCCGGTGTGGCGAAGGCAAAGGCAGACCTCATTGTCATCTCAGGTGCGGAGGGAGGTACTGGTGCATCTCCAGTAAGTTCAATGCGCTTTGCGGGTATCAGCCCTGAGATCGGTTTGGCCGAGACGCAACAGACATTGGTGTTGAATGGTCTTCGTGGTCAAGTACGTTTGCAGACCGATGGTCAAATCAAGACCGCAAGAGACGTTGTCGCTATGGCGATGCTCGGTGCGGATGAGTTCGGATTCGGTACATTGCCGCTCATCGTCCTTGGTTGTGTGATGATGCGTAAATGTAATACCAATACATGTCCTGTCGGTGTGGCGACACAAGATGAGCGTTTGCGCGCAAGATTCTTGGGCAAGGCCGATTATGTAGTGAACTTCTTCACCTTCCTTGCGGAGCATGTCCGTGAGTATTTGGCAGAGATCGGTGCTAAGTCATTGAAGGAGATCATCGGTCGTTCAGACCTTCTCGATGTGAAGCCAATGGATCCAAATTCTAAGCAAGCCACTATCGATTTCGGACGCTTGTTGTACAAGTGTGAGAGCGACAAGCCGCTTTACTGGGACCGCAGCGAGTTCACGAAGGTGGAGGGCGTCAAGGATGAGGAGATCATCAAGGCTGCCGCTGCCGCAATTGAGAAGAAAGAGGAAGTTAATTTGGATTATACAATCAAGAATACAGACCGTGCCGCTTGTACAATGCTTTCAGGTGTCATCGCCAAGAAGTATGGTGAGGCAGGTCTTCCGGATTCTACAATTAATATCAAGTACAAAGGTTCAGCTGGACAATCATTTGGTGCTTTCGCCGTGAAGGGTGTGAACATCAAGTTGGAGGGTGAATGTAATGACTACTTCGGAAAGGGTCTTTCCGGTGGCCGTATCTCTATCCTTCCTCCACAAAGAGCCAACTCTGGTTATGTGGCTGAGGATAACATCATCGCTGGTAATACGGGTCTTTATGGTGCGACAACTGGTGAGTTGTACGTCAATGGACGAGTAGGAGAGCGCTTCGGTGTACGTAACTCAGGTGCCACTGCGGTGATCGAGGGTGCAGGTGACCACTGCTGCGAGTACATGACAGGTGGTCGTGTGGTAGTCTTGGGTGAGACAGGTAGAAACTTCGCCGCTGGTATGTCTGGTGGTGTGGCTTATGTCTGGGACAAGAAACACACATTCGACTATTTCTGTAACATGGATATGGTTGAGATCAACTTGCTCGAAGAGGATAGCCAACGCAAAGAGTTGAAGGAGTTGATCCGTAAACATTATCTCTACACAGGTTCAGCCCTTGCGGGAAGAATGTTGGACGATTGGAACAAGTATGTCGAGGAGTTCGTCATTGTAGTTCCTATCGAGTACAAACGAGTTCTCCAAGAAGAGAAGATGAAGAGATTGCAAGAGAAGATTGCGGACATCGCAAGAGACTATTAATTGTAAAATTATTAGGAGATTAAGATTATGGGAAATCCAAAAGCATTTTTGACCGTCCCTCGTAAAGAGGCAGGTTATCGACCTATAAACGACCGTATCCACGATTTTGGAGAGGTTGAACAAACATTGAACACACGTGACCGCCAAGAGCAGGCGAGTCGTTGTATGGATTGTGGTGTGCCCTTCTGCCATTGGGCATGCCCACTCGGCAACAAGGATCCTGAATGGAACGACGCCATCTATCGCGGTGAGTGGGAGACTGCTTACAAGTTGTTGAAGAAGACCAATGACTTCCCTGAGTTCACTGGACGTATCTGTCCAGCGCTTTGCGAGAAGGCTTGCGTCCTTTACCACACAACGGGTGAGGCTGTCACCAACCGTGAGAATGAGTGCTCCATTGCGGAGCGCGCCTTCCAAGAGGGTTATGTGACCATCGAACATCCAGTACGCAACGGCAAACGTGTCGCCGTGATCGGAGCGGGTCCTTCCGGTTTGGCCGCTGCCAACCAACTTAACTACAAGGGTTATGAGGTGACTGTATTCGAGAAGAACGAGGCTGCAGGTGGTTTGATGAGATATGGTATTCCAAACTTCAAGTTGAACAAGCAAATCATTGACCGTCGTATCAATGTGATGGAGCAAGAGGGTGTTAAGTTCCTTTACAACCAAGATATCGCCGCTGACAAATTGCCGGAGGGATTCGATGCATACGTGATCGCCACAGGAACTCCTCAAGCGCGCGATTTGAAGGCGCCAGGTAGGGAGTTGAAGGGAATCCACCTTGCATTGGAGTTGCTTTCACAACAAAATAGAGTATTAGCAGGTATGAAGTTCAAACCTGAGGAGTTGGTAAACTGCAAGGGTAAGAAGGTGCTTGTCATCGGTGGTGGTGATACAGGTAGTGACTGTATCGGTACCGCTCACCGTCAGGGAGCTGTCAGTGTGACTCAAATCGAGATTATGCCAAAGCCACCAGTAGGACACAACGATAGCACACC
>JAKSKY010000091.1 GCA_024401515.1 Paludibacteraceae bacterium | reverse complement strand
ACTCACCCTTATCGTCGATCCAAGGAACACGGAAGATGATTACTCTTTCTGGCTCACACATTCTCTCAAGAATCTTAGCATTCTTGTACTCTGGGTGTTGCTCGATGTATGGCAACAAAGACTCAACAACCTCTTGAACTGCTTGGTGGAAAGGAGCCTCGCCTGGGTTCTTGGCGATCACCTTGTCCATGAATTCTTTTACTTTTGCATCCATGATTTTAATAAATTACGTTAGTAATATTTTTAGTAAGTTTTAATTGTCAAATTTTTTACAATGCAAATATACCACTTTCCCCTATACTGAAAAATTTTTTTGTAACTTTTTTGGAAATTTTCTAACCTTTTGTCGATTTAGGATACAAATTGTAAGATAAAGGGGGCCTTTTCGAGCAATTTGTAATGAAGTCGAGAGCTAAGAGTTATGAATTAAGAGTTAAGAGTTGCGTTTCAAAATTCATAATTAAAGAGGGCCGACACCATCAGCATCGACCCTCTTCCTCAATATAGTATAACTTGTAATTCTTAAATCTTATATCTTAATTCTTAGATTCCAGATCTTCCAAGCGGCGATTGCCTGCCCGTGAAGCATCTCCAAACCGTTTTTGGTGGCGGCGCCCCGTTCTCTGGCCAAACGGCAGAGCATGGTCTCTTCCGGATTGTAGATCAAGTCGTATACTAAGTGATCTTTGGTGAGGTATTCTACAGGAAACGCAGGCATTTCATCCACCTTCGGAAAGGTGCCCGATGGGGTGCAGTTGACGATTAATTTGTGTTCTGCAACCACCTTTTCAGTGAGGTCCTCGTAAGCTAGAATTCCTTCTTTGCGGCTTCTGGATACATATTGCGGCTCGATGCCTAATTTCCTTAATATATATAGGATGGCTTTTGATGCTCCGCCGGTTCCTAAAATCAGTGCTTTGGTGTGGCATGGTTTGAGGAGAGGTGTGAGGGAATCCTCGAATCCGATGGCGTCGGTATTGAATCCCTTGAGGCTAAGCTTCCCGTTTATGTGGTTGATTTGAATGGTGTTCACCGCACCGATCTCCTCCGCCATTGGATCCAATTCGTTTAGGAAGGGCATCACCTCCTGCTTGTAAGGGATGGTGACGTTTAAACCACATAATCCGTCCGTTTTGATTAGTTCGGCGAACTCATCGATGACGGGCAATTCGAAAAGGTCGTAACGAGCGTCGATCTGCTCCTTCTCGAATTTCTCCGTGAAGAATTTTTTTGAGAAGGAGTGAACCAATACTTTGCCGATTAAACCGTATCTATCCATTTTATTTCTTCTTTTGTAGTAAATCCATTTTTTCTGTCAACACAAGTGTGCATGTGTCGTTGCCTATTTCGAAATAGGCGGTGTCTTTGGTCGTGTTGATGGTGTATCTCTCCTTCTTATATAGGAAGTAGAGGGAGGAGAGACCTGACATCTTTTGTGTTTTGTATTTTGTCTCGCCTTTTAGCGTGTCGCTGTAGGTGTAGATCTCCACTGAACCAATCGCATGGGTCGTCCCTTTTAATATGGTGTCGGACGATCGGGTCGTGTTTTCTCCGGAGATTAATTTTAGGTGCGAAGTGGCGAACACGGTGTCGTGCAGCTCGTTTTTGACGCAGTAGGTATAGTCCGGCTGTTTGGTTAGCACAAAATGGTTGTCTGTGATGTCCAATTGATAGATGCCGACGTTCTCCATGTCAGTAGGACCATTCCATAGCCTACGGAAAGCAAGCTCTTCCGAAATCTTTGTTTCCCCTTGGTTGAAGGCGTGTAATGTTTTGATTTTGTAGAGTTCCACGCTGGTCTCGACGTCCCAGACCGCTTTGCCGCGGATGTCCAAACGTTCCGCGATGACGATGCTGTCTCCGGGGAGTAGCTCTTTCTCGCTCTCTTCCTTATTGCCCTCGACGGTGTATTTAACAGTGATCGGGTCTTCCATCGTCGTTTTGTTGGTGATGACGTATCGGTAATCCTGTTCTTCTTTGTCGCATGAGACAGCCAGAAGGGAGAGGAGGAGCAATATTAGTGCCTTGGTTTTCGTCATAATCGCTATTTTAGGTCTTTAAGTGTTCTGATCTCTTCGTTCTCCATCGCGTCCGGACAAATTTCAAGGAAAGTCTCCAAGCTGGATGGGTTGCGTTCCAACGCTTCCGAAAGATGTTTCTCGCACATCTTGTAGTCGTGTAGTTGGTAAAAAACGATGGCAAGTAGTGCGGGGAGCATCTCCGCATCGTTTTGAAGCATTTTCGCCTTTTGGAAATAGTGGAGGGCGGTCTCGTATTCTCCTCTGTCGACATGAATGCTACCTATGGAAATAAGTACTTCCACATTGTCGGGGTTCAGCTCGGAAGCCTTTTGGTAGCAGACCAATGCCTCGTCGGGTCTGTTGAGGATCACATTCGCCTCCGCTTTGTAAATCCAAAATTCGCAGGATTCTCCTTGGACCTCGATGGCTTTCTCCACGTATTGTATCGCCTCTTGCGCTTTACTTTGCTCCAGACAACATACGCATAGTCCGGTAAGGGCGTCCACATTTTCTTCATCTATATGGTAAGCCTTTTCGTAGTAGATCTCCGCGGAGATGAAGTCCCCTGACTTTTCGTAGCATTCGCCAACAAGAACGCATGTACTGGCGGTTTCACCGGTGAGGTCCATATATTCGTCGTAGGCGTTGATCGCCTCTTCGAAGCTGTTGATCATGTAGTAGGCGTTGGCCATTTGAAACAACGATTGGTAGTCGTTGGGAGATACGGTATAGGCATAGTCGAATGCGTTGACAGCCTGCCCGTAATCCTCTTGGTACATGTGCAATTGGCCTAGATTGAACCAAGCCTCGTTGGAGTAGGGGGCAAGATCCAGAATTTTATTGTAGGTGAGAATCGCTTCGTCATAACGTTCCGTTTGCTCTTGGATGTAGGCTTGTTCAAAAAGGGCATCCGTGTTGCCGGGGTCGTTTTTGAGTGTCCTGTTGATGTATAGGGTCGACTCGTCGAACAATCTGTTGTCGTTCAACACGTAGGCGATGTTCATCAGGGTGTTGTTATCGCTTTCTCCGCTCTCCGCCATGAGGGAGAAGATGCGGAGTCCCTCGTCCTTCATGCCTCTACGAAGGAAGATCTCTCCCTTGAGAAGCAGCGCGTCTTCGTCGCCGGAGTCTATTGTCTGTATGTACTCCAAAAGGGATAGGGCTTTTTGCGTCTCTCCGGTCTCCGCGTAGAGTCTCGCTTGTTTGGTTAGTAGCAAGGTGCTGTTAGGGTGGAGCTTTTGCCCGTATTTTACGACGTTCATGGCCACTTCGGGTTGCGCGCCGTCCATATAGTGGTTGATGATGGTCTCCAATTCGTCCACTTCAAAGTAGCCGCCTGTGCCCACCTTGACGAAGTTCTCGTATCTTCCGATCAGCTCGTCCTTCCTGCTATTTGGATATCTATCTCTCTTCATGTGGCTATGACATTCCCTTATTCTGCAAAAATAGAACATGTACCTCTATTTTATATAATTGTATGTTGAAAACTTATTAACATTTTGTTGATAAATTGTTTGGCGACGTAATTTTTGTGCCTTTTTATACGGCATATTAGGAGGAAGTTTATTAACTTTGTGGAGTTAATGTGGATTCGTATGTGAATTTACATCGATGAAGTGCGGAGTGGGACAGTGGACTCGCTGCGCAATGATGTGGATATCAATAATTTAATAACAAATAAAGAGTTCATGAAAAGAATTTATTTAACGATGCTGACTGTGCTTATGTCGGCAGCTGCCCTTTGGGGACAGGCGCAAGATAATACACTATCTGCGTCTATTTCCGGAAAAGAAAAGTACGTGGCAGGTAAGAACAGTTATCTGTTGGATGAGTACAAGGTGGATGTTACTTACAAAGAGGTGATGGGAGATCCTGTTTGTACAGCTAACATGTCTTGGACAAGTAATCCTAGTTACATGGTGAAGGGAAAGAAGATCACTGCCGCTCAATTGGAGAAATATCCAGACTTGAAGGCTCGTTATGATTTGATTACCCCAAAATCAGTTGAGTGTGTTTACACCATCATGTTCTATTCTGAGAGCTCAAAGGCATATATCGCTTCCGCAAAGGCTAAGTTGACAATGGATATGATTGAGAAGGCAGGAAACACTGTCTCTCCAGTAATCCCTACCACTTTGTCTTGGAAGGAGTCTTTCACAGATTTCGTTGTCGGAAAGCAAGACGCAAAGAAACCTGGTGTCGTGATCGCTGACGCAGCGTTGGACGGTTTCTTCAAGAGTTCTAGAATCACAACCGGTAAGTTGGATCCTAAGGCTCCTGGTTACGCATATAATGTGAGCTGTCGCCGTATTCTTCAAAATACGACAAGAATTGATTTGGTGAATACTTCTGTGAATGTGAAGTGGAACGATGAGGACTACAACTACATTACCGATGAGTATAACAAGCGTGTCTTGGCTGAGTCTTTCTTGGCAAAGAAGGATACAGTGAACGCTATAAAGACTTACACCAACAATAGAAAGAGAGAGATCGCTGTCAGCGAGAACTCACCAGCATTCTGGAGATCTACTTCAATGCCTTACGAGGTTTGCTTGGATGCGATAAAGACCGGTGATGAGCTTTACGCTCAAAAGAAGTGGGATGAGGCCCTTCCTTTCTATGAGAAGGCTGCTAAGGCTGACGAAAAGTTCGCATACCCTGCCACTCGTGTGAAGAACATCCAAAAATACATGGAGGTTAAGTCTAACAGAAATGTGAATGATTTGGAATTGGTTTATGTAGAGGGAGGATCTGGTGTGAAGTCATTCTACATGGGCAAAACCGAGATCACTCAAAGACAATGGATGCGTGTAATGCACAACAACCCATCTAAGTTTAGGGGAATGGGTAACGCTGACGCTCCAGTAGAGAACATCACATGGGACGAGGCTATGCAGTTCGTGAAGACTTTGTCTGAGCAAACTGGTATGAAGTTCCGTTTGCCTCGTATGTCTGAGTGGACATATGCCGCTAAGGGTGGTAAGATGTCTATCAATACACAATTCAGTGGAGGTGATAACTTGGGTGATGTCGCATGGAGCGCATACAACTCAGAGGAGAAGACTCACCTTGTTGGACAAAAGACACCAAATGAGTTGGGTATTTATGATATGACCGGTAACGTTAGTGAGTGGGTTGCTGAGAGCAATGACAACACTGCTCGTATCGTGAAGGGTGGTTCTTGGTCAGATGACGCTTCTAACTGTTCAATCAATTCTTCAGAAAGAGTGTCTGTAAAATACAAGAGTGGCAACATCGGTTTCCGTGTATGCCAAGACGAATAATCAATGTGTAAAAAATAAGATTTCTAGATAATGAAAAAGATAGTATTATTTTTGCTGATGGCAAGTAGCACCTTGATGGTGCTTGCCGAAAACAAGGTCAGCTCACAGGAGAATCTTGCGCGCAAGAATTATTATAGAGCGGTTGATTATTTTGACGCTGGTGATTACAAGTCCGCTGTTAAGATGGTTGAGGCTGCAGAGAAAGCGTTGAACAAAACTAACCCTCGTTTGAGTTATGTAAAGGCAAACGCTTTGTATAAGTCAGGTGACTTGGCTGGTACTCAAGCCGCTTGTTCCAAGTATTTCTCCACAAACCCAATTCAAGATAATGGTTATTTCGAAATGACCAAGATCCTTGATGATGTGACTACCCAATTGAATGAGGCAGCCGCTCGCCGTAGAGAAGAGGCAGCTGCTCAAAAGGAGGCTCAAATGGAGGCAGCCGCACGCGCTGAGGTTGAAGCAAAGGAGCGAGAGGCGGTTATGGCATCCGCAGCGGAGCGCCGCGCGAAAGATGCGGAGGAGCAAGTTGCGAGAGACGCTAAGATTGCTGATGCATTGAAAGCGGCTCAAGCAAAGAATACCAAAGAGGCTTATCAGCAATTCCTTTATGATAATCCATCCGGCAAGTATGCTGCCCAAGCTAAGGCTGAGATGAACAAGAAGTGGCCAGCTCCTGTTCGTGTGATGAGAAAGAACAAGTATGGTTTCGAGAAGGCTGGTAATTTGGTAGTTAAGGCTAAATACGACCAAGCTTCCGAGTTCTGTGAGGGTCTTGCTCGTGTAGGTAAGGCTAACAAATACGGATTCGTAGATGAGGTGGGCAAGGAAGTTATCCCTGCTCAATATGTCGCTGCCAGCAACTTCAGCTACGGCTACGCCGCAGTAAAGGCGTCTGAGGGTGTTTGCTACTTCATCGATAAGACCGGTAAGAAGATGAACGGTGACGTTTATGCTGATACCAAGGCCTTCAACGAGGGATTGGCACCTGTACAAGCCGCTAACAATTTCCTTTATGGTTACATTGACACTAAGGGTAACATGGTCATTGATCCAGCATACAACAATGTGTCATGGTTCTTTGAGGATTTGGCCGCTGTCTGCAAGAATGTAGGTGGAGCTAAGCGTTATGGATACATCAACAAGAATGGCGAGGCAATCACAGACTTCGAGTTTGAGGCTGCTAAGGATTTCAAGAATGGTGTGGCATGCGTAAAGAAGAACGGTAAGTTCGGTTTGATCGACAAGTTCGGTGCTCCTATCACGGAGTGTGTTTACGACTACATCTCAGACTTCGCTAACGATGGTTACGCGTTGGCAAAGAAGAACAAGAACAACATTTACTTGGACCGCGAGGGTAACACTTGGGCTAAGGTAAATGGTAAGTATGTTGAGGTGAAATTCTAACGAATTATTCAAATATCAAGGACAAGGCGGCTATCTAGTCGCCTTGTTTCTTTCTCTTTTGTAGTGGGTATGGACGAATTGCAGATTCAAAAAGAAAACGAACTGATTGAGGCTGAATACCAAGCTCTCTTGGCTGATTATTTGGCATCGGCACATCGCCGTAAGGTGGCCATCATCGAAAAGGCATTCAAGTTCGCATGTCAGGCGCATAACGGAGTCAGAAGACGTTCCGGTGAGCCCTATATTATGCACCCGATAGCGGTTGCCCGCATTGTTGCGGGTGAGATTGGACTAGGTTCCACCTCTATATGTTCCGCCTTGTTACATGACGTGGTGGAGGATACGGAGTATACCGTAGAGGACATCGAAAACCTTTTTGGTGCGAAGATAGCCTCGATTGTGGCGGGTCTGACAAAGATTTCCGGAGGTGTCTTCGGAGAGAAGGCATCCGCACAGGCGGAGAACTTCCGTAAGCTTTTGTTGACCATGTCCGACGATATTCGAGTGGTCTTGATTAAGATGGCAGACCGTCTGCATAATATGCGTACGCTAGGTTCCATGCCACCCGCAAAGCAGTATAAAATCGCTGGAGAAACCCAGTACATATACGCTCCATTGGCCAATCGTCTTGGCCTTTACGCTTTGAAGACCGAGTTGGAGGATTTGAGCTTTAAGTATGAGCATCCGGATAAGTATGCTCAGCTCTCCCATATGATGGAGAATACGAAGCAGGAGCGTGATAATTTGTATGAGCTATTCTCTAAACCGCTTCAAGAGAAGTTGGAATCTTTGGGCTTCAAGTTTGAAATCCACTCACGTGTGAAGTCCATCTACTCCATCTGGAGAAAGATGCAGGCAAAGAATATTCCGTTCGAGGAGGTGTTCGATATTTTGGCCATGCGTATTGTCTTCGACGTGGAGTCGGAGTCTGACGAGAAGAAGACCTGTTGGGCGATCTATTCGGCCATCACGGATGTCTATAAGCCTCACCCTGATCGTTTGCGTGACTGGGTGAACACTCCAAAGGCGAATGGATACGAAGCGCTTCACGTTACCGTGATGGGTCCTACGGGACAATGGGTGGAAGTGCAGATCCGAAGCCGTCGTATGGATGACATCGCGGAGAAGGGATTTGCTGCCCACTGGAAGTACAAGACGGGCGAGAAGGATGATTCCGAGTTGGAGAAGTGGCTGCAGACCATCAAGGAGCTTTTGGAGAATCCTGAGCCGAATGCGATCGACTTCCTTGACACCTTCAAATTGAATCTTTTCGCCTCTGAGATCTTTGTCTTCACCCCTCATGGAGATATCAAGACATTGCCGCAGGGGGCGACTGCCTTGGACTTCGCCTTCTCTTTGCACACCGATATCGGTATGCACTGTATTGGTGCGAAGGTGAACCATAAATTGGTGCCGCTCAGTTATGTGTTGAATAGTGGAGACCAAGTGGAGATCCTCTCCTCGTCCAAGCAAAATCCCACCTCCGAGTGGATCAACTATGTGACCACCGCCCGTGCGAAATCTAAGATACGCGCTTTGTTCAAGAAGGAGTATAAGTCCTTTATGAATAAGGGAGAGCATGATTTGAAATCATTCTTTGACAAGAATAGTTTGGCGCCATCTCCTGATAATATTTCCAAAATCATGGAGCATTTCCATGAGACGAAGAAGGAACAACTCCTCTACAAAATCGGTAAGGGATTGGTCTCTTTGGAGGAGTTGATGAATACGGTGTTTAAGTCTAAGTCCCAAAGCCGCTTGATGAAGTATTGGAAGCTTACGTTCGGAGGAGGAAAGGAAGATGGAGGTATTCTTGATTTGCCAATCTTCGGAAACAAGAAGGTTTCTGTGAAGAATACGCTGACCTTGACGGAGGATAATTCAGGTGTTACCTATCGTATCGCCGATTGTTGTTCTCCAATTCCGGGCGATGATATCCTAGGATTTATGGAGGAGGATGGTATGTTGGTGGTGCATAAACGCCAATGTCCGGTCGCTATGCGTCTGAAATCCAACTATGGCGAGCGTATTATCTCAGCGGTATGGGAGACCCATAAGATGCTCTCTTTCCCTGCTACGATTGAGTTGAAGGGTATCGACCGTATGGGTATGCTGAGCGATATTGTCAAGGTGATTACCGAGGAGCATGAGGTGAATGTGAACAAGGTGCATGTCGAGACCAATGATGGTATGTTCGAAGGCTTTGTGACCGTTTATGTGCATGATGTGGAGGATGTCAACAACCTTTGCGTACACTTGGTGAAGATTCAGGGTATTAGCTCCGTAAATCGTGTGGAAAATAATTAAGATTTAAGAATCAAGATGTGATGTATTGTAGGGGCGTATTGCATACGCCCCTTATTTCGCTGTGATTAGAATCTCCGTTCTACGGTTAAGGGCACGTCCCTCGTCTGTTTTGTTGTCCGCGATGGGTTGCTCCGCGCCGAATCCCTTGTACTCCAGTCGGGTAGGGGGGACGCCCTTCTTTACCAGGTAGTCGTAGGCAGCCTTTGCGCGGTTGTCGGAGAGGGTCATGTTATACTCCTTGGATCCCTTGTAGTCCGTGTGGCCGCAAAGCATGATTTTTACAGTCGGGTTCTCCCGCATGAATTGAGCGCAACGGTCCAACTCAAAGTGGGATTCCTTTTTTAGTGTAGCCTTGTCGAAATCGAAGAAGATGTTCTTGAGTGTGATCTTTTTGCCCACTTCGATCTTCTCCAACTCCACGTTGTCGTTCTTGGTCAAGTCCACCTTTTTTGCCTCTTTCGGTGAATGATTTTTCCCTTCGGTCTCGAAATTGTCGGAGAAGAAGAGATATCCTTTCTTGCTCACATTTACGCCGTACTCCTCGTCGCTTGGTACGCAGGCGATAAACTCACCTGTGTTTTTATCGGAAACGGAACGGAAGATGGTTTTGTTGCTCTTCAGTCCGTAAACATCGATGGTGGCTTGCATAGGTTGCTTTTGGTCAGCGTCCAATATCTTGCCGGTGGCGAACTTCATTCTATTGGCAGGTATGGCATTGCCCTCCACCAATGTGAGTTCGTAAATCTCGCGTCCTTTCCAGTTCTTCTCTTGTCCGTCGGAAGAGAAGTAGGCCTTGTCTCCCCATGCGTTCACGACATAGCCGGTTTCGCTTTTGCAAGTGTTGATCGGGTAGCCGAGGTTCTTGGGTTGGCTCCATCCTTTGTCTGTTTTGTAGGTGACGAAGATGTCATAGTCACCTAATCCCTTCAGTCCTTTGGAAGAGTAGTAGAGCGTTTTATTGTCCGCATGGATGAAAGGAGAGAGTTCGTCCTCTTTTGTGTTTACGGTAGGTCCTAGGTTGACAGGGTCGGAGAATTTCAGTTTTCCGTCCGCTAGTACCTGTACTTTACATTTCCAAATATCTGACTTGCCCTGTCCGCCTGGTCGTGTGCTGGCGAAATAGAGTTCGTCTCCTGTTGGGCTAAGTGATGGGGAGGTCTCCCAGTATCGGGAGTTGACAGGACTTCCGCAATTGATGGCCGGTGTCCATTTGTCACCTTCGTGGATGGAGTAGTAGATGTCGCAGCTGCCCAATCCTACTAGTCTATCGCAAGCTACGAAGAACATGTAACGTCCATCCAACGAGATACTTTGAGATCCCTCGTTGGCGATGGTGTTGATGGAGTTGCCTACGTTGACCGATTGCGTCCAATTCCCATTCACTTTTTTGCTGAGGTAGACATCTTCGTGGATGCCTTTGCCGAAGCTGGATTGTCCTTGTCGTTTGTTGAGCTTGCGGGTGGTGGAGAAGTAGCCCTCGTCGGCTGTTAAGCTGGGCCAATACTCGTCGAATTCCGTGTTGATGGCCGGACCCATGTTCCTGAAGTTGAATGGAACCGGCTCTTTTTTGAGTTCCAAGGCGTCCTCGCACTCTTTGATGGCGATCTGAGCTCTTTTGTAGTAGGTCAGCTCTGTGCTTGGAATGATTTGGTAGGTCTTGATCGCATTCTCGTAGTCGCATTGGCTGTGGTAAGCGGCGGCGAGTCTCATCACGCTGTTGTGGTAGCGCGGCATCTTCGGATTGGCCACTTTGACCAACGTGGCGATTTGCTTCTCGTCCTCGCACATGCGTCCGTAAAGTTCCGCCAAAGACCAGGAGGCGTCCACGAATTCCTTGTTAGTGGAGACTAGACCCTTGAAGAGCGGCAAAGCCTCTTTGTATTTTCCTTCGTTCATAAGCAGAACGGCGGTCTCGTAGGTTTTGATATCCTTCTTGTTGTCACCCCACACTGAGGTGGCGAACAAGGCTAATAGTAGTATGACTGTGAATTTTTTCATTGTCCGCTAGTTTTTATCTATGCAAATATAGTAAAATTATTTTTGCGTAGGTGGGCATGCGCTCTGGTGATGGACGTGTGAATGTACAGATCCTCACTCACCCTCCCCTCCGATAGGAAATTAAATCCAATCCTTGTTTTGTGTAGAACTGGAATT
>JAKSKY010000090.1 GCA_024401515.1 Paludibacteraceae bacterium | reverse complement strand
CCAACCCCGCATTAATCGGCGCTGAAATCAGTATGGATTTCACCGGCAAAGAACGCGACGAGGAAACTGGATACGGCTACTTTGGTGCAAGGTACTATGACAGCGAGTTGCTGACGGGCTGGCTGAGTGTGGATCCGATGATGGATAAGTATCCAAGCATCTCACCATATGCTTATTGTGCTTGGAATCCAGTGAAATTGGTGGACCCGGATGGGAGGGATGTGGAAATAATAAAAGACGATGAAAATAAAAAGGTTACTATACGAGCCAATTTTTATTATAACAAGGAAGATATAGGAGCTGATGCTGGTGTTTTCATGAAAGGATTTAATGCCGCGCTGAATTCATGGGGAAAAGACATTCAAGAAGCTCTGAGAGATGGTTCACTAGGAGCAAATGGATATGAGGTGATTTTTGAGTTTAATACTATCAACTGTTCTGATCCTGAAAAAGATGCTATGAATGACAATATTGGAAACTGGATTTCAAATGACAACACTATCCCCTCAGGCGTAGAGGCTAGAGTGACAAACAATAAACATTTAAGGGTGGATTTTAGTAAAAACATGTTTTCCAGTATAGAAGAGAATCCCTTGTTTTATGGCAATGACGGGTACCAGGGTGCTTTAAAACACGAGATTGGACATCTTTTCGGTTTATATGATAGGTATAAAAAGAAGACTGGTGAGTATGCCACACCAATAGCCAAAGATCTTATGTCTGTTGACATTCCACGAAATAATGCAGTGGAACCATTTAAACGAATATGGAGATCTGTTGGACTAGATCAATCAGGTTCAAAAACAGTGCTTATTAATAAAAAAAACAGGGAGATTAAAAACTGATGAAACAAATTATTTGTAATTATCAGAGAAATAATAAAAGAGAGAGGGGGTTATCCTTTGTCACCTTTATTCTCTCTATGATGTTTTTAGTATTTGTTAATGATGGGCAAGCACAGTCTTATAAACAAAATACAGGGTATTTATTGCAAAAGGTAGAACCATTAACGCATTATTTCTTTATTCCATTCAAGCATGGACTTGTTTTGCCTTATTTTTATGGATATTATGTTGTTGATGATGAGGTGCTTATGAAGTTTTTTAAGCAAGATTCTGTGATTTTTGAACAGGCTATAATGCTATGTGATCCCACAAATGAAATGTTTGCCGACAGCACTATAGTAAAGGATGTCAAACGCAATACTCGGATAAAAGATATTTTTCTATTGGACGATTCTGAAATATACAGAATAGGCGGAGACATGTATATTATTAGAAAAATCCGGTATGCCTATTACGACAACAAACAGATTAAAGTATATATAAGAAATTCTGCTGCTGATATGTGGGATGACATTTCGGATGAGGATACTGTGGAATATAATGCGGTATACGAAGTGGGGCAGCTTTATAAAAGGGATTACTATCAGTGCTACCATCATTTGATAGAAATTCTACCGACGCCACCTCAAGTATCCAAACATATATGGAGAAGGCTGTATCAATTGGGAGAAGAATAAAATGACAAAAAATTGAATCAACCAGTACATAACACCACCCCGCTAACCCACCCATTTTTGTGGCGATTTTCCTCATCGGCTTTCACCGGCAAAGAGAAGGATCCCGAAAGTGGCTATCATTACTTCGGCGCGAGGTACTATGATAGCGAGGCACTGACGGGGTGGCTGAGTGTGGATCCGATGATGGATAAGTATCCGTCGTTGAGTCCATATAACTATTGCGCTTGGAATCCGGTGAGGTTTGTCGACCCCAATGGAATGGAGAAGATTGTGTCTTTCATAAACACCCCTAAGAATAAAAGAATCGTTAATGCCGCAGCAGCCTTCCCAGATAATGATCAGGTTATCCATTTGTGGGCTCATGGCCTTCCAAACAAAATAAACACGTATAGCAAGAGTGGGACGCTCCAAGAAATAAAATCCTGGAGAGATATGCAAAGTTTCCTGAGCGAAGAAAGTTGTTTGTATAGAAACAGAGCAGAGGAAGAAAAGATGATTTTGGTATTGCATTCTTGTTTGACCGGACAAGGGGAGAATAATATTGCAAAGGAAATATCTTCGGGAATGGAGCTATTGGTGGTTGCACCGACTGAAAAAATTCAAGTCCAAACCCATAATGAAGGTATGGATAATGAGTACAGCGAAGAGTTGGGAAACATGATCGTAAACAAAGAGGGTAACAGGGTAGAGAAACCTGGCACGTGGAATATATTCTACAAAGGAATTCTGGTAGATACTCTTAACCACTCTTACAGTCCAACATTCAATGACCCTCAAAGTACAATTGAAACATATGAAAAGATTTATCAACAGCAAATATATGGCGAATAATTTTTCAAAGATATTCCTTGTCTTGGTTTTCGTTTTGAGGGGAAATGCTGTACCATGTCAAGAAAGAACAGACTCTTTATCTTCGGCTGTTACCATATCCTCTATGGCACCAAGCTTTTCCGAGAAAGAGATAGATTCTCTAAAAAGGGACATTGTGACTCGCGGAGATGAATCAAGTTTCTATGATTGCCAGTTGGCCATTTGGTCGCGGTCAAAAGGAGACGAATCGATATTGTATGAAGAATTCTTCCAATATGCTCTTATTATGGCCTTTGTTTATAGGTTTCCACCTGCTTGTCATTATGTTTATACGATTCTGAATAATTATCGGAAAGCCAGAGGAGAAGATCTGACGGATGATGAACTGAGGTTGTGTATAAGAAGTTTGTCCATAGGTATGGAGACGGGAAGTGAAGAATGTAAAACATTGAACGAGCAGTTGTCTCAAGCGCTGCTAAGACGGAAACCGTGATTGTCTTAAACTGAAAATAGTTGACTCATCATGCATACAATCGCCACAAATTTCCAGACTGTTGCAAAAAATCGTATAGGTCAAAAACGTACCTTTGCATCATGAATCGATCGTCATCAACATATTGCCACACAACTTCAAACATCACCTCCAATGGTGCTATCTCTTGTTCCACTTTCACCGGCAAAGAACGCGACGAGGAAACTGGCTATGGATATTTCGGTGCAAGGTACATGGATCACGAACTGACGACCATGTGGCTGAGCGTGGACCCGATGAGCGACAAGTATCCTTCGTTGAGTCCGTATAATTATTGTGCGTGGAACCCAGTGAAGCTGGTGGATCCGGATGGAAGAAAAATCAAGGGTGTTTCTTATGATTCACAAACAGGAAGTTATTCGTTCAGTCAAAATGCAATTCGAAATGGGGCGGACAGATTTGTAAATGAATTATCAAAAACACACAAAGGCCAAGAAATATTACACGGACTCATCCAATCTTCACAAAGATATAAGGTGAGGTTGTTTGCTGAACCATTATTTGAAGAGAGAGGTGGTTCTTATTTGCAATTAAGTGGACTCTATCTTAGAGGCAATAAAACATTGTATATATCTACATCAGACAGGATCAAAGCTGATGGCAATGCGATATCCGGATATGTACTCAAAGAGGAAGGTGGAATTCCTCAATATGGTCGTATTAACAGTTCTAGAGTTGCAGCTGGTTATGAGTCTATCCCAGCAGAATTTATGGACGCATATTCTGAATCGGGCATGGATTTGTTTGATAGGGATCCTCAAAACGCATTTTCGTCAGTTGGGGCAAAGATTAACGCCGTGGGTGTACACGAAGGAACCCATGCTTTGCAGAATAAAACATCTGATGAGAAAAACAACGAAATTGAGGCTTTGCAAAATGAGATCGAGACCCGTAAACAATATCAAGAATTATAAACTATGAAGACTGTAATTCCAAGAATAATCTGTTCTTCCATGCTTTCCTTTATTCTTTTAGGTTGTAGTGTATTACACTATAACGATACGGGGAAAGAGGAGCTCGTAGGCAATAAACTAATTAGAACTAAATCTGATGAAGGGGAATTCCAGTATGCTACAGATTCAATATTGGTTAAGAATGTGGTATTAAGTACTATCTGTACTTATGACATTGGTATGCGACGTTTCTCATCCCATTCCATAGATTCTATGGTGCAGCAATTAAATCGACCATCCAAAGTCATATTCCTATACAGCAATACGCCACAAGAATCAACGAATGTTGGTGGGCTTTATTTTGTGGAAATTCCTAAACTCTTTGGAAGTAAGTCAACCCGTAAGTATTTTAAAGAGAAAGGACATTTGCCCCTTGGGTGGAAGGCACATCTAATGTTCGATTATTGGATATATCACGACTATTATTATTTTGACCAGATCCCGATATTATATGTCAACGATAGTGTATGGATGATGAATTCTGGACAAGTCGTGTCAGATGCCGACATTAGTTTAATCACAAATCAACTTAAAGCAGTAGTGGATAGTTCCTATTTACAAGAAATAGTAACTAGATTTAAGGAGGGGCCTATTCGTAGATATTTATATCAAGTGCGACCAATCGTCGGATACTGGCACAGATAATCTGTTATCGGTCTTAGTTACGGAAGAGCTCTTGCACAGAGGAAATTGACTCGCTGTAAATAGATTTGCCACATAATTCCAATTAGTCGAAACAATTCGTACTTTTGCATCGTGAATCGCTTAAACCTCATATATCATCCAACCACCCACAATGCCACTCTTTGCGGCACTTGTATTGACTCCTCTTTCACCGGCAAAGAACGCGATGAAGAAACTGGCTATCATTACTTCGGAGCAAGGCTCTATGACAGCGAGGTGCTGACGGGCTGGCTGAGCGTGGATCCGATGATGGATAAGTATCCGTCGTTGAGTCCATATAACTATTGCGCTTGGAATCCGGTGAGGTTTGTCGACCCCAATGGAATGGAGAAGATTGTGTCTTTCATAAACACCCCTAAGAATAAAAGAATCGTTAATGCCGCAGCAGCCTTCCCAGATAATGATCAGGTTATCCATTTGTGGGCTCATGGCCTTCCAAACAAAATAAACACGTATAGCAAGAGTGGGACGCTCCAAGAAATAAAATCCTGGAGAGATATGCAAAGTTTCCTGAGCGAAGAAAGTTGTTTGTATAGAAACAGAGCAGAGGAAGAAAAGATGATTTTGGTATTGCATTCTTGTTTGACCGGACAAGGGGAGAATAATATTGCAAAGGAAATATCTTCGGGAATGGAGCTATTGGTGGTTGCACCGACTGAAAAAATTCAAGTCCAAACCCATAATGAAGGTATGGATAATGAGTACAGCGAAGAGTTGGGAAACATGATCGTAAACAAAGAGGGTAACAGGGTAGAGAAACCTGGCACGTGGAATATATTCTACAAAGGAATTCTGGTAGATACTCTTAACCACTCTTACAGTCCAACATTCAATGACCCTCAAAGTACAATTGAAACATATGAAAAGATTTATCAACAGCAAATATATGGCGAATAATTTTTCAAAGATATTCCTTGTCTTGGTTTTCGTTTTGAGGGGAAATGCTGTACCATGTCAAGAAAGAACAGACTCTTTATCTTCGGCTGTTACCATATCCTCTATGGCACCAAGCTTTTCCGAGAAAGAGATAGATTCTCTAAAAAGGGACATTGTGACTCGCGGAGATGAATCAAGTTTCTATGATTGCCAGTTGGCCATTTGGTCGCGGTCAAAAGGAGACGAATCGATATTGTATGAAGAATTCTTCCAATATGCTCTTATTATGGCCTTTGTTTATAGGTTTCCACCTGCTTGTCATTATGTTTATACGATTCTGAATAATTATCGGAAAGCCAGAGGAGAAGATCTGACGGATGATGAACTGAGGTTGTGTATAAGAAGTTTGTCCATAGGTATGGAGACGGGAAGTGAAGAATGTAAAACATTGAACGAGCAGTTGTCTCAAGCGCTGCTAAGACGGAAACCGTGATTGTCTTAAACTGAAAATAGTTGACTCATCATGCATACAATCGCCACAAATTTCCAGACTGTTGCAAAAAATCGTATAGGTCAAAAACGTACCTTTGCATCATGAATCGATCGTCATCAACATATTGCCACACAACTTCAAACATCACCTCCAATGGTGCTATCTCTTGTTCCACTTTCACCGGCAAAGAGAAGGATTCCGAAAGTGGCTATCATTACTTCGGTGCGAGGTACTATGACAGCGAGGTTCTGACGGGTTGGCTGAGTGTGGATCCGATGATGGATAAGTATCCAAGCATCTCACCATATGCTTATTGTGCTTGGAGTCCAGTGAAGTTGGTGGATCCGGATGGGGAAGAATTTGATTTGTCGGCATTAAATATTGTTCAAAAAAAACAATGGGGTGAAGCAGTGTCCAGCTTGTGCGAACAATATCCTTTGTTCAAAAAAGTCTATGATATCCTAAACGAGTCTTCTATAGCATATTCAATAGTAATTGGGCCAACTATCACAACAGAAAGTAATGAATATCCATATGCACAATATTCTGCCTCAACACGGACAATTACTTTTACAGATCCGACACATTTTTTTTCAGGAGATGTTGCCGAGGAAGAGATGATTCATGCATTACAAAAAACAGAATTCAAACATCTTTATTCAACTAATGCATTTAATGTAGAATTTGAAGCACGCACAATAAAGGCACTTTCTGGTATCCCCCACGGATCTTGGCTTGGAATGGAAAACTATGTTGACTTTTTAGAAAATGAATACACTTTTCAAGATAGACTGCCAAATCCAGATGATTTGAGGATGGGAGGGAAATTTATGAATAATTATTTTGAAAATGCAAAAAAATATGCGCAATACAATATTGAGCATAATATTGGTAATGCCCCCTACAAAGAAGGCACCGAACAATCACCTAAAGTCTTAATTCAATTGCTCTTACCATGAAAAATATCTTGTTTGTTATCTTAGTTTGTATTGTGAGCATTCCATTCCAATCGAAGTCTCAACATATAATACCCAACACTTCGCCGGAAGCCCTGCGGGTAATAAGTCGTATGGACTCAATCTTTTCGGTATCTATAGCTAGTTGTCTTTCAGATTCTGTGAAACAAGAGATTGGAGCAAAAAGGAAGGAGATGGGATTAGCCCCGTATATGTTGGTGTATTCGCGTTATTATCAAGATTCTTTGGGATTCATATGTTCAATTGACATAAATGTGTCCAATTGGTTTATAGAGAATACAAGGATTCAAGATCTTGGAATCAAAGAAATGATAAAGGATAAGATTTATGCAATGTGTCCAGACCCATTTGACATTATTGTCGAAGACGTTGCTTATAATTCAAGAAATAGATCTATCTTCTTTCGAGATTCTAACTGTATAGCAATTTATCATTTTCGCCATAGGGTCGATTTATTACAATCAGAATTACCATGAGTCGTTCAAACCTCACATATGGTCAAACCTCCTTAAGCGCCACTATTTGCAACGCTTTTATGTACGCCTCTTTCACCGGCAAAGAGAAGGATTCCGAAAGTGGCTATCATTACTTCGGTGCGAGGTACTACGACAGCGAGGCGCTGACGGGTTGGCTAAGCGTGGATCCTATGGCAGATAAGTATCCAAGTTTGAGCCCGTATACCTACTGTGCGTGGAATCCAGTGAAGTTGGTGGATCCGGATGGAAGAGAGTTGTGGAAACCAGAAATCTTTGACAATGGTAAAGTGAATTATGTGGCTGAGCAAGGTGATGATGCAAAGACACTTCAAAAACAATATCAATTATCTAAAAATAGTGCTAATGCACTATATATTAGTATGAAGAATGGAAGAATCTCTGGTGAAGAAGTAAAGAAAGTAGTAGGAAATGATGTTTTGAAATTAAGATGGACGACGAATACGGACCAAAGGAAAATATATCATTTAGGCTTTGCCATTATTTATAACCACGTGAGGGGAAATGATTTATCTTTCAAATTAAACGATTTTTTTTCTGAGATACCTCAATCTATGGGAGCCAATTGTGGTGTGCGTTTTAAAGGCTCAATATCTAGTGGAATGAATAATTTTGCACTGCCAGTTTTGGGCGGGAAATCCATCCCAACCACGTTTGTGGATTGTACGGCTTCAGGTTCACAGGCATTAATTCGCGATTGTTATGGAATTCAAGAAAAGAAGATAGGTACGGTTCGACTACAGCTAAATGTGTACAGTGAGACCTCTGGCTGCAATGGTTTGCAGGTTGTACATATCCAGGTCCCTCAGAAATATTCAACCCAATTTGTAGATTCTTATGGCAATTAATCGAATTTCTGTAATATTATTCATTTTGCTTTTTTTATTCACGAACCAAGCTCAATCTCAAGGGACACGTATGGCTATTTCAATGGAAAGCATCGACATTCCTTCTGTGATTAAAGTTGGGACATACGAACAACTAGTAATGTGCCTGGGTGCACCTCAGTACCATTTTGTCTCCCATATCAATCCAATCAATCCGAAATATATCGAGAATAATACCCACATTCCCCCTCGAAGTACAATAGAATGTGAAATTCTAGTTTATGATGCTTTTGAATACATCATGGTGGGAGATAGCGTTCAATTGGTTTTCATTGACGTAATAAACTCAAAATATCAGGTTTGTATCGATGGGGTCTGTCTGTCCAAAATGACAAAACAAAAAGATTTTATGCTGCGAATGGAATCAAAAGGATATTGGATGCAATCGGATTACGAATGTTGCGTAGGCGCAATAGAAAGTCACTATGGCACGCTTGTCCCCGTAAGTGTCTATCATTTCGACTTTAAAGAAGATCCTTATTCACATGTTCTGATTACATTTAAACGGAAGAAGTGTTGGTGGCAAAGCGAAAGAATCTGGTGGATAGGTATTCCTGTGATGAGGAACTGCGGGATCGTTCATTAATAAAGCAGTCTATTTTTCGGACAGGTGACAAAAAAAATGTATCTTTGCATCATGAATCAACCCTCACCAACATATCGCCCGACCACCGCAATCGCCATGCCATGTGACGTTGAAATATTCCACACTTTCACCGGCAAAGAGAAGGATCCCGAAAGTGGCTATCATTACTTCGGAGCAAGGTACTATGACTGCGAGGCGCTCACGGGGTGGCTCAGCGTGGACCCGATGGCAGACAAGTATCCGAGTTTGAGCCCCTACAACTATTGCGCTTGGAATCCGGTGAAGTTGATTGATCCGGATGGAAATGAGATGTGGAAACCAGAGGTGTTAGCTGATGGTTCTGTGAATTACATCAAGGAGGCGGGTGACAATGCGAAAACCTTGCAAGATCAATACGGATTAACGGAAAGCGACGCAAAAAAATTATATAATACGGTGAAAAATGGCAAGATATCAGCAAGCGACGTGAAGAAGGTAACAGGTGACAACATTTTAAAGTTGGATTGGAACAGCTCGTCAGATTACCAGAAAATCTACCATGCCATGGCTGCACTTCTGCACGGAGTGGTAACCGGACGTGGTGCAGATGCCAACATGAATAATTATTTTTCAAATATTCAAAGCAATAAAGATAAACGCATGTATATGGGCGAAATTTTCTATACTGTTGATATTAGAGGTAATTTTGCTTTGCCGTTATTGGATGGGAAAGAATTTCGTGCCACGTATGCTTCAATTGCCATATCAAAGCAATCACCAATCGTCGGAAATCCACAACCTATTAAACCAGTACTGGGAACAAATGATTTTACCCATACATATAATCATCCGGGTGGAAATCTGCCTTTGTTACATTTGAGAATGGATTGTGCTAATATGGAAAAATACGAAAAAGTTTATTACTAATAATGCTGAAATTTTATGAGAAATAGATTAATTGCCATAGCCGGATTATGTTTACTTTTGGGGGTGTCGTACTGTAAGGCTCAAGGTTTGCCGCAGCGCAAAATATCAATAACTGAGTTTAGTTTGGAGGAAATTCCTATTAGATTAAGTGTGGATTCTTTAGTGGGGCTATATGGATTGCCCCATAATATACATAAAAATCATAAAAATGTATATGACTCAACAGGCCGGAAGTTGTGCTCGTATGAATTTGAAGATTATTGTTATTCAAATTTGCCCTTGGCATATATTGTCTGCCAAGACTCGGCAGAATTGAGTCGTGTCGCCTTTCTTGATAATGACATTCATATACGCTTTAGAGATACCTATTTAGACAGAACCACAACCATAGATCAGATAAATGAATTACTGAAAGTGAACTATGAGAACTATTATCCTATGTATGATCGGGTCTGGTTGCTAGGGGTTTGTGATACTGGGTTTGTTTTGACATATTATGGAGATGAATATCCACAGTTAGGATCTGTCGACTTCTATTTCGACAACAATAGGAAGCTTATATATATTGATTTTTCTTGTCCTCCAGGAAGTATTGTATATCGTACTCGTAAAAAGCAATAGAAGCAATGATAAAGTTTGCGATAAGCACTACATTGATTCATAATCATCTTGGCAGTGCCGCATACCTCACCAACGATGCTGGACAGGTAACGCAAACCCTCAACTACTTGCCCTATGGCGAAGACTGGGTGGACATCCAGAACTACGCTGAGACCCGTTATCCCCGTCTGGGTATATACACCTATAATGGCAAGGAAAAAGACTACGAGTCCGGCTTCCACTACTACGGCGCCCGCTACTACTGGAGCGAGCTCCTCACTGGCTGGCTGAGTGTGGACCCGATGGCTGACAAGTACCCGAGTTTGAGTCCGTACAATTACTGTGCCTGGAATCCGGTTAAGTTGGTGGATCCGGACGGGATGGAAATCACAGATCCTCTAAAGGTGATGATAGTTCGTAGAATGAAGACCTCGAATACTTTTGGTATGGTTAGGCATTATCGTGGTGGAAAACAAAAACCACACCAAGGAATAGACTATTATGCCCCAGTTGGGACTGCTGTTTATGCAGTAAAAGAGGGAACAATTGTTGATGTTGGAAGTTTGGGTGATTATGGGAAATACATCACGCTGGAGTTCACACAAGAAGATGGCACCACAGCCTGGGCATTCTACGCACATTTGTCTGTACAATCTGTAAAAATAGGACAACAAGTTAACGAAGGCGATGAAATTGGCTTAACTGGGAATACGGGAAATGCCAATACCATGAAAGGTGATGATCTACATCTACATTTTGAATATAGGACAGGTGGTCCCAGTCTTGGAACAGGATTAACAGGAAGAGACGACCCAAACTTGATTGTGGATACAAAATTCGTAATAGATTCCAATGATCCAAGTAAAGTGGTTCAAAGCGAACCACCACATCAAAATCCAGGAACGAAATGCAATGTGCAATCATGGTTCAATCCATCCACCAATACAACAGAACACTAGTGTCTCTTAATTATTGTTAAAATATATTTTATTACATTCATGCACAATT
>JAKSKY010000009.1 GCA_024401515.1 Paludibacteraceae bacterium | reverse complement strand
AACATCTTGCCCACATCGTAATGATCCATGCTTGCGGGCTCCTCGCCCATCGCCAAACGGACAATCTGCTCCGGAATATTCTCCCCCGCGGCCGTCGCCAAATAGACCCAAGCC
Organism: Paludibacteraceae bacterium; assembly: GCA_024401515.1. Lineage (GTDB taxonomy): Bacteria > Bacteroidota > Bacteroidia > Bacteroidales > Paludibacteraceae > UBA1181. The sequence goes on along the minus strand of JAKSKY010000009.1, from coordinate 40,435 downwards.
GGAATGCGGGGATTAATTTCTATCAGATAGAGGAGACCATCCTCCCCTCTCAACAATTCTAACTCAAAGGCGCCTCTCCATTGGGTAGCCTCAACAAAGCGACGCGCTTGTTCCATCAAAGATGAGTCTTGAATGGTGACCCCCGCCCAAGCTTTTCCCTTATCAGTGATAAACTGTTTGTGCATCGGCACGCAGGAGAGCAGTTTTCCCTTTCCATCGCCCACACCGATCACATTAAATTCGCTACCTCGTACATATTGCTGCACAATAACCGGAGCGCCCCACTTCGCCAAAAGATTCCAAAAATAAGAGGAGGCCTGTTCCGGCGTGCTGGCGTAATAGGCCTCGTAAAAACTACCCTTCAACATGACCGGATAGGTAATCTTCTCTCCGGAAGAGATCAAATCTTCCACAGAATTACAATTAAGCGACTTGGGCACAAGGAACCCTGACGCTTCTCCAAAATCAGCCAAGCGGGATTTCTGACGCATATCAAATTGTTCCATCGTCGGAAGGCAAAGACGAATTCCCTCCTGGAACAAACGTTCTTTCAATTTAATGAAGGTGAATAATTCGGCATCCAAATTGGGGATGATGATATCCACCTTTTCCTGTTGGTGGATGTAGAGCAAACGTTCAAAGAAAGGTTGAACACCCTCGCTCGGATAGGGCAACAAATAGGAAGCGTCCACGATTTCCCGGAGATAGGCGCCCGGCTCCATGGAACCATAACATAGGCCGACGATACGAAGATCGGGGAAAGAGGACTCCCTCAAACTTCTCGCCACTCCCACGCCAGGACCAGGGTTGTCCGTAGCGTTCATACCGCTAATCGCCACCACCAATCGCTTCATTAGCCTTCCAACATTCTATATTTGCGTAATAGATAAAAGAAATCGTCGAGGTCAGCCTCCAATGAGGATTCCTCCACGTCATATTCAGCCAAAAGTTTTTCGTAGATTTCAGACTTCGAGCAACCATCCTCCAGTAAGGCAAGGACTCTCCTCGCCGTCTGATTGATGGAAAAGCTCTCACCCGTCAACGTGTTGAAAACATATCCCGAATCATTTATTATCATCCCATTCGTTAAGCTCATACGACAAACGTATTTGTACCGCTACAAAACTAAAAAGAAAAGCATTCCACCCCATATTATTTTCAACGAATAGGGCTATTTACCATAGCAAAGAGCCATGTGCCCTAAACGCGTCATCCCTCCAACTTCCAACGAAGGCGACATACACCATTCTCAAAGGAGGAGGAAAGCACCTTAAATCTGCCTAGTTCAGAAGTGTTCTCCACATGGGCGCCTACACAAGGACAAGCGTCATAGTCACCAATACGGACAATGCGGAGATCTCCCGTCGTACCAGCAGGCAACTTAGAGAGGTCAAACAAATTCTTCGCCTCTTCCAATGGAAGGTAATCACAGGTGACTGGCAAATGGCGGGAAATGACCTCGTTCATCCGTTGCTCCAACTCTTCCTTCTGCGCATCCGTCAGATCACCGGTCAAAGCATAGTCACATTTGGACTTTTTGCGTTCGACATGAGCGGAGACTGCCCTTCCGCAACCAAACATACGTACCATCGTCTGATTCAACAAATGCTCCGCGGTATGGGAGGGAGCTATCTCCTGATCCCTAAACTTCGCACTGGCTTGTTCCGTTGCCTCCATGAAACTATCTTGTTTTTTGTCCCGCCACAGAAACGCAGAATTGGTTTCTATCAGCGAAATACTGATTCGCCAAGGCCATCAACCTCTCCGGAGTCACAGAAAGGATAGCCTTTTCACTCTGTTTATAGAAATCATTGCCATCGATGCCTTGGGTCAGGAAGGAGAGATAAGCGTCCACAAAAGTGAACGAGCCATCAACGACACGCGCATTCTCTCCCAACATATAACTTTTCACCTCCTCCAACTCGTCCGCATCGACTGGTGTATCACAAAGGGTTTTCAACTCCTTCTCAATCTCCTTCAACGTCGGCTCGACAAACTCCGTTGCGGTTTGGGTGGAGATGATGAACCGTCCCATCGTAGGAAGAGACAACAAATAAGATCCGATGCCATAGGTATATCCCTTCTCCTCCCGTATATTGGTCATCAATCGGCTACCGAAATAGCCACCCAACAAAGTATTCAGAACTGAGAAGTAATGGAACTCGGGATCCTTCGGAGACATCACCTTCCTACCGATATAGATGGCGGACTGGACACTATCAGCCTTCTCTTCAAAGCAATAGGTCTTATTCAACTCATCCCACTCGTAGAGTGAACTGGTAAATGGCTTACGAGATTGCGCGCTTATGGCGCCCAATGTACGTTCCACCAACTGACGGGCAGCGTCATCCACCTTACCAGAAATTATGATGTCACAATCCTCCATCGTGTAATTTTCTCGGTGGAATTCACGCAACCACTCCGTATTGAGTCGATCGTAATCCTCCAAAGTAGCCACCGTTCCATATAGACTCTTCGGTCCATACAAAGCGGCACTCATATTACGGGAGGCAAGTGTCGTCACCTTCTCTCGTTGAATCAAATATTGCTGTTTACGTTTGCTCAAATAGGTGGAGAACTCCTTTTCACCATACGATGGCTCCGTCAAAACCTCAGAAAGGAGACGAAGCATCGGCTCCAAATGTCTCTTCAAGGCATGCATGGTCACACAGGTGTTCTCGTAGGAGACGCTTGAACTCAATAGGCCTCCATAAGAATCCAAAATCTCCGCGATCTGGGCGGAAGTGTGCTTCTTCGTTCCTTCGTGGAGCAACTGGCCCGCGAAACTAGCCACCAAAAGATGCGATTGACGGGTGGTTCCTGCCTTAAACACACAGTCCACACGAACAATCTCCTCCTCTCCGAAAGGAAGTTCATGCAACGTGGCGCCATTCGCCAACTTACGGACGGACGCCCTAGGGAAATCGACACCAGATACAGGGCTAATCGGAGGACAAATGGTTCTATCCATCATCTTTTTATTTATTATCACGTTCACGGAGGAACTTTTCAGCCCTCTCCAAATCCTCTAGGGTATCAATACCAATGGTCTCCATCTTGGTGATGCCCACTTTTATCTTATAACCATTTTCTATCCATCGAAGTTGTTCCAACGATTCGGTCAACTCCAAGGAAGACTGCGGCAATTGGGTGATTTCACCCAACACATCCGCCTTATAGGCATACAAACCAATATGTTTGTAGTATTGGTGGAGGGACAACCAATCCTTGGTCTCCGCTCCTCTTTTATAAGGGATAACGGAACGACTGAAATAGACCGCCTCGCTATTTTTATTCAAAACCACCTTCGGAGAGTTGGGATTGAACAACGCCGCCTCACCATCCGCTACGGTAAAAGGCTTTACCAAAGTGGCGATTTGTGCGGTCGGATCATCGAAACAATCGCACAAAGCCTGTATTTGTTGAGGTTGAATAAAGGGTTCGTCACCCTGGATATTTATCACGATCTCCTTGCCGGACTTCGTCTTATTGTAGGCTTCAAAACAACGATCCGTTCCACTTTTATGTTGGTCGGAAGTCATCACCGCCTTACCGCCGAATTTCTCCACAGCCTCATAGATGCGGGAGTCGTCAGTGGCCACATAGACACAATCCAATATTTGGGAAACTTGCTCATACACGCGTTGAATCATACTCTTTCCGCCAATTTCCACCAATGGTTTTCCCGGGAAACGGGTCGAAGCATATCGTGCGGGTATGATTCCAATAAATTTATTCTTGTCCATAAACCAATATAGGAACGCTTATTGCGCCCTTTTACAAAGATAGTGAATTTGGATATAAATTGTATCAATCACCCCCAAACAAGGAAAGAAAAAGAGCCCATAAAAAACGATTAGCCGCCGAACAGATCTGTCCGACGGCTAAACTCAGTTCATTTTTCCACGTCAATGTTTAGAATCTATGTTGCTTTTATGTGTGTTCACTATTTTATTCAAATATAGCAATCACGTCGTCCGAACGCAACTTTTTTCAGTTAACGCTTCGGTTTCCTCAACATGAATACCATACTTTCAATCAAAAAAACTCGCAGAGCTGAAATCTTCCAATAGCGTCCCTTCGAGTAAGTGTTCATCGCATAGTCAAAATGGTAATTTCAGAAAATTAGTGCGCCAAAATCTCACGACTTCGGCGCACCCACCTTAACTATGAAAAAATCTACCTGTTTTGTTTGCGCTACAAATGTACGGCGCTTTTTTTATTTCACAAAAGAAATATCCTCTTTTTTTAACGTTTCACACAAAAAAAGCGCATCTACACTTAGTAATTTCGCAAAAATAGGGCCACACACTTGTGAAATATCACAAAAATGGTCATCTTTGCAAAAGATGAAAGACGGATAAACATCTAATACTCTATCAGGATACATTCCAGGGACGGGAACCCAAGGAATGGTTAACATTAAAAATTATTGTAATGAGAAAGACAATTGCAGCATTATGGTTGGCGATAGCAAGTTGCCCTTTAGCGTTTTCACAAACTAATTCCAGCAACACACAGGAGAAATATTGGCACGAGGACCTCTATTTCAAAAGTAAATATTCCAATGTGGAATTCTCCAATGTGAACGGATTCCTCATGTTGGCTAACTCCATCCGAATTTATCAGAACGAGAGTCAAAAAAAGGGCTCCAAGGATTTGTTGAATTTCACATCACCTTGGGATTTTTCAAACTTATATAGTTCCACCATCAGCACCATCAATACCACGAAATACAAAAGCTACAAAATCGTGGATTGGTTAAATAGCGTGGAGAAGGATATCAACGAACTTAGCGCCGCCTCCTATTTCTACAAATACAAAGGAAACAAAATCGAGAAGGACAGCCGTTACTCAGGGGTAAGCGCAAAAGGAGATTCCCTTATGCAGGTCGCTTTGCCCATGTTGGAGGAGTTCGCCAGCGTCATCCGCTACGACAACAACATCGCGGAGTTGGCGCCACACATCACCGATTACCTTCAATGGACCGACAAAGTCATCAACGAGCAATTCAATTGGCTCAATAACAAATCGAAAAAGAAATTCAGCTACATCACAGCGAAAGTTTCCCCTTTTGATTTCCGCAGCACCATCCGCACCTACCAAAACACCAAACGGGTCACCAGTCCAACATCCAAAGGGACATCACACACTTTGCTCCAAACCGGTTGTGGCATGGTTTATGACAGTTGGAGATGCCACGCCAACGTGAAGAGCGAATATCCATTCTTCCAATCATTGGCCTCAACCATTATTTCCCAATACGTAAAGAGAGAAGAGTCCTTCATTGAATTCATGAGCGCCTCCCTATTCCTCATGTACTGCAAGGAGAAGGTGAACATCGAGCTCTACCAATTGGAGCTTGAGAACAGACTCTGCGCCTACAACGAATCCACCATGAAATGCGGCAAACTAACCTTCATCGAATTTCACGAAGAATTTGTCAAAATCTACAACGAGAAGGGAAATAAGAACAAACTAGACATCCTTTGCACTAAGATGTCAGGATTCTGCAAATAACAAGGAGAAAAAACGATGAAGAGTCTATACGAAGAGATGCTTTCGCACCGCAACGAGGCGCAGATCGCCAATCTCTCCCGCTTTTTCAAGACAGGCAAGGGGCAATATGGAGAGGGCGACCAATTCCTAGGCATTAAAGTGCCTATCACCCGACAAATCGTAAAAGAGCGTTGGGCATCCACCTCCTTCGAGGAGTTGGAACGGTGCGTCACGTCACCTCTTCACGAAATTCGCTTAGCGGCCTTGCTTACCCTCATTCAAATATTCAAACACGCAAAGAAGGAGCCTGAAAAGCAGAAGCGATGCGTGGATTTTTACCTCTCCCACACCGCCCACATCAACAACTGGGACTTAGTGGACCTCTCCTGCTATGAGTTACTCGGAGCGTGGTTGATGGACAAGGATCGTTCCCTACTTTACGATCTTGCTAAGAACGGCAAAACCATCTGGGAACAACGCATCGGCATCGTCAGCACCATGAAATTCGTCCGCAACGACCAATTGGAAGACACCTTCAAAATAGCGGACATATTGCTTCACCACTCCCACGACCTCATTCAAAAGGCGGTAGGTTGGTTGCTTAGGGAGGCGGGCAAACATGACGAGGCGCAATTGAAGGCTTACATGAAAACACGTTACAAAGAGATGCCCCGCACCGCTTTACGCTATGCCATTGAAAGATTCGAAGAGGCAGAAAGAAAGGCCTATTTGTTAGGGCAAATATAATCGTCAAACACCGAAACGGAGCATGCCATTCGGCAAAACAACACCATCATCCTTGTATTCCATTGAGATGGATCCATCCTCCACATTGCGGATTTTATAACGGCTGATGGACTCCAGACGCATATTCGAATCGACCATTTGGTCAGTGATGGCCACATTCAACCCCATCATACCATCCGTCGCCACAGATGGATAGAGGACACCGCCATACCCTTTCTGAACAGACATCTCAGAAAAAAGAGCGCTGATCAAATATTCGTAATCGAACTTGGATGAGTTGGGTCGGGAAAAGACATAGGAGAAAAATTCCGCCCGTTGGTCCAATTCCTTCCTTAGGCTCTTCGGGCAACTGGCCAACAAGGATTCATACTGGAACTTCGCCTCCTTCAACAACGGATTATCCTCCGCATGCGAGAAATAGTTGGGATGGATCACTTCAATGACAGATATAGGGCGCGTCACCTCCCAAACGCCGAAGGTCACCAACTCCTCCCCCTCCATCTCCATATTGGAGAGCAACCGAGAGCACTCGGCCGCCGTCACATATTCAGAGAGATAAGCGGAGTCCTCATCCGCCACCAAACAGCCATAAAACATGCGCATCGAAGGGGTGCTGGCCCTATAATAATGGGTCGAAGGAGATTGCCGATAGGATAAGTCTGAGGCCTCCATCACGTTCGTTCCCACCCGGGCACGCACAATACGCTGTCCCGGATCCAGCGATGCCACCAAGAAGCCGCTCGGTCCCGCCGCCTCCAACAAGGCACGCACCTCCTCCACTGGATATGAACGCATATCCATCTTCAACAAACGCTCCTTTATTGATTCAAACTGCATATCCTCGGTTATTTGACACAAATGTAACACGAAATCGCCTTTCAAAAAAGTTTTTTATAAATTCGCATAATCATTGGAAGTGGAGATTTAACTCTAAGATAAATGCTAACGAAGAGGGAAAAAAGGTCCAGTATTATGAAAAGAGCACTTACATACACATTATTATCCTTTATCACCGCCTCCCTATACGCCTTCCCCATCACGGAATGCGACACAACTTGGTACACAGGTGAGGGAACCCAATACGGCGGCGTGGCAGGAAGCAATGGAGGTAACTGCGGCATCTATGTGGCGGAGGATGACTTTCTCCATTGCGCCATGAACCACACCCAATACGACAGCAGTTATGCGTGCGGCGCTTGCGTAAGGGTGTTCGGACCATTGGGAGAGATCACCGTCAAAGTGGTGGACAGATGTCCCGAATGCAAACATGGCGATATTGATTTCAGCACCCAAGCCTTTATCCAAATAGCGAAATTGGAGGATGGACGAGTACCCATCAAATGGCAATTCGTACCTTGCGAGGAGGAAGAGAACATCAAGGTAAAATTCGAGGAGGGAACCAGCCAATTCTACTTCAAGGCGATCTTCTACGATATCAGATACCGCATCAACCAAGTGGAATACCAACGATCAGACGGCACTTGGCACAATATACACCGGGAGATGTACAATTATTACGTGGAGAATGCGGGCATTGACGAGGACAAAAGCAAAATCGGCCCTTATGTCTTCAGACTCATCTCTTCGGAGGGAGACACCATCGTCACAGAACCAGTGACCTACAAAGCGGGAACTGAAATAGACTTAGGAATACAATTTCCACTCCATGACTGCGATTCTTTAGCGGATATTCCTAACACGGCAGTTCCCGAAGAATCATTTGACAATGAATCCATTCAAGCCATTGAAATATACGACATTACCGGTCGATTCTTGAAGAGATACCACAGTTGGGAGGATTTTCAATCTGAAAAGAGGAGCGACAACCGTCTGCTTCTCGTCAAAGAGATAAACACCCATGGCGAAACCAGGCAGCTGATCATGAAGGATTGACAAAATACGCCACAAATCGCTTGAATTACGGATTTTTTCCTATTTTTGCGTTCAATTCATAATTTGACAATAAAAAACTAAAAATAGTATGGCAGAAGTAAAAGAATTTTACAAGGCGGCCGAAGAGAAGATGGAGCAAGCATTGCTTCACTTGGATGACTCATTGGCACGCATTAGAGCAGGTAAGGCAAATGTCCGCATCCTTGATGGTGTACGTTTGGATTACTACGGAAGTATCGTACCTCTTTCAGGTGTGGCAACTATCACAACGCCAGATGCCCGCACCATCGCCATCCAACCTTGGGAGAAGAAGATGATTTCCGAAATCGAGAAGGCCATCATGGCTTCTGAGGTGGGAATCACACCAGAGAACAATGGTGAGTTGATCCGTCTTTGCATTCCGCCATTGACAGAGGAGCGTCGTAAGGCTTTGGTAAAGCAAACCCGCGCGGACGGTGAGGATGCCAAGATCAGTATCCGTAACGCACGCCGTGACGCTATCGATGGTTTGAAGAAGGAGGTTAAGAACGGTTTGGCCGAGGATGCCGAGAAGGACGCTGAGGCTGAAGTTCAAAAGATCCACGACAAATACATCAAGAAGGTTGATGAGATCCTCGCCGCAAAGGAGAAAGAGGTGATGACAGTATGATCGGTCTCGTCGTTAAAAATACAGGAAGCGGCTATTGGGTCAAAAGTGAATCCGACGGCCAACTCTTCGAATGCAAAATCAAGGGCAACTTCCGTATCAAAGGGATCAAAAGCACAAACCCGGTTGCCGTTGGCGATCGGGTTTCTTTCGATATGCCTGCAGAAGGACCTGGATGGATCACAGCCATCGAGGAGAGGAAGAATTACATTGTGCGTAAACCCACCAATCTATCGAAACAACTACACATCATCGCCGCCAATCTGGACCAATTGCTGCTGATTGTCACCATCAATCACCCGCAAACCTCCACCGTCTTCATAGACAGAGCCTTGGCGACCAGCGAAGCTTACCAAGTCAATGCGAAGATCATCATCAATAAGATGGATCTTTATGACGAGGAGGAGCTCGAGTATATGAAAGCGTTGATGTTCCTTTACGAAACAATCGGATACGAATGTTTGGCCGTATCCGCCAAAACAGGTGAAAATATCGATAAACTACGGGCCATGCTGAAGGGGAAGACCTCCCTACTCTCCGGTAATTCCGGTGTGGGGAAATCCTCTCTAATTAATGCCATCGACCCGGAATTCGAGACAAAAACCGGTGAGATATCGGATGTGCACAACAAAGGTATGCACACCACCACCTTCTCGGAGATGTTTGAGTTGGACAACAACTCCTACCTGATTGACACCCCAGGCATCAAGGGATTCGGCACCATCGACTTCAAAAAAGAGGAGGTTGGCCACTATTTCCCTGAAATATTCAAAGAATCAGCCAATTGCAAATTCGGCAACTGCACCCACATCCATGAACCAGGATGCGCTGTGCTGCAAGCCATCGAGAACCATACCATCAGCGAATCCCGCTACACCAGTTACCTAAGTATCTTGGACGACTGCGAGGAGGGCAAATACAGATAATCGATGAAGTTCGGACTGGACAATCAAAAGAATATCAAATACATCTTCTCCATCATCGCGGTTATGATTGTGGGGCTCTCGGTCTATTATTCCAACCATTTGGCCAAAGAGATGGCCCAAGAAGAGAAACAAAGGATCAATCTCTGGGCGGAGGCTACCCGCAGGCTTATTTCCGCCAACGAGGTTAGCGATATCTCTTTCTTAATGGAAGTGATAAAGGGCAACACCACCATTCCAGTTTTGATAGCGGACGAAGAGGGCACGGTCATCGACCATAGAAATCTAGGCATTTCAGAAGAATCCGACATGGATTCAGAAAAGACAGAAAGATTCCTTGCCCAAAAGCTGGCTGAATTCAAGAGCGAAGAGACGGTCATCCCCATTCAAATCGATGAGGAGACCCAACACTTCTTATACTACGGCAAATCCACCATTCTCAACAAGCTGGAGTATTACCCCTATGTGCAATGGTGTATCATCGTCGCCTTCTTCATCGTTCTATTCTTTGTGTTCGCCAGCGCCAAACGATCTGAGCAGAACCGTGTTTGGGTAGGACTTTCCAAAGAGACGGCACACCAATTAGGTACCCCCATCTCTTCCCTTCTCGCATGGGTGGAGATTCTAAAAAGCCAAGGCGTGGACCAAAGCTTGATGGATGAGATGGAGAAGGATGTCAATCGTCTTCGTACCATTGCGGAAAGATTCTCCAAAATCGGTTCCAAAGCGGAGCTCACGCAGGTCGCGCTCAACGACATTTTGGACAACGCGCTCGCCTACATGAGGAAACGGACGTCAAACAAAGTTTTAATCACTTGCCAATATGCGGAGGGACAATCCTACCATGTGTCCATCAACCAACCACTTTTCGAATGGGTCATCGAAAATCTTTGCAAGAACGCGATCGACGCCATGGAGGGAGAAGGAAAGATAACTGTGAACGTAAGCCAAAACAATTCAAAGGTATTCATAGATGTGAGTGACACAGGCAAAGGTATTCCGAAGTCCAAATTCGAAACGGTCTTCAATCCTGGATTCACCACCAAAAAGAGAGGATGGGGCTTAGGATTATCCCTGGTTCGACGCATTGTGGAGGAATACCACAAGGGTAAGATTTTTGTGAAACATTCAGAAATCAACGTCGGAACCACATTTAGAATCACACTACCGAATACGCAACAATTTGATAAACAATAATTTACAAATAAAAATTACAAAAAAGAGAAAAATGAATCTACAATAGGTTTAAGTTATCATTAAATTTTGTAATTTTGCGGAGATTTTTAGAATCCATACATAAGTGGAAAGAGAAGATACTTACATAGTACCGTTAAAAGACTTGGAACTCGGCGATCACGAATTCCACTACGCCTTAGACGACAAGTTCTTCGAAACCGTCAATGGACCGGAAGTGCAAAGCGGCCAAGTTCAAGCCGACATCACCGTCAGAAAGACATTGCACTCCTTCCTTATTAACTTTCGTATGGAGGGCACAGTAAAAGTATTGTGCGACAGATGTTTGAACGAAATGGACCAAGAGATCTCCTGCGACGAGAGCCTCACCGTAAAATTCGGGGATGACAAGTCGGAAGAGGATGACAAACTGGTAGTCGTATCCGAAGAGGAGGGCGAAATCGATTTATCTTGGCACATGTACGAGTTCATCGCGCTACAAATTCCAATCCGCCACATCCACGAAGCGGGGGAATGCGACGAAGAGATGGCGAAGACACTCAGAAAACATTTGGCAATCGACAGAAATGAAGAGGATTCAGATGACGACAGCCTGGCAAGTGACGTCTCTAGCGACGAATCCGAAGAAAATAGCGAGAGGGAAATAGATCCACGTTGGAACGCCCTCAAAAAATTATTAGACAATAACTAATTTAAAATATTAACAAAAATGGCACATCCTAAACGAAGACAAGGTAAATCTAGAGGAGCTAAGAGAAGAACTCACTACAAGGCAGTAGCTCCTACATTGGCAGTATGTCCTAATTGCGGCGCACTTTATTTGTATCACAGAGTATGCGGTTCTTGCGGATACTATCGTGGTATGGTAGCTGTTGAGAAGCAAGAGGCAGTTTAATCAATGCCGTAAAATAAACGTATCGAAAGGAGTCCGCCTTGTGTGTGACTCCTTTCTTTATTTAAACGCTATCCCCATGACACGATTCTATTTAATCAGACACGGACAAACTTACTGGAACCAAGAGAACAGAATGCAAGGCCAACACGAAACAGACTTGACGCCTCTTGGAGAGAAACAGGCCATCGCCTTGGGAGAACATCTCAAGGGAATCCATTTCGACCACGTCTACGCCAGTCCGTTACGTCGCGCCATGAAGACAGCGGAACTGATTTTAGGAGAGAGAAACCTCCCCATCGAGAAAGACGACGCACTCAAGGAGATACTCATGGGAGATTGGCAAGGAATCTTGATAGACGACCTAAAGGAACAATTTCCAGAGGAGATCGATTTGTTTTGGCATCATCCGGAGAAATACAAGAGAGAGAGCTGCGAAACCTACGAAGAGGTTAGGACGCGCGCCGCGGCGTTCATGGAGAGAATCGCCAGAGAACACGTCGGAGAAAACATCCTAGTTGTCACGCACGGCGCATTACTAAAAACACTATACACCTACCTGAAATACCAACAAATTTCGGAAATAGCGCATGCGGTTCATCCCCTATCCACCGCCATGGCTATCGTAGAGAAAAAAGACGGTCTATGGCATGTTCTGGAATGGAACGACACCACTCACCTCGCCTCCCTAGAGGAATCAGCGGTCAACTCAGCTAATACAATATAAATATACAAGGACGTTTGTTCAAATCGGGACGTTGCTTAAGCGACTTCCATTGAGCCACTGTTTTGGTCTTGATATACTCCGTTTCGAGGGTAATATCACAAGCGACACACAATTTAGTGCCACCTTGGCAAACAGAAAGAATATTTTCAAACATCGTATTATTACGATACGGAGTCTCTATGAAAATCTGGGACTGCCTTTCCACATGCGCTCTTTTTTCCAACTGGCGCAAACGTTGGTCTCTTTCATTGGGTTTGATCGGCAAATAACCGACAAAGGCAAAGCTTTGCCCATTGAAACCGGAGCCCATTAATCCCAACAATATAGAAGAGGGACCCACCAAAGGGACGACCTTCACATCCGCCTCTTGAGCCAAACGCACGATATCGGCACCCGGATCCGCGATCGCGGGGCAACCCGCCTCGGATATGATACCCATATCAAGGCCTGATTTCGCAGGCAACAGATAGCCACCGATCTCTTCCGGAGAGGTATGGTTATTCAATGTATAGAAGGTAAGTTCATCGATGTTGATGGAGGAATCCACCTTTTTCAAGAAACGACGGGCCGTACGCACATCCTCCACAATAAAGTGTTTGATGGATAGGATCACCTCTCTATTATAAGTAGGTAACACATGGTTCGTATCGCACTCACCCAATGTGTTCGGAATCAAATAAACAACACCAGTCATAATTTCTTTGGATAACCAAGAGGAATAGCCTCTTCTATTGAACATGAATAATCAGGGCTTTCAAACCCTAAACTGTAAAATACGACGCGAATTTACGAAATAATAAGTGAAAAGAAGAGCGCAAAATATATTGTAGATAAGAAAAAAACATTCTACCTTTGAAGTATCGAAAAACATAGAAACAAAGAAAGAATGGCCGCACCGTCTATTATGGTTAAACTTAACAATTACATCAAATAACGGGCGCACACTCCCTTATCAATGGCGGGCCACACCTTCGGGTTGTCTCCGTGACACGGTGGATTACAAAGATTGGGAAACGCTCAATTCCTATTTTACAGGAGTTTAATTAATTTCGGTGCGGCTTTTTTACTACCTGCGGCAATTCCAAAATTAGAGAAATAAAATATAATCGACAAAAGGCAAGCGCCCATGGTGAAACCTCTCCACAAAAGAGAAAAAAGGGCAAATAAATTTCTCAAAATCAATTAAAATCACTAAATTCGCGACGATTTTTACAAATATATAATGTCTAACGACTAATTAAACTTATTAATTAATTTAAAATGAGCGAATTAACTAAAAACGTAAAGCCAGTTGAAGGTTTTGACTGGGACGCTTTTGAGAACGGTGATGTAGATTCAAACATCAGCCGCGAGGAACTTACCAGCAAGTACGACGACACCTTGAACGTAGTAAAGGACAAGGACGTTGTTATCGGTAAGGTTATCTCTATGAACAAGAGAGAAGTTGTTGTAAACGTAGGTTACAAGTCAGACGGTATCGTTTCAATGAACGAGTTCCGTTACAACCCAGATTTGAAGATCGGTGACGATGTAGAGGTTTACATCGAGAGCCAAGAGGACAAGAAGGGTCAATTGATCCTTTCTCACAAGAAAGCACGCGCAGCTCGTTCTTGGGATTGCGTTAACGAGGCTTTGGAGAACGATAAAGTTATTATGGGTTACATCAAGTGCCGCACTAAGGGTGGTATGATCGTTGATGTATTCGGCATCGAGGCATTCTTGCCAGGTTCACAAATCGATGTTAAGCCTATCCGTGACTACGATGTATTCGTAGGAAAGACAATGGAATTCAAGGTCGTAAAAATCAACCACGAGTTCAAGAATGTTGTTGTATCTCACAAGGCTCTTATCGAGGCTGAGTTGGAGCAACAAAAGAAGGACATCATTTCAAAACTCGAGAAGGGTCAAGTATTGGAAGGAACTGTCAAGAACATCACTTCTTACGGTGTATTCATCGACTTGGGTGGCGTAGACGGTTTGATCCACATCACAGACTTGTCTTGGGGCCGTGTTACTCATCCAGAAGAGGTTGTCGCTTTGGATCAAAAGTTGAATGTCGTAATCCTCGACTTCGACGACGACAAGAAGCGTATCGCTCTTGGTTTGAAGCAATTGACTCCTCATCCATGGGATGCTTTGGACGCTAACTTGAAGGTTGGTGACAAGGTAAAGGGCAAGGTAGTCGTTATGGCTGATTACGGCGCATTTGTCGAGATCGCTCCAGGCGTTGAAGGTTTGATTCACGTTTCTGAGATGTCTTGGTCACAACACTTGCGTAGCGCACAAGACTTCATGAAGGTAGGTGACGAGGTTGAGGCAGTTGTTTTGACTTTGGACCGCGAGGAGAGAAAGATGTCTTTGGGTATCAAGCAATTGAAGGCAGATCCATGGGATACTATCGATACTGACTATGCAGTAGGTTCTAAGCACACTGCTAAGGTACGTAACTTCACTAACTTCGGTGTATTCGTAGAGATCGCTGAGGGAGTTGATGGTTTGATCCACATCTCTGACTTGTCATGGACTAAGAAGATCAAGCACCCATCTGAGTTCACTCAAACTGGCGCAGACATCGAGGTTCAAGTATTGGAGATCGACAAGGAGAACCGTCGTTTGAGCTTGGGTCACAAGCAATTGGAGGAGAATCCTTGGGACGTATTCGAGAATGTATTCACAGTTGATTCAATCCACGAGGGTACAATCATCGAGATGATGGACAAGGGTGCTGTTATCGCATTGCCATTCGGTGTAGAGGGATTCGCTACTCCTAAGCATTTGGTTAAGGAGGATAAGACTCAAGCTAAGGTTGACGAGAAGTTGCAATTCAAGGTTATCGAGTTCAACAAGGATTCTAAGAGAATCATCTTGTCTCACAGCCGCATCTTCGAGGATGCTCAAAAGGCAAACGGTGAGGAGACTGAGGAGAAGAAAGACAACCGCAAGAAGAAGTCTTCTAAGAAGTCTGAGCAACCAATCATCTCTGTAGAGAAGGCTACATTGGGCGACATCGAGGAGTTGGCAGCATTGAAGAGCCAATTGGACGCTAACGAAAAAAAATAACATCAAAAAGTCCGAATAATTTTTCGTTTTTGAAAAATTATTCGGATATTTGCTAAAAATTTTGAATTTTAAACAATTAATTTTATAGTAAAGAGTATGAAAAAAAGTTTTTTGGCTTTATTCGCAGCCATGGGCTTAGCATTTACTGCTAACGCTCAAGAAGAGGCAGCTACTGAGCAAGCACAAGCAGAGGCAGCAGCATCTGAGTCATTCAACCACTGGTCTGTAGCAGTTGAGGGTGGTGTAAACTATTTCCGTTGCGCTGACCAAAAAGTAGGTTTGGCAATCGGTGGATTGGTAGAGAGAACATTCAACCCTCGTTGGGGAATGGGCTTGGAGTACATGTTCATGAAGAAAGAGATCAATGAATTCGATATCAAGCACAATGACATCGATTTGTTCGGATCAGTAAATATCTCTAACATCATCGCTCCTTACCGTTCTGCAGGATGGCAAAAATTGAACTGGTACGGAACTGCTGGTTTGGGTGCAACTATCTACAAGAACGCAGCTGAGAACGAGGACGCTGACAAGGGCGCTAAGTTCTTGATGTTGGGTGGTACTAAGTTGGAGTACAACGTATGCAAGTGGGTAGGTATCTTCTTGGCTGCTCAATACCGTTTGCACACTAATGGTGAGCAAGTATCAAACAAGGTAGGTCGTTCAGCGGCTACTGGTTTGCTAGGTGTTCGTGTTAAGTTCGCTGGCGAGAGCAACATCCGCAACATCGCTTGGGCTGACTACATTCCTCAAGTTGAGATGCCAGACTTCAGCAACGTAATCGAGGCTCAAAAGAAGGCATGCGAAGAGGCTAACGCTAAGTTGGAGCAAAAGATCGAGGATCAAAACGCTCAAATCAAGAAGTTGCAAAACGATATCAAGTTCACTCAAGACTCTTTGGATCGTCACATCAAGGCTACTAAGCCAAAAGTAGCTTACACTCCAACTCAAGAGGAGGCTAAGATTATCCAAACTGCAATGTCTAACTTGGAGTTCGAGTCTGGCAAGGCTATCATCAAGGAGGGTTCATTCCCTTACTTGAACGGTTTGGCTGAGTTGCTCGTAAAGCACCCTGAGTGGTCAGTTAAGTTGTCAGGTCACACCGATAACGTAGGTAAGGCTGCTGCTAACTTGCAACTTTCTAAGGATCGTGCTGCATCAGTTAAGAGCTACTTGACTAACAAGGGCGTTCAAGCTGCTAACATCGAGTCTGAGGGATTCGGTGCTTCTAAGCCGATCGCTTCTAACAACACTGCAGCTGGTAGAGCAAAGAACCGTCGTGTAGAGGTTAACTTGTTCTCTAAATAATCTGTAGATTAGATTTGAACAATCATAAAAGAGCTGTCCATTGGGCAGCTCTTTTTTTGTGTCATATATTCTCAAAAAAAGAAAGGTATCCAACGACACCTTTCTTTTTACATCTATTGTCCTGAAGATTTTCAATCATCCCCTACCTACAACACTCAACTCTTAATTCTTAATTCTTAATTAACTAATCACGCCCCAATTCACTGACTCCTTCGCCAACCTATCCAAATATTGGTTCAGCAAAAAATTCTCAGGCAATAAAAGGTCCGGATCCTTTTCCAAAACATCATTGGCCACATTCCTAGCATATTGAATAATCTCACCATCAGTAGCCAAATTGGTAATTTTCAAATTCAGAGAGACTCCACTTTGTTGCGTTCCTTCCAAATCACCAGGTCCACGCATCTTCAAATCCACCTCGGAGATCTCAAAGCCATTGCTAGTACGGGTCATCACCTCCATACGCTGCCTTCCATCGTTAGATAATTTCACAGAAGTGAGCAGGATACAATAGGATTGGTCCGCACCACGCCCCACACGTCCTCGTAACTGATGTAACTGGGAAAGGCCAAACCGTTCCGCACTCTCAATAAGCATGACAGAGGCATTGGGCACATTCACACCCACCTCAATGACGGTAGTCGCCACCAAAATATTTGTGGTCCCCGACGCAAAGAGTCTCATCTGAGCATCCTTTTCGTCTGGTTTCATCTTACCATGAACCATGCCTAAATGATAGTGAGGTTCAGGAAATATGCTCTTCAATGACTCATAACCCGCCTCAATATTAGCGTAATCGGACTTCTCAGACTCCTGGATCATCGGATATACGATATAAGCCTGACGACCTATGGCAATCTCTTGTTTAATGAAATCATAGATATTATGACGATGCGTTTCAAAACGATGAATCGTACCGATCGGTTTACGTCCAGGCGGTAATTCATCAATCACAGAGACATCCAGATCTCCATAAATCGTCATCGCCAAAGTTCTTGGAATAGGCGTAGCAGTCATCACCAAAACATGGGGAGGTCTTTCGCTCTTACTCCACAACTTAGAGCGCTGTTCAACACCAAAGCGATGTTGTTCATCTATAATGACGCAACCTAGATTAGAGAAAACAACACTATCTTCCAACAAGGCATGCGTTCCTATCAATATTTGAATCGTTCCATCCAAAATTCCCTGGAGAATCACTTCCCTCTCCTTCTTTTTCGATGATCCAGTCAACAAAGCTACCTTCACATCGAGACCTGACAACATTTTCGAAATGGACTCAAAATGTTGCTGCGCCAAAATTTCTGTGGGTGCCATCATCGCGGCTTGATAACCATTGTCCAATGCGATCAACATCGTCATCAACGCCACCAAAGTTTTTCCGCTTCCCACGTCACCTTGTAACAAACGGTTCATCTGACGACCACTCGACATATCCGCATAGATCTCCTTCAAAACTTTCTTCTGCGCATTGGTCAGTTGGAAGGGCAAATGCTTTCCATAGAAATTATTGAAAATATCACCGATCTTATCAAACTTAAAACCGGCGAAATGAACCCTACGCACGTTACGTTGCCGCAACATATGAAGCTGGATAAAGAAGAGTTCCTCAAATTTCAGACGAAACTGCGCTAAACGCAGAGAATCAGGAGATTGAGGGAAATGGATATTCAGCAACGCCTCATGGAGAGGCATTAAATGGTACTCTTGTAAGAGATAGTCAGGCAATGATTCCGATAATCGCGCATTCCCTAAGGAATTAAATATTTCAGAGACAAACTTTTGCAATGTCCGGGAGGTGACAGAGCCATTTTTCATCTTCTCCGTCGTATTATACATTCCCTGTACGCCGCCCAAATTTTGCTTGGACAACGCCTCGTTGATTGTCTCCATATCAGGATGGACTAAGTTACAACGGCCATTAAATTCCGAAACCTTTCCAAACGCGACAAACTCATGCCCTGGCTGATAGCGCTCCATAATATACTTCACGCCTTTAAACCAAATTAACTCGATGGCAGATTCTCCATCAGAAAAGAGAGCGACTGCCCTAGCGCTACGTCCTGTCCCTTGAGTTGTCATCGATAAAATCCGTCCTCGTATCTGCACATAAACAGAGGCTGGCGAAATATCCTTGATATGATAAAATTTGGTACGGTCGATGTATCGATAAGGATAACAACGCAACAAATCTCCATAAGTAGAAACATTCAGTTCCTTCTTAAGAAGCTCCGCCCGCTTGGGTCCCACCCCAGGCAAATAGGTTATTTCCTTGTCTAAAAAATCAGCCATCACCCAACAATCTTTCAGAATGTTTTAGAAGCTATTCATCTACGATCACCGTAAAAGTTCATCAACTTCCTATTACGTATACAAAAATATAAAAAAAGCCAGGAAAGGAAATCTCCCCATTTCGAAATAAAAAGGGAATAGGTTCCACACCAAGCATAAAAAAAACAAAAACATATCAATATTTTAATCAATTTACAAATCGATTTTATTAATATTATCAATAAAATTAATATATTTTACAAATTCACGCTCATACCGAAACAGAATGGCACGGTATTTGCATTATCTATTACGTCGAACAAAATTGTTCGTTTTTCAATACGAGTTACTCGCAGTACGACCGAAGGTCCCTGCGTCTATAATAGGTTGTTTAAAATATCAGTGCAAGTGGCTTGAGACTTTTCCTGTGTCTCAAGCCCTTTTTATTTTACTTAACTTAACATCAGAGCCTATCTTTACCTGCTGATTAGTTGCCTAAATCGCCATAAAAAACTAACTTTACACAAAATAAAACAACGTATACTATGACAATTGAAGAATTAGAGCCCAAAGAACTATGGTCTCAATTTAAAAAGATATGTGACATTCCCCATCCATCCGGAAAAGAGGAACAAATAGGCAAATTCCTACAAGAATTCGGACAATCCCTCGGCTTACACACGGAAGTGGATGAGGTAGGCAATGTATTGATACGCAAACCTGCCTCTAAAGGGAGGGAAAATGCGCCATCCGTAGTTCTACAAGCCCATATGGATATGGTTTGTGAAAAAAACGCAGGAACCAATCACAACTTCGATACCGATCCAATCAAAACCATCGTGGACGGAGATTGGTTGAAAGCGGAAGGAACAACACTTGGTGCGGACGATGGAATCGGTGTAGCTGCCATGCTTGCTGTTTTGTCCTCAAAAACGATCCAACACGGTCCAATCGAATGCCTCATAACAGTGGATGAGGAGCGTGGCCTAACAGGCGCACAACATGTAAAGGCCAATTGGATCCAATCCCAGACACTCATCAACCTAGACTCTGAAGAGGACGGCAGATTCTGTATCGGTTGCGCGGGCGGTATTGATACCGTAGCCACATTTGACATCGCCAAGACACAAGCCCCTCAAGGAACATTCTTCTTAAACATCAATGTCAAGGGGTTACAAGGTGGACATTCAGGAGACGACATCAACAAAGGAAGAGGCAACGCCATTAAAATTTTGTCCAGATTCTTATGGAATGAAAACAAAAAATTCCCTCTTTATATCGCTGAGATCGCAGGCGGAAACCTACATAACGCCATTCCAAGAGAAGCGCATGCGCAAGTATGTATTCCTTGGGAGAAAAAGGAGGAGATCAGAGTGGATCTTAACCACTATATCGCCACAATCGAATCGGAATACCCAACGGAGAAGGAGTTCAACATGGATATCGAATCCATGGAGGCGACAGAAACCGTTTTCGACAAAGTTGGCACAGATAAACTAATCACCGCCCTATACGCATGCCCGCACGGCGTCATCGAGATGAGCAAGGAGTTGGAGAACCTGCCGGAAACCTCCACCAACCTCGCATCCATCAAAAACATCGATGGAAAGATTGTCGTAGCGACCAGTCAACGCAGTTCGGTAAACAGCAAGAAGCACGACATAAAAGATCGTGTGGAGGCCGTTTTCTCTCTCACGGGCGCACAGGTAAAACACAGTGACGGATATCCGGGTTGGAAACCAAACATGAATTCGAAGATCAAACAACTCGTTGCAGACTCATACGAAAAACTATTTGGAGAGAAACCATCCGTAGGCGCTATCCACGCTGGTTTAGAGTGCGGTTTGATCGTAGAGAAATATCCGAACATGGATATGATCTCCATCGGTCCTACCATCATCGGCAACCACTCTCCCGCTGAACGTTGTGAAATCTCAACGGTTCAAAAGCACTGGAAACATTTAGTGTACATTTTAGAAAACATATAACAAACAAAATTCAACTAACTAAAATTTATAAACTATGGCAAAGTTAAAATTATCAACAAAAAATAAGTGGGTTTTGGGCGTTGCTGCCGGTATCGCTGAACATTTGAATGTGGATCCAATAATCATACGCATTATCTTTGTATTATTAACACCAGCAGCAGCTACAGGAATATTACTTTATCTTCTTGCCTATATTTACATGAAAAACGTCTAACCCATGGACTTCAAGCTAGTATCAGAATTCGCACCGACAGGAGATCAGCCCCAAGCCATCTCGGAATTGGTGAAAGGTGTCAGCTCTGGCTGCGACCATCAGACACTACTTGGAGTAACAGGATCAGGTAAAACCTTTACGGTCGCCAATGTCATCAAGGAGTTGAACAAACCCACTTTGATATTGAGTCACAACAAGACATTGGCCGCCCAACTATACGGAGAATTCAAGGCGTTCTTCCCGGAGAACGCCGTTGAATACTTCGTCTCTTACTATGATTATTTCCAACCGGAAGCCTACCTACCCAACACCGACACCTATATCGAGAAGGACCTCGCCATCAATGACGAACTGGAGAAACTGAGACTATCAGCCACCTCCGCCCTACTCTCCGGCAGACGCGACGTGGTCATCGTCTCCTCTGTATCCTGTCTATACGGTATCGGTAATCCTGAGGACTTCCACGACACCATGATCAAGGTGAAAAGAGGACAACTAGTCAGCATGAACGTCCTCATGAGAAAACTCGTGGAGAGTCTATACGTCAGAAACGAAATCGAACTGGACCATGGAAGATTCCGTGTGAAGGGAGACACCATCGACGTCTTCCTCGCCTATGCGGACTATATCATCCGAATCCATTTTTGGGGTGACGAAATCGAAGAAATCGAATCCATCGACCCACTGAACGGCACGCATATCGAATCCTTTGAAGAGTTCAATATATATGCCGCCAATCTCTTCGTGACAACCCCCGAACGCATCAATAGAGCGCTTATCGAAATAGGGGACGACCTCACCACCCAAGTGGAATATTTTCAAAGCATAGGGAAGATTTTCGAAGCGAAGCGATTGTATGAACGTGTGAACTACGATATGGAGATGATCCGAGAGCTAGGACATTGTTCCGGCATCGAGAACTACTCCCGCTACTTCGATGGCAGAAAACCAGGCATGCGTCCATTCTGCCTATTGGATTATTTTCCAAAAGACTTCCTATTGGTCATCGACGAAAGCCACGTGACCATTCCGCAAATCCATGCCATGTATGGAGGAGACTCATCCCGCAAGCGCACGTTGGTGGACTTCGGATTCCGTCTTCCTTCCGCATTGGATAATAGACCTTTGAAATTTGAAGAGTTCGAGAGCATGGTGGGACAAGCCATCTACGTGAGCGCCACACCTGCCGATTATGAACTACAAAAGTCGGAAGGTGTCTTCGTGGAACAAATCATACGTCCGACCGGTCTATTGGACCCTGTCATAGAGGTTCGTCCTTCCCAAAACCAAATCGACGACCTTATCGAGGAGATTCAAGTCAGAGCGGAACGGGACGAACGGGTATTGGTCACTACCCTAACCAAAAAGATGGCCGAAGAGTTGCAAGCCTATCTATGTAAAATGGGCATCCGAAGCAACTACATCCACTCAGATGTGGAGACATTGGAACGTGTGAAAATCATGGAAGATCTCCGTAACGGCCTATTCGATGTCTTGGTAGGAGTCAATCTTCTAAGGGAAGGTTTGGACTTGCCACAGGTTTCACTCGTGGCTATCCTAGACGCCGACAAGGAGGGAATGCTCCGTTCGCACAGAGCCTTAACACAAACCGTAGGTAGAGCGGCCCGAAACGTGAATGGATTGGCCATCATGTATGCTGACAAAATCACCCGCAGTATGCAACTAACCATTGACGAGACCAACCGCAGAAGAGAGAAGCAAAAGCAATATAACCTCGAACACAACATCACGCCAAAGGCAGTGGGCAAGAATAGCAAGGCTGTGCTAGGCGTCAACAGTGAAGAGAAACAACCGATCAGTAAAGAATACAAGATCAATTCAACACCGCTCAATACCCATGCGGCGGAAAAACCTGCGGATTTCACAAAAGCGGAACTAGAGGCCGCCATAGAAATCGCCAAGAAAAAGATGAAGGAGTGCGCCAAGAGGTTGGAATTCCTGGAGGCAGCCCAATACCGCGACGAAATCGTCAAATTGGAGAAAGAACTATCGAAAAGGAAATAGGATATCCAATATGTTGAAAAAATCTGACATAATCTCTTTCCTTTGGCAACATTTCCTACTAGTCATTGCCCTGAACTTCATGACATTGGGCGTGGCGGTTTGCGTCAGGTCCATGTTAGGATCCAGCGTCATCTCAGTTCTCCCCTACGTCTTTGAAAGTGCCGGAAGAGAGGGAATGACTCCCCATCTTACCATCGGACAATACACCTACATCATGAATGCCATACTCGTCGTAGGACAAATCATCGTATTAAGGAGGCAATTCGAACTTGTGCAACTATTCCAACTAGTCATCGGATTTCTCTTCGGTTCTCTCCTTGATATCAACATGGCACTCACCACCTTCCTTGCGCCTGAATCATTTTGGCAGAAGGCCATCGCACAAGTGATCGGATGCACCATCCTGGGATTTGGCATCGCCATGGAGGTGCGATGTGGATCAGTCACCATGCCAGGGGAAGGATTTCCCGTAGCCATCAGCAAAGTCATAGGCAAAGAGTTTCCTAAAGTCAAAATCATAGTAGACATATCGTTGGTAACATTGGGCATTATCGCCTGCTTCGCTTTTTTCGGCGCATGGCAATGGCACATCGTCGGCATCGGAACCCTATTCGCCATGTTCTATGTTGGCGCCGCTGTGCGGTTCTTTTCGAAGAGGATGAAGTGGTTTGACCGAATCTTATGCTATCAACCAGGATTCCGCCGCTACATCTACGGCCTACTACGTTTCATCCGAAACAATTAATCCGACAGAACAAAACAAAAAAAATCGGGGAAACGATTACTCGATCCCCCGAAATTCATTATCGAACTCAAATATTAGCCTTGAGCCTCAACTGGGTCTACAGAAACATAAGAACGATTGTCCTTCTTCTTTCTAAATACAACCACACCGTCAACCAAAGCGAACAAAGTGTGATCCTTACCCATACCTACGTTCTCACCTGGGTGGTGAACAGTACCACGTTGACGAATCAAAATGTTACCTGCCTTTGCAAATTGACCACCGAAAATCTTAACACCGAGTCGCTTGCTTGCTGACTCACGACCGTTCTTGGAACTACCAACTCCTTTTTTGTGTGCCATTTTCTCTAAATTTTTTAAAGTTAAGCGACTACGTTTTTAATTTTCAACTCTGTGAATTGTTGACGGTGACCGTTCAACTTGCGTGAACCCTTTCTTCTCTTCTTGTGGAAGACCAAAACCTTCTCACCCTTAACAAGAGGAGAAACAACCTCAGCAACAACCTTAGCGCCAGAGATAACTGGAGCACCAACTGTTACAGAACCGTTGTTGTCAATCAACATAACTTTGTCAAATTCCACTTGCTTTCCGCTTTCTACCTCAGCAATGTGGTGTACGAACAACTTCATGTTCTCTTCTACCTTGAACTGTTGTCCTTGAATTTCTACAATTGCGTACATTGTATAAAAATTTTAAAATTACATCCGGTGGTGGATCCCTTTGGACCGCTTATTGTACCACGTAGGAAAAACTGCGCAAAGATAGGAGATTTCATCTAAAAATCCAACAAAGAACCCACTATTTTTTTTCTAAGAAATCGTGTAATTAGCCGCATTTATACACAATTAACAAAATACATCATTATCATATCATATTGACTTTCTACCATTCAAACAGCAGAAAATACCCACAAAAATTAATTTTCAAGTTAAAAGAAGAGGTATGAGTAAAAAAATAAGTAACTTTGTAAAGTTTTATAGGGGGAACTCATTGAGTTCTAAGTTTTAAACCATTACTTACCACTGTTAGGTTATCAAAAGGTTAAAGGTTAAAGCTTAAAGTTTAAAATTTATCAGGGTAAATAAAGAGAGACAAGGCTCTCCCTTTCATATAGAATTCATTGACGAATCCTAAACAAATATTTGGACCACAAACCAAAATTATGCTTTATTAAACTTACACGACTAAAAAAAATAGGAATGAAAAAAAAATTTCTTCTATTCATCTGCATATTATTCGCATCTGTTAATCTTGCGTTTGCGCAATACGCATTGACTAATATAGAGCCAGTTTACTCTGGAACAATTAACGGAAATTGTTTTCTCATCGGAAACACCAACACACAGCTTTTTAGCTTAATTGGCAAAACGACAGACGACATCACACAAGAAATAGAGTACGAAGGTGAACTTTCCCCAATCAAAAACGTGCCGTTAGAAACGGACGGAATCACCATCGAGAACTGCAACTTCGCAGATTTCTGCATCAACATTCCCCAAGAATGTGGTTCTGGAACTATCGAAGACGCCAGAATCACTTGGGGTGGACGTGTGGAAAAACCGCTTAAACAAGAGTACATATACATCAAAATCACAGACAGCAAAGGCGGCGATCTGCCACTTTCAAATCCCGCATTAAGTTCTTTCATGAGAATTGAAGGAGATGCGGACACACAAGACCCTAAGAAATCACCACAGAACGACGGATTCTATGCCATTCACGAAAATATCACAGGAACCATCAACAGCATCATTCAAGACCCAGAATTTCCAGGCAATGGCAACTATAGGATATACGTGGCGAACGTTCCTGTAAAACTAAGCAGAAAACCTAACGTAGGAGAAGATGCAGGCCAATTCTGCGGATGGAACTTCTCGTTGGTATACAAACATCCATTGTTGCCAAGAAGAAGCATCATGGTTTACAACACGTTCCTATTTCAAGAATCCACCTCTGCGGGAAATACACCTGACCCAATTTTTGCAAGTTTCGGATTCGGCAATTGTATCCCATACACAATGGATGACACCATCTCATTCGCTTACAGCGCATTGGGAGGTATGTTTCTCCAAACCAGTGATTGCATGAGACTCAACAGAGACAAAGACATGATGAGTTCTATGCCAAACGACAAAAAATATTACGGTAAGGCTAGCAAAATTCCTTTCAACGACGTCGCCATCGCCGAAAACGCGCCAACGGTCGACGAGAATCCTTTTAGGTGTATGATTAACTATCTATACCAAAGTGAAACATGTCTCATTCAGGCGTACAATCCATATGCCAGAGGTTTCGACCTTACCAAAACAACTTTAGCCCCCGTTCCCTCCAACTCTTTCAACTACATAGCCCGAAACGGAACCGATTTTAACATTACTATTATACCAACACAGGAGTACCATTACTTCACCAACGCACTGATTTACATTGGCGCACCGGATGCTCCAGAGGCGGCATTACCAATGGAGGTGGAGAAAACAAACATCCAACCAGACGAGGACTTTAAAGTTACCCTATACGTCAAGACGGGTAACAACAAGCACGGTCTTACCAACATCAATGTACGGGTACCTATATCAGAATATGTGGACTCCATCGTCAGTTGCGACATTCAATTTCACAGTGCCGTACAAAGCACAAGCAACGGAACAAAAAGCGACATCAGCTACCCTACCATCACCACCATGCTGAACACAGCGAAAAACAAAAGGAAATCTGACACAAGAGTGAGAGACTGGAGCACGACAAAAAATAATGAATTCATGAAGACGGCCCTCCCTTCCGTCAACTCTTACTTGGAATCCGTTGATAAAATAAACGATAATTACGCAACGACAAAGCCTTCTGTCATCAAGACAAGAGAAATTGTGTTCGAATTCGAAGAACTTGTCATCCCCAAGCAAATAAAAGACACCAATGCGATTACAATCACATTGGTATTGCACTCAAAGAGCGCAGACGATCCTATTTACGACAAGAAGACCTACATAGGGGGAACACCACAAGTAATACCGCAAGCGGAATTGGACTTGACCGATAACGTCACAAGAGATACTTCCATATTCGAAAGCAGTTACGAAAAAAACATCAACTGGAAAAACTACCGATGCGAGCTAAATGGTGATGGCAACGGCGGCGGTGGCGGCGGTGGCGGCGGCGGTGGTAATTGCGCAGGTCTCAATGGAGATCATGCAACAGGATCAGGTATCTACAAGAAAAACGAAACGCAAATGGTCGAGATCAACATCAACGCCAAAAGTGATTGCAGGGAAACACCTGACACCATCAAGATTCACTTCTGCGATGAAGTAACCATTACGCCTCAAGCCATAAAAGCACAACTTTCAAGACTCGAATTCGACCTAGACTCTATCATCAAGGTGGATTCATGTATATGGGAGAGGGCGAAAAGAGATATGTTGGTCGATTTCTCCAGCAAACATGGAGTCAACAGGGCACTGTTGGAGCAACTGTTGAGTAATTATGACAATCCTATTCAGATGATCGACACCACCCAAGCATGGCAACAATTCTTCAATTGCCAAACACCATTGGATGCGAAGGACGTGGACTCCATCGTCAACATGGAAAGGGATTTCAGCGACATCTATGTGCTATTCGAGGGCAACAAAAAGGATGATACATTATCCAGCAATGTATACCAAAAGGACGAATTCATATCTCTACGGGACGACTCTAAATTGGACGAAAGATTTATCATCTCCGACGACGACACGCTCTATATTTACTACAAATCTCCCTGGGAGAGCGAAGGAAAGAGCTGCAGCGAATTCATGCCAATCTGCTTCATAAAAGATAGATTGGGCGACCCTATCTTCGTCTACGACAACGACACCATCGCCAAGAATGACACCATCTACTCTTGTTTGGGCAATGAATTGTCCCACTTGAAGATCACCAAGTATTTCGAGGATTATAACCTTTACGCCACGATCATAGATACCATTGGTGACCCAGAGAACGTCGCATTTAATGATTTGATAGACAAGACCTATGCCAAAGTAGTCGACTGGAACATACAGAAAACAGGCAAGATCAACACGAACATTCCAGGTACAAGGACCCTCATCTTCAAGCAAAAAGACCTCGCCAACAGTTGTTTGGATGATGGAGACACGATTTTCGTCAAGGTCTTGGACTTGAAGATCGACGAGACACCAGACCTCTCCGCCAACACAGAGGTGGAGTTCTGCCGCAGCGCGAAGGTGGAGGATTCCATTCCTTTGAAAGTGACTAAAGACGCCGCTCACAAAGATTATCAAGTCCTTTGGTACGAGGTGACAAAAACAGAGGACGAGGTCGTCAGGACCAAGATTGGCGAGGGCGACGAAATAAAAGTAGGTAGGGATAGCGTCTTCTCCTCTCCATCCATCACCATCCGATACGAGGCGACCTATTTCAAGGACCATTGCGAAAGTAATCCAAGCCCAATAGACATCACACTCTATAAATCGGCCGATACCATTCTAACCGACACCATGGTTATCTGCCAATACTACAAACTGAAAGAAGATGAAGTGTTGGGGCAATTAAAAGATTGGAACCCTGGCAGAAAATACACGACCGACAGTTTGGTATTCTATCCATATTACGATGTTATCTCCGGTGACATCCCAAAGAACATGGAGGAGGCGATCAAGGGAGACAGTATCCTATTAGAAAGACTATTGAAAGGAATGGATACCGAAAGTGGATGTACGACCAACGGTTTCCGTTTCGTACAATTCGTTGTTCGTGGCATTACAGACAAAGGATGCTTCGGAGATCCTAGCCTCGTCACTGTAAAGGTCAACTGTCACGATAAGACAACACCGAAATTCAAGGGAGATGAACACTTCATCCGTTATTGTACCGGAGACACGCCTAAGACAAACTTCAACGATTTCTTGGAGGAACCCGCAGAGTACGAAAGTGGCTACAAATGGGTGTGGTTACCTATCGCGGACTCTTTGAGTCTGCCACAAAACAAATACAAAAGCACCGCCTACGGAACTGTAAATTCGGGAGGAAACCCTGCCACCAACACTGTCATCGCCAACACGAACCAATATGTCGTCGTAAGAATCGACAGCAACAGTTGCGTCAGCCAGATGGATTCATTCAAAATCATCGTGGCGGATGCGATCACCTCCTATGCGATGATCGGAGATACGACAACAGTCATCAACACCAACGAACCCGATTTCGCACTCAACTACTGTAAAGGAAACAACCCATACAGCAGTAAGAGTCTCCCTGTCGTCGGATACCCATCCCGCGATTACATCATGGAGTGGTATAACAAAGATTTCCAAACAGATGATTGCGACACGCTTAGCAAATACAAGAAGAATAGACTTGCCCATACAATCGACATAGATTTCGACCAAGTGGACACCATCTATTACTGTATGCGGCAATCCACCAACATGGGATGTAAAGGTCCTTGGTTGAACGTCACGATTATTGTCCACGACAACGTCAAAGAGACTCCATCCATCGACACCATAAAGATGTGCGAGGGAGAGATGGCGGAAAAATTCAACATCAACCCATCCACCGACAACAACCTTATGCTTTACCTCTACAAAGAGGATAAAATCACCGAGGTTTTGGAAGCGGACATGAAGGTAGACACGACACCTGGACAATATCTATTCACCAACAACAAGAGCTTATATTACGCGCAATACAAAGACAAAACGACCCAGTGTTATGGTGAAATGATTGGTACCAACGCTATCGTAAGCCCGAAGCCACGCCTTCCTCAAATGAATGAGGACACCATCGTTTACCTCTGTGCGATCGGCGACACCGTCAACCTCACCCAGAGAATCGAAGCGGCCATCGACAGCCGAGACTTCGACACCAGAATCGAATGGGTCCCTAACGACACAGTGATTACCCGAGGTGACAGGAACGCCACCTATGAGGTATTCCAAAGAGATACCGTCACCCAATGTACAGGTGATCCTATCGATATTACGGTGAAGGTCTCCAACACCATCAAATACACGCCACTTGGCACCAAGGAGTTCTGCTACGGAGAATCCATTTCGCTCCGCGACACTGTAAGCAGAAACTTGAAGCACAACGACAAAGTGATCAGCAAGGATGGCTTGAAATACAATGTTTACCTACTCAATGGTCAATCCAGAGGCATCGAGATCACCGGTCTCGTCAAGTCAGGAAAGAGCAGACACGAGAGCGACACCACACGCTACCTCATCAGCATTGTCGACGAAGTCAGCGGTTGCGAGAAAAAAGACACCGCCACCATTATTTTCCACGCGTTGCCTAACGCGAAGGTGACGGAACAACTCTACGCCTGCCAAGGAGTAGCCTTGACATTACCTACCCCTACAGAGAGCGCCTACAACTACGTTTGGAAGCGGGAGGCGGGCGATGTGATCTCCGGCGTTCCTACCCTTCTTACCCTTTCCTCCGATGAGAAAATTTCCTTGACGGAGGAGAACAAACTGACTGGATGTTTGGACACCTTCTACGTGAATGTGACCGCCTACCCTACACCGGCAAGCGCACTCACGAAGGACACCGCCTTCTGCCAAAACACGGAGATGAAGGAGATTAAAGTGAAGATACAAACCACGGCGGATGGCTACAACCAAGAGAGTTCCAAGTTCCAATTGCAATGGTTCAACGAGCAAAAGGATTCGGTGAACAATCCACTCTTCACAGACACCATCACGATGAACGAAGTCTCCAGAGCGTTGAAGTATACGGTCAGACAAAGGAACACCATCACCCAATGTTTCAAGGATACCACCATCACCGTCACCTTGAAGAAAACGCCGGTCTTGGCGATGGAGGACCTCAAACCTGTCTGCGAGCCAGACACCATCTCCTTCGTGAAACATATCAATGAATATCTTTCCAACAACATCAGCGCCACCAATTTGGCCAACCTCGACGGACTAAAGTTCTCCTACGGAAAGATCATCAACGGCATCGCCTCCACCATCACGGAGCAAGAGGCGAACGAGGTACACTACACCAACGGAAATGACAGTGTATTGTACACCTATACCCTAACGGACAAAGACAACGTCTGCTCCGCTTCGGATTCGGTATTCATCACCATCAATAAGAAACCGCTTGTTCCAATCATCGAATCGGGCGTAGACACCATCTACTTCTGTCAAGACGACGCGCCTATCCGTATCGGTGCGGAGAACAAGAACGAGGAGAAGTATCCGACAGCCATCTATTGGGGAGATTACAAATCCACCATCAAGGGAGATTCTCTCCTCATCAGCGCACGCGCATCGAACTATATGGCCTTCACCAAGAACGAAGCGACCGGTTGCGTCAGTGACGTCGACACCATCCATGCGGTGATAGCTTGGCCAATCGAATTCACCAAAATCAAGCCTCAACATCTCTGCTACAGAGACTCTTTGGACTTGTACGGCATGGTCAAGAAGCAAGTGGAGAGCAATACGAAGAACAGTAAATCAGACCTTCGTTTCAACATTTATAAGATGAGCGGCACCGTCGCATTGCCAACCCCTGTGGTGAAGAAACTCACCGCCAGCAAGGCGATCAACGAGAGCGACACGACCCGATATCTGATCGAAATCAAAGACCACGTCAGCGGCTGCGAATTCTCCGACACCGCCACCGTCATCTTCCACGGATTGCCTATTATCGAAGCCATCCCAGACATCGAGGTATGCCAATACCAAGACACCGCCTTGCCAACCCCTAACAAGGGTTACCAATATGAATGGTTCAGAGCGAGCGACGACAAGTTGATCAACGACCCTCGCCACTTCAACACAGACATCAAGGAGTATCTCTATCTTAAGGCGACCGAATCATTCACGGAGCACAACCTCACCTGCTACGACTCCACCATGGTCTACATGGATGTGAAGACCATTCCGGTGGCGGCTGCCGTAAAGAGCGACACATTCTGCCAATTCTCAGGGGAGCACCTCATCAAAGCGGAGATCAAAGAGTCACTCGACAACCCTAGAAGCGACCTCTCCATCCAATGGATCACCGAGAGCGGCAAAGTGGTTCCTAATCCAATCAATACAGACTCTGTGGAGGTGGCGGACAAACCAGTCACACTCAAGTATACAATCAGACAATACAACAAAATCAATGGTTGCTACAAAGACACCATCGTACCTTTCGTTGTGAACAAAGCCCTTCACCTAGAGATGGAAGACCTCAAGGCGGTCTGTCAACCAGAGGTCATCGATTTCAGAGGTAAAGTGTTGGATTACTTGACCTCGGCCAATACCCACATCTCCAATGTCGGCAATTGCGACATCACATTCGGCAAAATCGTGAACCTAAGCGAGACTCCTCTCACCGACGAGGAGGCCAGCAACCTCACCTACACCGAAGGAATAGACAGCATGCTCTATACATACCACGTGAAGGACAATGTCTGCGAATCAGCCGATTCCGTCTATGTCACCATCAACCTCAAGCCTACTACCCCAATCATCGAAGAGGGCACAGACACCATCTACTTCTGCGCATCCAACCAAGAGATGAAACTGGGCGCCTCACAGGTGAACGACAAGGCGAAGGTGAAAATTTTCTGGGGAGATTATAAATCGACCACTTTCGGAGACACGCTTCCTATCGTTGGCAATGCGCCTATCGCGAAATACACCGCCTTCAGCAAAAACATCCAGTCAGGTTGTACGAGCGGATTCGACACCATCGTAGCCGTCGTGAAAGACACCATCGGAGTGGAGCCGATCGGCGAGAAGGGCATCCTCGTACGATGCGCCGGCGAGAGCATCGACCTTTACGAATTGGCCATGGCCTCCTTCAAATTCAGCAAGGCGCCAGCCTCAACCATTTCGTTCAGCGCAACGGAGAATGGCTTCCCAATCAGCAAGGGAGAGTTACAAAACATCAGCCGTACCAGCCAAGACACCAGTCACTATCTATTTACGGTGGAAGACGACGTGACAGGCTGCAACGCCACCAACCAAGTAACCCTCATCTACCACAAGAATCCAACCTTCACCATCGAAGGAGAGGATATCCTTTGTGAAGGAGAGAACATTGAACTCAAAGCGAAAGGGGAACAACGTCCAGTCACCTACGCTTGGCAATTCGAGGGAAGCGCCAACACCGTGAACACCACCGACTCCTTCTTCTTCAGAAACATTACCCATGACACGACCATCGTGCTCATCGAGAAGTTGAACGGAACCAGCTGCGCCGACACTGTTTCCAAAGAGATCAAGGTGAACATGGCCCCTACCCAATTAAAAGATAGCGCCATCGCCATGTGCCAAGACACAACAGCCAAGAGCGGAGAAGCGATCAACCTCAACAGAAGCAATGAGGATATCCAAGCCTACTTGATCAAGTGGTACACCGATGACAACGCACTTCTCTCAGAGAAGGAATCCATCGAAATCGACAAGAGAGAGGCCACCACATTCAAATACCAAGTGGAGACCATCAATAAGAATACAAAGTGCGTCAGCAAACGTAGCAATGTCGTGGTGACCATCAATCCACAGATTACCATCGGACTTGAGAACCCCGACACGATTTGCCAACCACTCACCTATGATTTGCCAGCCAATTTGGCCGCAACCATCAGTGGAGGCACCCGTCCGACCTACGTCAACACAACATTAAACGACGAGGTCATCGACAATGAGACCGCCATTGCGGAGAGTGGCATCTACGTCGTCCACTATACCGACGACAACCAATGCGCCGCCAGCAAGGCCATCTCCATCCAATTCCATGCGCAACCCGGTACACCACAACTCATCGGCGACACCATCCTTTGCCAAGGTGCACCAACCGCGAAACTTACCGCAAAGAGAGTGGGCAGCAACAGCGTGAACCAAACTTTCGAATGGAAGAGCGCCGCAGCCGTAACGATTGCGGACACCCTCCACATCAGCACGGAGAATTATGGCAAGACACTTTATACCCTACGTGCAGTAGACAAGAAGAGCCAATGCTACAGCGAGCCTGTCCAATTCAATTTCGACATCCGTGAAAAGATTGGTTTCACACCACTCGGACTCCTAGAGGGTTGCTACGGAACCACCATCGACCTAGCGGACAAAGTCAAAGGAGCGCACACCGGAAGTTCAGAGGAGAAGCAACTCGCCTACTACTTCGTGACAGAGGCCAAGAGCCTCAACAAGATTAGTGAACCAGAGGCGATCTCCCTCACGGGTAATTATGTCGTGAAGGCTTCCGAGGAAGAATCCGGCTGTACAAGGGTGGATACCATCCAAGTCCTTTTCCATGACTCATTAGCGGTCACCACAGAAGGCAACACCGTTATCTGCCAAGGCGAAGAGGTGAATGGGCTCAAGGCTTTGAATGCGGAGGATTACACTTGGGTAAGAACAAATGGTGTGACGGGTAGCGGAGCTCAGTTCCCATTCGCCACCAGCGTAAAAGAGAGCGAACGCTTCCAACTCATCGGAGAGAAGAGAGTCGGCACCCTATTCTGCAAGGATAGCATCCATGTGGAGATCACGGTCAACGAAAACCCAGCCATCCTCACCGACACTACCCTCTTCCTTTGCCAAGACACAACGGGCGCACCACAAAGCATCGCCCGCCAAGCAGTAGCGAAAGAGCATGAGAAGTTAGCGCTTGTATGGATGGACGCCGCGGGCGACACCCTATTCAATGGTACAGAGAAAGCGGTGACACCAATCACCGAGGAGGGCACGACCCAATATTATGTTTCCCAAGTGAACAAGGAGACGCAATGTACCAACAAGGCGGCCCAAGTAACCGTGAATGTGCTTCCTCAAATCAGGATACACCTGGAGGACACCACTACATGCGTGCCTTTCAGCATCAACTTGGCGAACATCACCTCCACAGCCGCCCAAGCGGGCGAACATAGTGACGACATCACAGTCGTTTCATACGAATGGATGAACAACGGCACCGCCATCAACGCGGAGGACCAAGCCGACTCCATCACCCAGGAGGGAAGCTACCGTATCCGCTACCAATATGAGAGCGACGGCGTCACTTGCCAGTCGGAAGGTGCGATCAGGTTATACTTCAACAAACAACCGATCCAACCATCCATCGCCGACCAAAACTTCTGTCAGAACACCGGCGACCATGAATTGGCAGGCAAAGTGAACTCAACAGGTGTGAGATTGTTGTGGGAAGACCTCTCCGTCTATCCTTCGAAGGTGGACACCAACACCGCCACCATTTCGACCCAAATCGCGGGACAAAAGAAGTTCTTGATCCGTCAAATCCAAGACCTTAGCGGATGCGTCAGCCAACCTGACACCGCCATCATCAACATCTACCCCGCGATCACGGCCATCGACAAAGACACCGCCATCTGTCACGGAGAATCGGTTAATTTGAACGAGTTCGCCAAGGGCAGCTACCTCGGAGGCACAGCGAAATATAGCGCCACATTCAAGAATGCGAACGGACAAAGTTTCAATGCCGAGAAGGTGATGAAGAGCAACACCTACTTCGCCTATTTCGCGGATAGCGCCAACATCTGCCGCGACACCGCCACCTTCGCCATCCACGTGGATGATCCGATCCATTTGACCATCGAGGGAGCAGGCGTCGCTTGTACCGACCAAACCGTCATTTTGGAGGTATCAGGCGCAGAGCAATATGAGTGGAGCAACGGCACCAAAGGCAATCGCATCAGTGTCACCTCCCAAGAGGCGGAGACCAAGCAATTCACCGTCGAGGGACGTCACGCATTCCATGACATCTACTGTATGGCGGACACCACCCTATCGGTGGAATTCCGCAACGCGGTCACCCCTAGGGCACTCACCTTCGACACCTGTGCGGGCAACAGAGTCACCATCGACGATATCGTCCGTAAGAACAACGTGGCCGAAAGCATCGATACCATCTGGAACAAAACAGACGATATACGCTACAGCAACCTCAACCAAAACTTGGGCAAGAGCGCCCTTTACGAAATCGCCGTCCACAACGACGAGGGTTGCGCGGCGCACCACACCTTGGAGGTGAAGATGCACAAGGTAGAGAACCTAAAAGTGGATCGTCAAGAGAGCACCTACTGCTATGGTAGCCTTGCCGGATTCACCGCCACAGGAGAAAACGTAAGAGGCTACGAGTGGACCAACCTCAATGAGGGAACCATCAAGGAGGGCGACCGTTACAACGAACCAATCATGGAGAAGAGCGACTTCATGCTCATCGCCACAGAGAAGGAGTTGGGTTGTCAAGACACCCTTCTATTCACCGTGGACGCCTACCCTCACAAAGAGCTCTCCGTCACAGGCAACGTGAACAGCTGCCGCGACTCGTTGATTACCCTTAGCGTCGAGAGCGTTTTGACCGATATCCAATGGTACTTCGGAGACAGCGTCTCCACCGACCGCACCATCCACTTCACCGCGGATGTGGACCGCAGATTGCGCTTGACTGGTATCGACGAGAACGGATGTCCAGCCGAGGAGATCGTCGTCATCAGCGTCGTGAACCTTGCCGACCCTGTCATCACCTACGAAAAAATAGAGGATACGGAGTATGCCCTCAGCGACGATGTGCATGAGGTCGAATTGAAGGAGATCATGACCCCTAGCGGCGATCCACGATACACCTACACATGGGACTTCGGAGATGGACATTACTGGACCGAATCGGGCGCCACCTCCACCTTCCATACCTACAACGACACCATGATCCGTAGCAGAAGGGACATCACCGTCAACTTGCTTGTCGAGCATGCGTTCGGTTGTAAGAAGAGCACCAGCACCATTCTGAAGATCGATCCATTCCTCTTCGTACCAAACACGATGATCGCGGATGGCGAGTACATCTTCATGGAGGGTTACGACCTTCAGATCTACGACCGTGTCGGCACCTTGATCCACCAAGGACGCGGATGGGACGGCACCTACAAGGGAATGCCTGCCACAGAGGACACCTACTTCTACGCACTCACCTACTACGTGAAGGGCGAGAAACAAATTAAAACAGGATTTATCACACTAGTCAGATAATCGAGATGAAAAGAAGAATCATACATACCATCGCGCTATTGCTCTTCACCACTGCCCTATTGGCCCAGGAGGTTCCCTTCTTCACCAACAAGCAGTTGCAGTATAGTTTCTTCAATCCAGGCTATATTCCGGAGCTTCAGTACGCGACCATCCAAAGCGGCGGCCGTCTGCAATGGACCAACCTGGAGGGAATGCCCAAAGACCTCTACTTCTCCGGCAAATACTTTTTCTTAGGCGCCCATTCACAAGTCGGCATCAATGTTCTGGCGGATAAGATCGGTTACCAAAGGGTGGTCAACCCTAAGGTGGACTACGCCTTCTGCGTGCCAATCGGCGACGACTCCTACCTCAACTTAGGTGTGGCGGCAGGTATGATCAGCAAGAGCTACAACGCCAACGACATCGTGAACGACGAGAAGCATGACAACCAGAACATCGCCATGATCGTCGAGGATTTGGAGCACGGCAACGCGGCCGACATCGACGCGGGTTTTGAGATATTATTGCAGAACTTCGAATTCGGCGCATCCGCCATGCACCTGCTCAAAGGAACGGACAATGTCACCATGAACAGGACCTTCTACGGTTTCATGAACTACAACCTCCAGACCTCGGAGTGGTGGCGATTGGCGCCCGCCTACGCCTTCTACTACTTCGACGGCGACAAGCAGACCAACTCGAAGGATGTGATGAAGCACCAGCTTTCGCTCTACTACTATTACGTGAACGAATACGACAACCAACCGACGGACCTATTCTACGTAGGCGCCACCTACAAGATTCCAGACGAGGTGGGCTTCATCGCCGGCTTTTCCTACGGTTTGTTCAGCATCTACTACTCCTACGATTACATCTTCGCCAACATCCGTCATGGCAGCTACGGCACACATGAACTGGGCATAGAATTTAAAATCAGGACGAAGGGCAAGGGCTGTTTCGCCAACTATGGTAGAAGCAAGAAAAAATACACCCGATACTTCAGGAATTAGCCTATGGCCTAATATTAGTTATTTAGTCTTTGTAATAATCGGCGAATCCATTGACAAAAAAAATGCATATTTTTAGTTTCTTTTACATAAATTAGACTATATTTGCAGAAAGTTGTCAATAGTAAAGAAGGCAAAATAATTATTAATACATAAAACAATTTTTCAAAATGAAAAAACTTTTCGTATTCGTGTGTGCTGCCTTGGCATCTTTGTCAGTAGCTGCACAAACAGAAGACAGACCATGGAGCGTAGGTCTCTATGGCGGTAAGGTTGAGGCTGCCAACGATTGGGGCTCACACTTCTTCCACCCAGCAAGCGATTTCTTCGGATCCGCTTCATTCACATTCTCTCGTTACTTGAACGAAAGATTCGATGTAGGTGTTCACGGTTTGTGGGGTCGTTATGGTATCAAAGGTGGTGACCTTATCCCAACTGACGGAACATTCAAGTCAAACATGATCTACGGTGATGTTCAAGGTAAGTTCAAGTTCGTTAAGGACGAGGAGCGTCTTCTTCACCCATTCGCACACCTTGCTGTAGGTGTTAGATCAATCAGCGGATACGTTAAGGATAATGCTAACTTCGAGACTACAACTGACGACAACAAGGCAATCAACCTTTCAATCGGTGGTGGTTTGGGTTGCGACTTGCGCATCACTGAGGCTTTGGCACTTCGTTACTTCTTCACATATGGTTATCCATTCATCAACGCTGATAGAGTAGATAACAGAGAGAGCGGTAAGTTCAACGACCAACACTTGTTGCACAACTTGGGTATCGTGTTCAGCTTCGCTACTAACAACGATAAGGACGGTGACGGTGTACCTAACAAGTTGGATCAATGTCCTGACACTCCTGCTGGTGTTCAAGTTGACGAGAAGGGTTGTCCAGTAGATACCGATAAGGATGGTGTACCTGATTACTTGGATAAGTGTCCTGGCACTCCTGCTGGTGTTCAAGTTGATTCTTTGGGTTGCCCAATCGATACCGACGGTGACGGTGTTGCTGACTACTTGGATGAGTGCGAGAACACTCCTGCTGAGGCTAGAGGCATGGTTGACGAGAAGGGTTGTCCAATGGATACCGATGGTGACGGTGTTGCTGATTACTTGGATCAATGTCCTGGTACTCCTGCTGCCGCTAAGGGATTTGTTGATGAGAAGGGTTGCCCTATCGATACTGATGGTGACGGTGTTTACGACTACGAGGATGTTTGTCCTAATGAGGTTGGTGTAAAGGCAAACAACGGTTGCCCTGAGATCAAAGAGTCTGTTAAGAAGGTATTCGAGAAGGCTTTGAACGGTATCGAGTTCGAGACTGGTTCAGATAAGATCAAGAAGGTATCTAACAAGATTTTGGATGACGTCGTAGCTATCATGAAGGAGAACCCTTCATACAAGCTCTCTATCAACGGTCACACTGACAATGTTGGTAAGGCAGACAAGAACCAAGTTCTTTCTGAGAAACGTGCTGCTGCTGTAAAGAAGTACTTGGAGGACAAGGGTGTTGAGGCAAACCGTTTGACTTCTGCTGGTTTCGGTCAAACTCAACCAGTAGCAGACAACAAGACTGCTAAGGGTCGTGCTAAGAACAGACGTGTGGAGTTCAAGGTTAAGTTTGAGAAATAATAAATCTAATACCTGATATTCCTGAAGGGCGTGCATTCGTGTACGCCCTTCTTTTTTGGGCTAAGGGAGATATCGATCATCATAAGGAATAGAAAACGAATCCAACATGGTTATGTATTCATTTCTGAAAGTCTCTGTTTTGTGGTGTTCCTCTTGATTTTCAATATATTTTATAACCTTTTGGATATGGCTTTGGTTATATGAAAAAGCGCCAAACCCGTTCTGCCATTCAAACGTATGACAAAGAGAAAAATGATTATTAATCCACAACGAAGAACTGCGCTTAACATCTCTAACAAAATCGGACAAAGAGATGGAAGGAATCATTCCAACCAATATATGAATGTGGTCTGAGGTTCCTCCTACCGCTATAGGTTTGCATTTTTTATTATTTATCACGCCACCAATGTATTTGTACAATTCATTCTTCCAAGACGGATCAATCAATTTCTTCCGATGCTTTACCGCAAAGACATAATGGATATAAATTTGTGTATAGGTATTCGCCATAACAAAACATTATTTTCTGATAGATTAATTGCCTGCAAAGGTAATAAATTGCGTAATATTTACAATACAAAACAATACAAATATGCAATCCGTATATATGGATCCCCTACGGGGATCATGAATCTAAATTTAATTCTGAAATGCTATAGATAGGGATCCCCTACGGGGATCTA
>JAKSKY010000089.1 GCA_024401515.1 Paludibacteraceae bacterium | reverse complement strand
TCATTCATAATTGAAAAGAGCCTCCCACGATTGCGGGAGGCTCTTTTTTTGCGCAACAAGAATCAAATACCTACTTATTTGGTAGGAGAATATTTTATTCCTAACTTTGTGTCGATTACGGAATAAAACCTAAATAAAATGAAAAAAAGAAATTTTGCGAAATTATTGGGAGGATTGCTATTCACAGCTATGTGCCTCAACCTCTCTAGTTGTAAAGACGAAGAAGAAAGCGTGGGCATTGGATCAGATGCCACAAGCACCGATTACTCCTGCATCATACTCAACCAAGGAAACTACAGCGAATCCAACGGTAGCGTCAGTATCTTGGATGGAAAAGGAAACATCACCAACCATGTCTA
The DNA here is from genome assembly GCA_024401515.1 of Paludibacteraceae bacterium. Taxonomy (GTDB): domain Bacteria; phylum Bacteroidota; class Bacteroidia; order Bacteroidales; family Paludibacteraceae; genus UBA1181. The sequence continues at coordinate 11,352 of JAKSKY010000089.1, read as the reverse complement.
CACAGATGCGAATGGTTACGCACTTGCCTCTATCATCGAGTCTGGATTTATCGACAATGGTAGACTTATCCTCATCTGCAACAACGAGGATAAAATCGAAGTGGTCAACAAAAGTAATTTCAAGAAGATTTCAACCATCAAAGGTATCGTTACCCCAAGATATGGCGTAGTACTTAGCAACTACCTCTTCGTAACATCGGTCCCTGACTGGAATAAAATGGAGGGCTACGTATACAAAGTGGATTTGGCAGCAGCCCAAATCGACACCTTCATCAAATTGGAGGGTCAACCAGAGGGCATCATTTCTCTAGATGGAAAAATTGTCGTAGGAGAAGGTAGCAACGTGAAGGTTATCAACCCAACTACCCTAGCCGTTGAAAAAACAGTAAAAGGACCAAGTGCGTTGAACGTAAAACATTTCACAAAAGACGCAAACAACAATGTATGGGCCTCTTACATTGGCTACGACCAATTCTGGAATTCTGTAGGAGGTATCGCCCAATTGAACTTGAGCAAGGACACCATCGCCAATTACACACAATTGGACAATATCGCCGGGGAGGGACACTTGAGCGTAACTCCTAACAAGTCGGAAATTCTTTACCGTACCGTTGTAGGCGCTTATACCCCAGAGGAGAGCTGCGGCATCAGCAGTTTCAACATCGCCAGCCAAACGTCAAAAGAGGTGGCGAAGGGTCTTGGATTCTACGGATTCAACGTGGATCCTAAAAATGGTGACATCTACACCGCAAACATCAACGGATGGATCACCAACAGCACCTTGTTGATCTACGACGCGCAAGGCAACGTAAAGAGCAACGACATGACAGCAGGTGTCGGAGCTTGCAGATTTATCTTCCAATAAGAGATCGATAAAACAAGATACAAATCCGGGATTCTCCTCAATGAGAGTTCCGGATTTTTTGATTGTATCCACTTTTCCAATACTTTCGCGGTATAACAAAAATTCGGCGCACCTATGAACGACAGACATCCACTGACAAGATTACTTTATAATAGTCGTTTAGGCCATTTACATGCACTATGCCTACTGCTACTATACACTGTTGTGGCGGATGCGCAGATCATACTCAACGAAATATCCTCCTCCAATCTCGATTGCGTCATGGATGAACGCAACAATTACCCGGCGGGTTGGATTGAATTACACAACACCACCTCAGAGACTATAAACCTATCCAACTATACCCTTCTCTGCAACGAGAAAAGCCACACGATTAAAGGCAATCAGGAGATTCCCGCTCAAGGATATTTTCTTCTATTGGCGGACAAGGAGGAAGCAGGCAACCATCTTCCCTTTAAAATTCCTACAGACAAAGAGAGTCTCATTCAGTTGTTGGATCCTCAAGGGTCCATCATCGATTCGATGAGATTACCCAAGATGAAATCACCGAACTTTTCGTACGGAAGGATAGCGGACAGTAGCGAAAATTGGGGACACTATGACATTCCCACCCCCAACACGACCAACATCGGGCTATTCGGCGAAGAGCAGTTGGCAGCCCCATCCCTCCAGATTCAAGGAGGTCTTCATAAGCAATCCGAACAATTGTCCATCACTCTTAACCAAGGAGAATGGCCTCAAGGAACAACATTCCACTATACCAGAGACGGTTCTACCCCCACTCGACAATCGTCCGTTTTTCCAGAGCAGCTTAACATCAATAAGACAACCATACTAAGGGTTCGCGCCTTCAACGATTCCCTGCTCTCCTCCGAGGTCACCACACAAAGCTACATCTTTTCGGACAGGGATTATACCCTACCCGTCCTATCCCTTGTGACAGATGCGGATCATTTGTTTGACGACGAAAGAGGAATCCTCTGCGAAGGAACCTACTTCAAAACACATCCCGATCAGCCCTCCATCAACCATAATTTTAGGGAAGAATCTCCGAACTATGACTATAAGTGGGAACGTCCCGTCAATGTAGAATATCTCGACGAAAAGGATGGAACCTGTAAAATAAACCAGATGTGCGGACTCAAAGTACATGGAGCATTGAGCCGGTCGGTCGATGTCAAGTCACTGAGTCTAAAAGCCGACAAGAGATATGGCGCCAAGAATTTCAAGCATGCCTTTTGGCGGGACAAACCTCAAGTTAAGAAGGTTAAATCCATTATATTAAGAGACAGTGGACAAGATTATTTCAACACATTTTTCGGAGGCGCTTATCTACGCGACGCTTTCGCCCAACTCTCCATCGGAAGAGAAATCGATTTAGATTGGCAAGCCTACGAACCCGCCATTGTATTCCTCAACGGACAATATTATGGCATATTAAATATCCGCGAAAAGTCGAACGAAGACTACATCGCCGCCAATTACCCACAAATAGAGGATTTCGACATGGTGGAAAATCTATTTGATGTCCAACAAGGTGACAAGGAGGGGGTGGACGAACTACTGCGGTTAGCGGAGAGCGACACGACCAGCTACGAGACATTTTCGTCATTGATGGATATGGACGAGTTCGCCAATTACTTTTTTTTGAATCTCTTATACTCCAACTACGATTTCCCGGACAACAACGTTGTGATGTGGCGACCTAAATCCCCGGAAGGTCGTTGGAGATGGTTGGCCAAGGATATGGACTTCTCCATCGGCTACCACAAATGCAGTCCGGAAGATCCCTACCTCAACTATATGACCCAAAACAATCCACCCGAAATCAAAGGATGGTGTTCCATGAGTGAACGAAGCGCAAGGATATTTAAAAGGATGTTACAGTTCCAGACATTCGACGATATGTTTGTGGACAAATGTGCGGCCTACCTCAGTTCATTCGCGTCCACTCCCAAACTAGTAAACACGCTCGATAGCTTGATGGGGAACCTAGAATATGAAATGCCCTTCTATTTGGACCATTTGGGTGAAAGTACTGGCGCCTGGTATGAGGAGATTCAATGGATGAGGGAATGGATAGACCGACGAGTGCCCTTCCTATTCAACCATTTCTCCGAGTTCTTCCATTTAGGAGCGGTCGTGGATTTGGAGATCCGATCCGATGCGCCACTCTATTTCAACAACATCAAGATGGCGGGGAATAAGTATGAAGGGAAATATTACGACGGAAGAGTGATCCGTCTAGGCTCAAAGGCGGATGCGTCATTAAAAAGCACTGACATTCAACACATTGAAGAGTTAAGCAATCCTACTAGCACAATCAAACAGCCATTGCTTCAATACGCAGCGCAGTCCCATTCCGAGGGAAACGACACCTCCTTTTGCAATAGTTCTTGGAGCATCTCCTACGTTCTAGGTAGCCACATCGTCTTCGAACATTTCAGTGACGAAACACTCTCGTGGAAAATTCCGCAAGGGGCAGAATTCATCTCCATCACCCATGGAGAGATGTCGGAAGCGACAGACCGCAAGAGTCTCAACAATCCAGGCTTGACTTTTTTCCTTTTCGACATGAAGGGAAGCCTTATCAGACAAGGCACCTATTCCGAAATCAACGAAGCGATGCAGCTAGGGAAGCTCTATATTTTAAAAACGAACAACCATGAAGAGTCCATCAAAGTTCTTAAAACGGAGAAATAGATTCATCCTATTCCTCCTTCTATGCGTCGCCACATGGGATGGATTCGCTCAAGCCACAACGGATTCCGTGACAGGATACAAGCGATTCGAGGTGAATGCTTTCGCCTCATTGGGTGTGACCGCCTACCACTGCGACCTATATGAACTATCGTCCAGACCCAGCTTTAGTATCGGTTTCCATGGAGACTTGAACCTATATCGTGGGATGTTCAAACTAGAGACAGATATCGCTTTCGCTCGGAAAGGTTACAATAGGTCCTACAACGGCGCCTCCTTCCATACCCAAACACATGCGCCCGCCAACTACCTGCAACTGGTCATCGCCCCAAAATTCGTCCTCCCCATCAAAGAGAACGGCCGCTTCAACATGGCCATCGGTCTATTTGGAGATTATGGATTGAAGACATATATGAAAGAGGAATATTTCAACTCATCCAGCGGATTGGAACGTGCTTGGAAGAGCAATTTTTTCCACGAATATGCGCATTTCAAATATGACATGGGACTAATATTCACACCCGGTTTCAGTTATAAAGATCTAACATTCAGCCTATTCTTCGAGTTAGGATTGTTAAACATCTCCTATGAGGACAAAAAGACAATCCGAAGCAGAAATGTCGGGACCTCGATTTCCTATCGTATCCACAAAGGTAACAAGTAGTGGTTTTAGGCAATTATATAGCAAGCAATCGAATAGATATCCATCAAATTCATTAAATTCGCGGAATTAACGAAAAGCCAATTCGAAGTGGAAAATAAGGACGTGCAAGAAACGGGAAGGATTGAGGTTTACGGTGCCAGGGTACACAACCTGAAAAACATTGATGTCACCATTCCTCGAGACAAACTAACTGTGATAACAGGTCTAAGCGGCAGTGGCAAATCGTCATTGGCGTTCGACACCATCTATGCGGAAGGACAACGGAGATACATCGAGACATTCTCCGCATACGCCAGAAATTTCCTTGGCAACATCGAGCGTCCCGATGTGGACAAAATCACAGGTCTTAGCCCTGTCATCTCTATTGAGCAGAAGACGACCAACAAGAACCCTAGATCCACAGTCGGCACCACCACTGAAATCTACGACTTCCTCCGTTTGCTCTTCGCCCGCGCGGGAGAAGCCTTCTCCTACGTGACTGGTGAGAAGATGGTGAAATATACAGAAGAGCAAATCCTGCAACTGATCCAAAACGATTACAAAGAGGAGGCGGTACTCATCTTGGCGCCCTTGGTCAATTCGAGAAAGGGTCACTACAAAGAGTTATTTGAACAGACACGCAAGAAGGGCTACCTCAATGTCCGTGTGGACGGCGAGTTAAAGGAGATCACCCACGGCATGAAGCTTGACCGTTACAAGAACCACACCATCGAAGTGGTCATCGACAAACTCATCATTACGGAGAAAAACGAGAAGCGCATCAAGGATTCTGTCAGAATCGCCATGCGTCAAGGCAACGGAACACTCATCGTAATGAAGAAGAGCGACAATAGTTGCCGTCACTTCAGCAAACTGTTAATGTGCCCAACGTCAGGCATCTCATACGCGGAACCCGCCCCACACAACTTCTCGTTCAATTCACCCCACGGTGCTTGCGAAAAGTGCAAAGGTCTGGGTTATGTGAACGAGATTGATTTGGACAAAATCATCCCCGACAAAAAGCAGAGCATCTACAATGGCGGCATCACCCCATTGGGTAAATATAAAAAAGTGCTATTCTTTTGGCTACTGGAATCCATTGCGGAGAAATACGAATTCTCTTTGAAGGATCCAATCGAGGATATTCCAGAGGAGGCGCTCAACGTCATCCTCAACGGAACAGACGAACGCATCTGCGTCAAAAACGCCTCACTAGGCGCTTCCCAATACACATACGCTTTCGAAGGAGTGATCCGCTACATCGAGATGCAGCAAGAGGGCGACTCCTCCGCTTCCTCCCAAAAATGGGCGGAACAATTCAGCAAAACCATCGTTTGCCCAGAGTGTGGCGGAAGCCGCATCAACCTGGAGGCAAGACACTACCGCATCGCAGGGAAGAGCATCGATCAATTGGCTCGAATGGATATTTCCGAACTTTTAGAGTGGTGCAAAAACGTGGAGAGTGAATTGAGCGACAAACAACGCACCATAGCGACTGAAATACTAAAGGAGATTCAAACACGCCTTCAATTCCTGATGGATGTAGGTTTGGACTACCTTTCCTTGAACCGCTCGACCGCTACCCTTTCGGGCGGAGAGAGCCAACGCATCCGATTGGCGACACAGATCGGTTCCCAACTTGTCAATGTACTCTACATCCTCGACGAGCCAAGCATCGGTCTTCATCAAAGGGATAACACACGTCTCATCAACTCATTGAAAAGACTTCGCGACATCGGCAACTCCATCATTGTGGTGGAACACGACAAGGATATGATGTTGGAAGCCGACTACATCGTGGACATGGGACCTTTAGCGGGACGTAAAGGCGGTAATGTCGTTTACGAAGGCACGCCACAAGAGATGCTCAAGACCAATACCATGACCGCCAATTACCTCAACGGAGAGCGGAAAATTGAAGTCAGAAAGGTAAAAAGGGAGGGCACAGGCAAATCCATCAAGATTTTCGGAGCGACGGGAAACAACCTCAAAAAGGTGGATGTGGAGATTCCTCTCGGTAAATTGGTCTGCGTATCAGGTGTGTCGGGCAGTGGAAAATCCACATTGATCAACGATACCCTACAACCGATTTTAAGCCAACACTTCTACCATTCGCTACAAGACCCATTGCCATACGAGAGAGTGGAAGGAATCGAGCATATCGACAAGGTGATTAACGTGGACCAATCCCCCATCGGACGCACACCACGTTCCAATCCAGCCACCTACACAGGCCTTTTCGGAGAGATCCGCGAACTTTTCGTCACACTCCCCGAATCCAAAATGCGTGGATATAAACCAGGCCGCTTCTCCTTCAACGTAAAGGGAGGAAGATGCGAAACATGCGGAGGCAACGGATTCAGGACCATCGAAATGAATTTCCTACCGGACGTACTCGTCCCATGCGAAACTTGTCAAGGCAAACGATACAACCGCGAGACATTGGAGGTTCGATTCAAGGGTAAATCAATCGCGGACGTGTTAGACATGACCATTAATATGGCGGTGGAATTCTTCGAGAACATTCCATCCATCTATCACAAAGTCAAGACTTTACAAGAAATCGGATTGGGTTACATCCGACTAGGTCAGCCATCCACCACCCTATCTGGAGGAGAAAGCCAACGTATCAAACTCGCCACTGAATTGATGCGCAAAGAGACGGGCAACACCCTTTACATTTTGGATGAGCCGACGACGGGACTCCACTTCGAGGATATCAGAATCCTTTTGGACGTACTCAACAAGCTAACCGACCGAGGCAACTCCATTGTCGTCATCGAGCATAACATGGATGTCATCAAGGCCTCCGATTATGTGATCGACATGGGTCCTGAAGGGGGCCGAGGAGGAGGAAAAATCGTAGCGACCGGCACGCCGGAAGAGATTGCGCAGCGGAAGGATAGCGCCACTGGCATTTATCTGAAAAAAGAGTTAGAATAGATTTATAACATATTATTTATCAACAAAGTAAGAAGATTAGTTACGTGAATCATCCCAAATTGTTGAAAACGTGTTAATCCTTTTTAACCCCCACGAAGGGAGATTGACGAGAGGGAATGGAAAAATTTATATATATTCGCGTAAAACAAAACTTCAAGTCCTTATGGGAAAGATCATAGCAATCGCAAATCAAAAAGGTGGTGTGGGAAAAACCACAACCGCTGTTAATTTGGCAGCTTCTTTGGCAGTATTGGAGAAGAAAGTGTTGATTGTGGACGCCGATCCGCAAGCCAACGCGTCATCCGGTTTGGGACTAGACGTCCGCAAACTCAAGAAGACTGTGTACGAATGCATCTCAGGTGAAATCGACCCACACGAGGCCATCTACGACACTGAGTTGGAGAATCTGAAAATCATTCCTTCCCACGTGGATTTGGTCGGTGCGGAGGTAGAGATGATCAACCTTAAGGACAGAGAAAAATACATGAAGAATATGTTGGAGGCCTTGAGGAAGGATTACGACTTCATCCTCATCGACTGCTGCCCTTCCCTAGGATTGATCACCATCAACTCCTTGACAGCGGCGGACTCCATCATCATACCAGTTCAATGCGAGTTCTTCGCATTGGAGGGAATCGCTAAACTTCTATCCACCATCAAGCTAGTCAAGAGCAAATTGAACCCAAGCTTGGAAATCGAAGGATTCCTCTTGACCATGTATGACGCGCGCACCACCTTGAACAGAATGGTTGTGGAAGATGTCAGAAAGAATTTCAAGGATATGGTATTCGACACCATCATCCAAAGAAATGTACGCTTGAGCGAAGCACCAAGTTACGGAAAGCCTGTCATCACCTACGATGCGGACTCTCGTGGTGCCATCAACTATATGAGCCTCGCCAATGAGGTGATCATCAGAAATTCAAAGAACGCAAACGCAGAAGCATAAATCCTATGGCAAAGAAATTCGGAGGTTTGAACTTGAACAGAGGAATCAATTCCATGATTCCAACTGACGACGAAGACGAGGTAAGATCATCTGGCGCATCATCCATCAACGAAATCAATATTGACGAGATTGAGGCAAACCCAGACCAACCACGCCGCAACTTCGACGAGGAGGCTTTGAATGAATTGGCGGACTCCATCAAACAAATCGGAGTGGTGCAACCTATCACATTGCGTAAGCAAGAGAACGGCAAATACCAAATCATCGCCGGAGAACGTCGTTTCAGAGCATCCCAAATCGCAGGACTCAAAACCATCCCCGCCTATATTCGTGAGGTAAACGAGAACGAATTGATGGAGATGGCCCTCATCGAGAACATCCAACGTGAGGATTTGAACGCTATCGAAGAGGCGCTTGCTTACCAAAACCTCATGGACAAATGCGACTACACGCAAGACCAATTGAGCGAGCGTGTAGGTAAGAAGCGTGCCACTGTGGCCAATTACCTTCGTCTGCTTCGCTTGCCTGCCGAGATTCAAATGGCGGTCAAGGATAAAAAAATCGACATGGGACACGCCCGTGCCCTAATGGGCATCGAGAATGCGGAAACACAACTCAAAGTCTATAACCAAATCATCAAGGAGGGCCTTTCCGTAAGAAAGGTGGAGGAGATCGCCAAGGAGATCCGCGAGGGCAAAAGCGTTCCCAAGAAGAAAGGAACGAGCCAAGCCAAGAGCCTTGAAGATTACGACGATTTGAAAAACAAACTTTCCGACCTATTCGGCACCCCTATCAATATGAGTTGCAACGATAAAGGAAAGGGAAAGATCACCATTAGCTTCAACAATGACGACGAAATGTTGAAGGTATTAAGCATATTGGATTCCATCAAGAAATCATAACACGAAATTGAATAGTATCCGCTTCATATTCTGTACATTACTTGCGCTTTTCGCATTGAATAACATCCATGCGCAAGAGGCGGACACGCTCCACACGTCAGATTCCATCATTGTAACGGAAGAGAGTAAAATCGTCATGGAGGTGGTGGAGGAAGAGGCTGCGGCCACCTCACAAGAGGCGAAACCAGCATCTACCAATCCGGAGGAGACTAAGGTAGAGGCCAAGAGGGAGCGTAAACTTAAAATACACAAAGAGTATTTCACACCCGATCCTAAGAGGGCCACTTGGTATGCGATCGTATGCCCTGGATTGGGACAAATCTACAACAGAAGTTATTGGAAATTACCGATCCTTTACGGAGGTATGCTAGCATGCACCTACCTCATCACATGGAACGGACGAATGTACAACGACTATAGGAACGCCTATCATGACATTATCGATGACGATCCGAGAACCAATAGTTACATGACACTTTTCCCATCCTACGACGGATCACAATCTTGGATGACCAGCACATTGAAGTCTAAGACCAACAGTTACCGCCGCACCAGGGATATGAGCGTATTCGCCATGGTACTGCTATACATGGTGAGCGCGGTGGACGCCTTTGTTGACGCCCACCTCTATGATTTCACCGTATCAGATGACCTCTCGCTAAGAATAGAACCCGTCATTAACAATTTTGGCAGTGGAGAGATATTCAAAAGCCGGTCATTTGGCATGCAGTGTAGTATTAGATTTTAGGGAGACATCCAATATCCTTTGCGGATATCTCTCCCAAGAGTAGACAGTAATAAATTAGGGGCGATAACGATCCCCCACAAGAGAACGCAATAATGTTAAAACATTTTTCGGCATTTCTCATAGCGGCATTGTTCGCTACGAGCATGATGGCCCAAGAGGCAGAAAACGAGGCAAGCGCAACAGAGGAAGAGAGCGCTCAAGAAGAGGAAAACCAAGAGCAAGCGGATTTGGCGTTGATGGACTCCATAGAAAACGCCAACGCAAAGATACCTGAGAAGGAGAATTTCGATCTTCCCGTCGGCTTCGACAACGAAATGGACAGTCTGCTCAACGATTACTACCAGTCCGTCATCATCACACCCAAGAAACGCAAATGCGTCTCCGACAGCATCGGAGAAGGCTGCAGCGACGAAGTATACATCGCCCGCCTTCAGAAGATTCCTGCTATTATGGAGCTAACCTATAATCCAATCGTCAAAAAACACATCGAGTTATATGTCTTGAAGAGACGCAAGCAGGTGGAGAACATGTTGGGCATCGGAGAGTACTACTTCCCTATCTTCGAGCAAGCGCTTGACGCCGCCGGACTTCCCATCGAACTAAAATACCTTCCAGTCATCGAATCGGCCTTGAATCCTAGCGCCTTCTCACGTGCGGGAGCATCAGGTCTTTGGCAATTCATGTATGGAACCGGTAAAATTTACGGTTTGGACGGTAACAGCTTGATCGACGACCGTAGAGACCCTATCAAGGCGACCAACGCCGCCGTAAGATTCCTCCGCGACCTCTATAAGATTTATGGAGATTGGTCATTGGTAATCGCCGCCTACAACTGTGGTCCGGGCAATGTGAACAAGGCCATCAAACGTGCGGGAGGCAAAAAAGATTACTGGGCGATTTACCCTTACCTTCCTATGGAGACAAGAGGTTACGTGCCCGCCTTCATCGCGGCCACCTATGCCATGACCTATTACAAGGAGCACAACATTTGTCCTGCCAAGATGCAGATGCCAGTGCTTTGCGACACCATCAAAGTAAAGGAACGTGTCCACTTGGAACAAATTTCCCAAGTGCTCAACATTGATGTGAAGCTACTCCGTAGCCTCAACCCACAATACAGGAAGGACATTATCCCTGGCAACGGAGAGACCTATACCCTTTGTTTGCCACAAAGAAGCATAGGCGGATTCATCGACCAAAAGGATTCCATCATCGCCTTCAAAGCGGATTCCTTCAATCTAAACAGAGCGGTGGTCTTACCCGCCCAAGCTGACCCGTATTTCCGAGGAGGCGGAGGCAAAGGCGGAGCGGTCAAAGGCATCTATGTCGTAAAGAAGGGAGACTCCCTCTCCTCCATCGCCAAGAAGAGAAAAGTCACAGTGGCACAAATCAAAAAATGGAACAATTTGAAGTCCGACAAGATTAAGGCTGGACAGAAGTTGAAGATCAAATAAACAGATTTCCACCAAACAGAAGAAGCGCGATTGTCTAAGGCAATCGCGCTTCTTCTGTTTATAATGGTTAGAATTTATGTCGTAACTTTTCTTTCTCAATCAGTTCCTGTTGCCGTTTGTCGAGTTTCGAGCGAGTAAGGACTATGTA
>JAKSKY010000088.1 GCA_024401515.1 Paludibacteraceae bacterium | reverse complement strand
ACGACCCCGAGATTACAAATCACGTGCTCTGGCCAACTGAGCTAAAGAGGCGGGTTTTTGCAAACCGATCGGGACACCTTCCCAAATCGGTTTGCAAATGTAGGCATTATTTTTTATCCCACAAACTTTTTGGGATTATTTTTTTGCTTCACTTTGTTTTTCTTTTGCCTTAAGCACCGAACGGATCATCGCGTCCATTGAATTATCGAATGCCTCCTCAAAAGAATCTGCTGTTTTTGTCACCACCAATTCATTGCCTGGCAACATCACCTTCAACATCACCTTCTTATTCTCGGCGGTCTCAGGTTTAATCAACTCGAGTGTTACATCAGCAGATGTAATCTTATCCGAATATTGCTCCAACTTCACAATTCTCTTCTGAATGAACTCTTCCAACTTCACGTTAGCGTCAAAATGAATCGCTTTTACTGTCACTTCCATGGTCATTTCCTCCTCAAATTTTAAGCTCTCGGATGAGCTAGTTTGTAATTCTTTTGTAACTGTTCAAAAGTTGTATGCGTATATACCTCCGTCGCAGCCAGGCTTGAATGGCCCAATAGTTCTTTCACCGCCTCCAATTCAGCGCCATTGTTCAGCATCGCCGTGGCGAATGTGTGTCTGAGCACATGGGGGCTTCTTTTCGACAACGAACTGACTACCGATATATATTTTCGCACGACTCTGTAGACTAACATAGGATAGAGCGCCTCTCCACTGGGGCGAAGAAAAAAGAAACCAGACCTTTCCGGCACCTCCTTATTCCTAACGGACAAATACGCTTGGAAGGCTTGCTTCAAAGGCTCTCCGAAGGGAACGTAACGTTGCTTGTTGCGCTTACCATTCACCAAAACCGTTTGCGCTTGCAAATCGACGTCCGTATCTTTCAGTCCAATCAGTTCCGAAAGACGGATACCAAGCGTATAAAAAGTCTCCATGATCATCTCGTCGCGAACACCCTCATAACCTTCAGAGAAAACCTCGGAGCTTCCGGACAACATATCCGACATCTCCTCCTCCCTCAAGAAATGGGGCAATCGTTTCTTCGTCTTTGGGGAAACCACTTGACTCATCGGACTCTTCTCAATCACTTCCTGTTTACATAAGTAAGTGTAGAAGGACTTCAAAGTCGAGAGTTTCCTATTGACAGATGAAGCGGAAGAACCCGCCTCCATCATGGAAACAATCCATTCTCTAATCAAACACGAATCTACCTTGTCTAGGGCGATCTCTTTCGCCCCGCTTCGCTCCATTACGAACTTCTCGAATTGTGATAGGTCGGTCCTATAAGAAACAAAAGTATGAGAAGAATAGCCCTTCTCATACTTTATATATTGCAGAAATCTATCTATCAACATACGAAGAAGGTATTGCTACAAGCTTTGTACGAATGTACGAAACTAATTTTTAATTTGCAATACCTTTGGGGATTTTTTTATTCCTCAGTACGTTTCAATTGTTGTACGTAGATAGCGTGCATCATTTGTTGACGCTTCAACACTGATGGCTTGTCAAATTGTTGTCTCTTGCGCAACTCTTTGATTACGCCAGTCTTCTCAAACTTTCTCTTAAATTTCTTCAAGGCTTTCTCAATGTTCTCGCCTTCTTTTACTGGAACTATGATCATAACTATATTTAAAAATTTATAATTGTCTTTTTTTAGCGACCGCAAAAATAGACAATCTTTTTATTTCTCACAACCTTTTCTAAAAAGTTTTTTAATAAGAAATCACAGAGCGCCCTTATCCATTAGGATTATCCATCAAAAATTCTTCGTCAACGTCTCCGTTAAATTCTTTTTTCGTACTTTTACGACCTAATTCTTATTTTAATAAGGTGTAAATATGGAATCATTGATCAATCGTTTCATGAAATATGTCACGATGGAAACCACATCGGACGAAGATGGTGTCAAATGCCCGACCACAGAAGGTCAGATGCGTTTCGCCCAACAATTAGTGGAGGAGCTTAAAAGTATTGGAGCACAGGAAATCTCCTTGGACGAGAACGGATATGTCATGGCGACAATTCCCGCCAACACAGACAAAGAGGTACCTGTCATAGGATTCATCTCCCATATGGACACAAGCCCCGAAGCCTCCGGCAAAAATGTGAAGCCACAAATCGTCCGTTTCAGTGGTTCCGATATTCTTATTAATAAAGAGAAAAACATTTCGCTCTCCATGTCTGATTTTCCAGAGACGGAAGCTTATTTAGGACAAGACGTAATAGTCAGCGACGGCACCACCCTACTCGGCGCGGACGACAAAGCCGGCATCGCGGAGATTATGACTATGGCGGAGAACCTACTAAAGGACAATTCGATTCCACACGGAAAAATCAGAATCGCCTTTACGCCGGACGAAGAGATTGGCAGAGGCGCCGACCTTTTCAATGTGGAACAATTCGGTGCGCAATGGGCCTACACGGTAGATGGCGGCGTGATGGGCGAGATACAATACGAGAACTTCAACGCCGCTGTGGCGGAGATCCACATCACTGGAAGGAACGTGCATCCTGGCGAAGCGAAGGGTAAGATGATCAACGCCTCCCGTGTGGCGGCGGCCATACAATCCTCTCTTCCTTTTTCAGAAGTTCCGGAGAGGACGGAGGGATACGAAGGATTCTTCCACACCTTGGAAATGAATTGTTCCCCAGAAAAGGGGTATATGAAAATGCTAATCAGAGACCATGACCTAGCAAGATTTGAATATAAAAAGGAATTACTGAAAAAGAATTGCGAAATCATCAACATGCAATATGGTTGCGGTGGCATTGAAGTGAAAATCAGGGATCAATACTTCAACATGAAGGAGAAAATCGTGCCCAACATGCACATCGTGGATATCGCCAAAGAGGCGATGTTGAAATGCAACGTCATTCCTCAACCACTTCCAATCAGAGGAGGAACCGACGGCGCGACACTATCCTTCAAAGGGTTACCATGTCCTAACATATTCACAGGCGGCATGAATTTCCATAGCAGATTTGAATATATACCGGTCAATTCAATGATCGCCGCAGTAAATGTATTAACCGAAATTTGCAAAATAGTCGCTAAATGAAACTATCCTTTTTCACTCCTCCACTGACGCAACTCAACACGCCCTATCCCGCAACAGCCTATTTAACCGGCTATCTTCGTAACATAGGGCACGAAGTGACGCAACATGACTTAGGCATAGAGCTCATCCATCGAATATACACGAAGGAGTTTCTGACCCAACTATTCACAGAGACGGAAGAGTTGAAAATGAGCAAGAAGACAAGACGAATCTTCAATTGCCATACGGAATACATCGCCTGCGTGGAGACGGTCATCCGATTCCTTTCCGGAAAAGATTTATCCATTTCGGAAAGAATCGCCAACAGGACCCTATTACCGGAAGGACCTAGATTCGATAACATCGGAGACTTGGAATGGGCATTTGGCACAAGTGGCACAGTGGATGCGGCGAAACACATCGCAACACTCTTCATCGAAGACATCGCGGATTACCTCCGAGAAACGACAGATCCGCATTTCGATCTGACCAAATATGCGGAGTATATCTCCAACTATGCGCCAACATTCGATGAAATAGAGAATGAACTTCAAAAAGAGCCATCACGGCTCGACAAAGTGACGCTTCAACTCTTCGAAGAGAAAATCATCAAGGATCAACCCCAATTCGTAGGATTCTCCGTCCCATTTCCCGGTTGTCTCTACTCCGCACTCAAATGTGCGCAATGGTTACGGGAAGTTCATCCAGACATCAAAATCGGCATGGGTGGAGGATTTGTGAATACGGAGCTACGTTCCATCAGCGACCCGAGGATTTTCCAATACATCGACTTTCTATTTTTCGATGATGGGGAACTGCCTGTCGGCAGAACGTGCGAATATCTGGAAGGAAAAATCAGCAAAGAGTCCCTGGTCCGTACCTTATGGGCGGAGAATGGAGAAATCCACGGATCATTGGACTCCACAGAAAATGTCACCAAAGAACAAGACTACACCCCTGATTTCAGAGGATTACCTTTGGACAAATACTTTTCATTATCGGAGACGCTCAACCCCATGCATCGTCTTTGGACCAACGGCAAATGGAACAAGATGACCATGGCCCATGGTTGCTATTGGGCAAAGTGTGCTTTCTGCGACACCTCATTGGATTACATCAAACGATACAGCGCCCCTTGCGCCAAGGACTTCGTGGACAAAATGGAACGTGTCATGGCACAGACTGGAGAGAGCGGATTCCATTTTGTGGACGAAGCGCTTCCGCCTAAACTACTGAAAGAGGTGGCGCAAGAGATTTTGCAACGCAAACTTATTGTCTCATACTGGGGTAACATCCGTTTCGACAAATCATTCACCCCAGAGTTATGCCAACTCCTCTCCCTTTCAGGCTGCATCGCCGTATCAGGTGGTATAGAAGTGGCCTCCGACCGTTTGTTGAAGCTAATGAACAAGGGGGTGACGGTAGAGCAGGTCATCAACACCACCCGCAACCTCACGGAAGCGGGCATTATGGTACACGCCTACCTTATGTATGGATTCCCGACCGAAACCTACAAGGAGACCATCGACGCGCTCCGCAACATCAGGGATATGTTTCAAAATGGTTATCTACAATCCGCACACTGGCATAGATATGCGATGACTGCACATAGTCCGTCAGGGAAAAACCCTGAATTGTACGGTGTAAAACGATGCGAAGCAGACGTTAACCCATTCTGTAACAACGAGATAGACTATGACTATCAATTCGACTACGACTTGGACAAAGTAGGTACGGGACTTTCACACGCCACCTACAACTACATGCACGGACTGGGGTTTGACATCCCACTAAAGAACTGGTTTAAATAACAAAAGATTGATTATCAAACAATTCCTTCGCAAAAGTCAGAAGCTATTTATATTATTTTATTGGAGATTTTAAACAGCTTCTTATTACCTTTGCGGAAAATAGCATTTTATGGAGCACAAAAAGGAGAACTGGGGATCACGAATCGGTTTGATTCTTGCCATGGCAGGTAGCGCCGTCGGCATCGGTAATTTTTTAAGATTCCCTATCCAAGCCATCCAAAACGGAGGTGGCACATTTATCATACCCTACATCATCAGTTTCGTTTTGTTAGGACTACCCTTAGTCATGGTAGAATGGTCCACGGGTAAGTTTGGCGGTCTTCACGGGCACCACTCGTCACCTATGATCATGCAACGTCTGAACCATCATAAGATTTGGCGCTACATGGGTTCTCTCGGACTCTTTTCCAGCATCGTGATCTGTTCCTACTACTGTTACATAGAGAGTTGGATCCTCTCCTATACCATCCACTCGGTGATAGGTACTTTCCAAGGGATGACAGAGGCGGAGACTTCCGCATTCTTCAATGCCTATCTGGACCTCAACACCTCCACCTTCGGATTCCCCTACGACACTTTCGTCTGTTTCATATTTTGCTTAGTGCTGAATGTTTTGATTCTCAGCAACGGTATCGCCAACGGCATCGAGCGAGTGGCGAAATTCTGCATGCCTATGCTCTTGGTTTTCGGACTATTCCTTGTCTATAAAGCTTATACTATCAAAGCAGGAGAAGATGGCGCCATCTGTGATGGAATGACAGGCATTGACTTTTTATGGACTCCTAATTTCGATTCGCTCGCCAACCCGAAAGTATGGCTAGCGGCGGCGGGACAAGTCTTCTTCACTCTCTCTTTGGGCATGGGCGCCATCCACACCTACGCCTCCTATCTGAAGCGTGAAGAGGATATCGCCCTAAGTTCCATGACGGCGGCTTTCACCAACGAGTTCACGGAAATAATCATCGGAAGTACCATCATCATACCAATCGCCATCGGTTACTATGGCATCGACCGTGTGGTGGAATTATCCCAAAACGGAGGTTTCGGACTAGGATTCAGGACCATGCCTTACCTATTCGGTCAATGGGGACCCGTGCTATCCGCACTAGCGGGATTGGCCTTCTTCGGATTGCTATTCTTCGCCGCCATCACCTCTTCCCTATCCATTTCGCAACCCTTTGTGGCATTCCTTTCCGAAAGTTACGAATGGTCACAAAAGCGCACATCCCTTTTCGTGGGTGTATTGCTTTTCATCATAGGACTTCCTGCCATACTATTCTTTAACAATGGCGTATTCGACGAGTATGATTTCTGGGCAGGAACTGTAGCGTTGTTCTTCTTCGGCATGATGGAGGTGATTGTATTCTCTTGGGTGATGGGTGTGGAGAAAGGGTGGAAACTCATCAACCACCAGGCGGATATCCGCATCCCCACATTCTTTAAATTCGTTTTGAAGTACATCACCCCAACTATGTTGATCACCATCTTCCTCGCGGCGCTTTTCAAGCCCAAGAACGACGATTGGTCCTTGTTGAGTTTCAAAGGATGGCCTTTAGACGATTCGGCTGTGGTGGCGGAACTAATGCACCAAGGCATGGATCCTAACAATCCGAACATCGCCTACATCAACGGGGCAAGAATCTTTATGGTCTTGATATTAGCGCTCATCTGCGGACTCATCTGGCACGCATCCCGCACCCGCGAGCAACGTATTTTGAAACAAAGAAAGGAGGCTCAACAATGAAAACATCACTGATATTCATGCTTGCCGTACAAGGTGCGGTCATCATCATCACCGGAATACTTTACTACAAGATATTGACCACCGGGAAAAAAGAAAAGGAAGAAGAGAATAAAACTTCAGAAAAGTAGAATTCACATTCAACTCATAAAAAAAGGCGTCCAATCGGACGCCTTTGCTATTTCAGAATCTGTTTTGCACTTAACTAGCTAGACCAGATACAGACATCATCTAACGGTCATACGAATCCACCGTTACCACATCTGATATAACATAGCGGAAACCTAAGGAGATCACATCGGAACTAAGACGTCCATGGAATCCACACTCATCGGCTCTCACTAAATCGAACACATGGCGATATGAGGCCAACACCTTCCAACTCTCATTGATTTGATAACCCAACTCACCACCGGCAAGGAAGTCGAAACCATGATTCATCTCCTTGTTATCCAACTGATAACGTTGGGAATAATCCTCACTATAAGTCAACATTGGCGCCTTTTGCCCTATAAAGAAATCTCCCTGCATACCACAAGAGAGTCCCAACCAAAATTTAGCCATGGGAATTCTATAGGTCAACATGACCGGTAGGGAGAAATAACGGAAACGACAAGCTTCCGGCTCATCACCCATCCATAGTTCAGTAGGTTTCAACTGATAACGTTTCGTAAAGAAAGAGGGGCCCATATTCACATTCCATTGCGAATTCGAACCGAAGGTGTAACCTACGCGAACTTCAGGAACAAAAGCAGTCGATCCAGCCATATCGAAGTTCGGTTCAGGCTCTTTGTCCGTACGGCCGAAAGAGGCGCCTAAATCAACGCCCGCCTCCCATTGCGCGAAAGCGAAAAGAGGAAGGGATAGGGCTAATAGAAGATTGATAATTCGTTTCATGTCAATTTATTTTTTACAACGTTTAGACTCCTTCACCAACTCCAATGTGCCACCCTTTTCGTCCACGGTCATTTTATATACGGCACCCTCCACAATCGGCCAATTAAAGCCTTCGTGACCAACAGGGACTCCGAACAAGACTGGGTAATCGTATTCCGCCACAGCATCCTTGATGACCTTCTCAGCGGCGATCAACGTATCATCTTCCGGTATATCGGAGAAACATCCCACTACCAAGCCAGCCAAATTTTTCAACACCCCACCCAAACGGAGGTTGTTCATCATACGGTCGATGTGGTACATACGTTCGCACAGATCCTCGATGAAAAGGATTTTGCCACGCATATCGACATCCAATGGCGTGCCACGCATCGCATAGAGCAAAGAGAGGTTACCTCCCGAAATAGGGGCAGAGGCCTCTCCGCTGCGGTTATACGGAGAGGCTTCCGTCACCTCACATTTCATATCTTTTCCCTTCAATAAATTGCAGAGGGCCTTAGCGGAATCACTGTTCGCGAACAATGCGCGCGCCATAGCGCCATGCACGGAAGCGTAGCCATTTTGTTGAAACAACGCATGCAAAGCCGTCACATCGCTAAAGCCAATCAACCACTTCGGATGTTTCGCGAAAGCGTCAAAATTGAGTTTATCGACAATGCGGAGACAACCATAGCCTCCACGTCCGCAAAGGATAGCGGAAACGGTAGGATCATCCATCGCTTGCTGCAAATCAGCCAAGCGATCTTCGTCCGTCGCGGAAAAACGGCCCACTTTCCCTTTGGCGGTAAAACCGACTTGAGGGACAAAGCCCCACTTGTGCAGACGAGCGACCGCACCATCTATCAACTCAGGATCGACAGGGCCCGCAGGTGAAACAATGGCCACCTTGTCGCCCTTCTTCAAATATTGAGGTTTTATAATATCCATCATCTCTTCTTTTATTTTCTTACAAATTTACACGTAAAAAACGAAAAAGAAGAGCATTTCGTATGATTATCTTGAGATTAAAACCACAAAATTACGATTCAAATGGATACCGGAAGGATGAATCAAATCCATCACCACGACATAAGGCGCAACTGGCAGCAAAGCACCTCCGTCAGAACGGCCGTCCCAAGAGAGTTCTCCCACAACAGAGAGCGGCAAGCGCTGAGCGATGGTAGCCACCTGCACGCCCGCTACGGAAAAGGCCTTCACATTCGCGGAATAGCCCGCTTGGTCCAATTCATAACGTAGGTGCCAAACACCCGCTTCATCCAAATAAGGATAGCAGATCTCATCCGCCTCGAAAGAGAGGTCATCGACACCCATCATCGCCTGGTTTTCTAAGCCAGGAGAGGCGTAACCCGTCGAAGGGGAAGCGGATGTCCAAAGGTCTTCATCCAAAGATACACGTTCCAAAGAGACGCCTGTTCCTTTATTCGGCACACCCTCCACATGGAATTGCGGATCGTAATAGACCTCCTCTATCACTGTGGAATCAGCGCATCTAGAAAGAGTAACCCAACCGCCAGAATTATTCATGGCCGCCAATGAGGAGGTAACTAAAAAGGCATTCTCGTCAGGGCATTGAAGATCGCCGCATACCCCCTCCTTCTTCTTGGTAATCACCTTATACTCTCCTGGGAAAATCAATGTTTGTTTGGCAACCAAACGTTTCCCAAAAGTGCGTTCCGCATCTTTCTTACGGGTAGAAAAGGCCAAATCGGAGAGATCCAACACCTTATCGGAGTGGTTGACCACCTCGACAAACTCACTGTTGCCCGTGGCTGGGGCGAACATGATCTCCGTAAAAAGGAGATCGCCCTTTTCAGCTACGGTTGGCAAACCAAACACAATTACAGTATCCATCTGATTGCCTGACAAATCAGCGCATCCCAATAATTTCACCTCATAACGGGCTCCCTCGTCCCAAGGTTCACGCAAAGAGAATGTCAAGGTGTTGCCCTTCGCATTCAAGAGGGGCTTCTCTTCGAAAGAGGCAGGCAATTCATAGGAGAGGCGTTCCAAATTAATCATCTCAGAGAAGAGACAGGAGAATGTGCTATCCGTCAATGCGTAACTTTGCAAAACCGGAGGCGTGACATCCTCCACCGCCTTGCCAGTCACAATCCAATCATCGAACGTGAAGTCATTCGCCTTTGTCTTCGGATATTTGCAATAAACACCCGAATAGGAAGATTCTGTCACCGTCAAATCGGTCACGGAGAACTCCTCCTTGAAAGATTTTTCACCACTCAACTTGGAATAGATTTTCCACACGCCCTTAGCGGAACGTTTCACCTTCACATCCACATGCAAGGATTTCGTTCCCTCGGGAGCCGTCAGCCTCAACGAATCACTCTTCGCCAAGGTGGTGGTCGAGCCCGTCGGTTTCTGATAGCAGAAAGTGATTAATCTTTTAGCGTCTCCGACACGCAAGAAATAACCACTGCCTCCCTTTTCCGGAGAGGGGGAATCGTAGGCCAAATAGTAACGGACAAAGGCAGAGCCATTGGGTTCAGGCATATCCACAGAGAGTTTCCACTCCGCACCATCCATCGCAGTCGAAGGAGAAAAAAGATAACTCTCCCCCGCTACCTCATTGGAGGAATGGAGGGCACCATCCGAAACGACGAACTTATCCTTCGTTCCATAACAACCTTCAGGGATTTGATCCGCTGAAAAATCAACACTCAACTGGGAAATGGCCAAAGTTGGACACATTAGCGCCACAGCAAACAAAATTTTTCTCATTGTTCATTAATTTTACAAAATTATTATTACAAGTAAACCGCAAACAAATTATCTTTGCAAAAATTTAGGTTTTGCAGGAATGGCAAACATCATTCCGCTGCAAAATTATAAAATTATTGAATAATATCACTAAAATTCAAAATAAAAAAAATGAGAGTAGCAATTGTTGGAACAAGCGGTGCAGTTGGACAAGAATTTCTCCGCGTATTGGCTGAGCGTAATTTTCCGCTCGATGATTTAGTACTTTTCGGATCAGCAAGAAGTGCAGGAACCACATACGAATTCAAAGGAAAGAAATACACCGTAAAAGAGTTGAAGCACAACGACGACTTCAAGGGCGTTGACGTAGCCTTCACTTCCGCAGGTGCAAGCATTTCAAAGGAGTTCGCAGCTGACATCACTAAGTTCGGTGCAGTCATGATCGATAACTCCAGCGCATTCCGTATGGACAACGATGTACCTTTGGTTGTCCCTGAGTGCAATGCGGAGGACGCTTTGAACCGCCCACGCGGTATCATCGCCAACCCTAACTGTACGACTATTATGATGGTAGTCGCTTTGCAACCATTGGAGAAGATCAGCCACATCAAGCGTATCCACGTATCCAGCTACCAAGCAGCCAGCGGTGCGGGTGCAGCGGCTATGGCGGAGTTGGAGCAACAATACAGAGAGGTTTTGGATGGCAAGCCCGCAACTGTCAACAAGTTCGCTTACCAATTGGCATACAACGTAATTCCTCAAATCGACGTCTTCACCGACAACGGTTACACCAAAGAGGAGATGAAGATGTTCAACGAGACCAAGAAGATCATGCACAGCGACGTGAACTGTTCCGCTATGTGCGTGCGCGTTCCTTCTCTTCGTTCCCACTCTGAGTCAATTTGGGTGGAGACTGAAAAGCCAATCAGCGTGGAAGAGGCTCGTGCGGCATTCGCTAAGGGCGAGGGTCTTCAATTGATGGATGAACCAGAGAACAAGAAATATCCTATGCCACTCTTCTTGGCTGGCAAGGACGATGTTTACGTAGGTCGTGTACGTAAGGATTTGGCAAACGAGAACGGTTTGACATTCTGGATTGTAGGTGACCAAATCAAGAAGGGTGCCGCTTTGAACGCTGTTCAAATCGCAGAGTACCTTATCAAGGTTGGAAACATCAAGTAATCGGTTCCGATATAGAAAAGGAAAGCGCGGACATTTGCCCGCGCTTTTTTTGTATCAACTTTTCACATATTTCTCCAACTCCTCATACAACTCCTTGCTGTAACGTCTCACCCGCAACTCCAATCGAGAGAATGGATAGGTGAAACGGGTATGCACCTCTGTGCTTAATATTTCCTTCGCCACACTCTTTTTCAGCCACCCCTTCGCCATCAAGAAACGAAGGCCAGAATCCCGCATACTCCACACGAACATCTTATCGATGGCTAATTTATTACCGAACTTATGGACAAGTCCATCCAATAGATACTCATGCTCTATACCGCTGGTGCTCCACATATGCCCCAACGCCTGAACATACACATACGGGAAAAGAACAATATGAAGGATAATATTGACTACCCATAAAATAGTCGTCCACACATAAAGAAGCATACGACGCAGTGGAGAGTATCCACGGTTCAATTTACG
>JAKSKY010000087.1 GCA_024401515.1 Paludibacteraceae bacterium | reverse complement strand
CCAAAGTATCTCTCCCAAACCTCTTCCAGCCTTCTGGCGATGTGGTAGGCCAATACGGGTGGTACCGCATTGCCGATGACTTTGTATGCCCCTGACGAGCTTACGCCATAACGGGCACCTGTGCTTTTAAAGACGAATGGATAGTCAGGCGGGAAGGTTTGTATGAGGGCACACTCCCTGGGTGTAAGCCTTCTCTCTTTTAGTCCCATGGACAATTCCTCCGTGTACTTTCCTTCGTGCTCTTGGGACAATCTTCTGTATTCGATATTCCCATGGTGCTCTGAACGAATGGTGGGCGCCATGCTCTTAATGTCTATTTCGCTTTGGCCCTGGCAATGTTTGCCTAGGTATTTCGCTTTGGAATAGAGCTGTTGGGCCAAATCCTTGGACTCCTCCGGTTCCTTGATTCCTTTGAAAATCTCCTCGCAGGGGACTGCGCATGGGAGCAGCGGGTTTTTGCCCGTATGGTCATGCGTCTGCGTAGGGTAGGGATTGTATTCCGCAGGAATGTCTTCTTGGCTAAGTGCCGCTTGTGCCGTGGGATTGAGTGCGGAGCGACGGATGCCTATGAAGATGACACGTTCCCTTGTCTCAGGCACACCGTAATCACCAGCGTGTAGCACCTGAGGGGGCAAAACGATGTAGTCATTACCGTCGGCGGATGCGAAATCGTGTTGGATGATTCTCTTGGCATCTCCTAGACTGATTAATCCTTTCACATTCTCGGCGATGAATATTTTAGGTTTGGTGATATCGATCACCTGTTTCATCCAAAAGTATAGTTTGCCGCGGGTCTCCTCGCTAGGCGTGTCAATATCGCGTAGTTGGCCGTTGTGTGATTTCTCGGAATTGAATCCCTTTCTCTTTCCCGCTAGACTGAAATCTTGGCAAGGGAACCCTCCCGTCACCACATCAACATGCTTAGGGAAAACCGCTTCTCCTTGTTTCGCTCTCTTCACCAATTCCACAATGCTTTCCGCGTGATAGGTCTCTGGAGAGACATTGTGTCGGCTCATATATTTCAGCCATGCGGATTTCGCCTCTTTAAGAATATCGTTGGCGAAAATGGTGCGGAAACGATTGCCTTTCAAAATCCCCCAATCCTCGTTGATGGAGGTGTGAAAGGCTTGGGGATCTACGATTGATTTTTTATGACAGATAAATCCACCTTCGAAACCAATGTCCATGCCACCGCATCCTGAGAAAAGAGAAAGGACATTGAGTGCCTCTCCTTCGTTTGGGCAGAAAGGTTTCATGTCGGGCAATTGTTTGACCGAAAGGAAATCCGCAATCTCTTCTTCTTTGATATCTTTTCGCATGGATGTCATTGATTCTTATCTTGCAAAATTAGAGATTTATTTTCTTTCTTTTTCATGAACCCTTCATATTTATCGCTCTTCTATATTCTAAGGCCGATTTTTATTATTTTTGTATGAAAATGATTGACCTATGAAACGAGGACTAGTACTTGAGGGTGGCGGCATGCGTGGCATGTTTACGGCAGGCGTGATTGATGAGATGATGGAGAGCGGCATTCCTATCGATGGAGTGGTGGGTGTCTCCGCAGGCGCCACATTCGGATGTAACTATAAATCCAAGCAACCTGGTCGTGTCTTGCGTTACAATGTTCGTTTCAAGGATGAACCACGTTATATGGGACTCCGCTCTTTGTTGAAGACAGGTGATTGGGTGGGGGCTGATTATGCCTACCATGTCATGCCCTTCGACTTGGATCCTGTCGATTTCGAAACCTACAAGAACAATCCTATTGAGTTTCATGTCGTTTGTACGGATGTGGATACAGGCGAGGCGGTCTACCATCAATTACCTGTAATTGATCACCATGAGATAGATTGGATCCGTGCCTCCGCCTCATTGCCTTTTGTCTCCAAACCGGTTACGATTGATAACCGTCGCTTGTTGGATGGTGGTATGTCGGACTCTATCCCTTTGGCCTACTTCCAAAAGTTAGGGTATGACCGCAATGTAGTTGTGCTGACGCAGCCTAAAGGATACAAGAAAAACGCTCCCAAGGCAATGCCTCTCTTCAGACTCCTTTTGCGCAAACTACCCGTTGTAGCGGAGGCGTTGGCCAAGAGACATCTGATGTATAACCAAGAGTTGGATTATATAGAAGAACAGGAGCGCCTAGGAAATACCTTGCTTATCTATCCAGAAAATGAACTACCCATTGGACGTATCGAGCAAGATGAAGCGAAGATGCGACATGTCTACCAAATGGGTCGAGATGCTGCGAAGGCGAAAATGGAGGAGATGAAGTCTTTTTTTCAATTATAGGAGCCTCGTAGAGATGGTGTGTACACCGTCTCCTTTACAATCGAAATTTTAGATATTAACATATGCAGTTTGATTCAATTATCGCCCAACGACTGAATTTGCAGTTGAAACAGGTGGCGAATACCTTAAAACTTTTGTCAGAGGGGGCTACGGTTCCTTTTATCAGCCGTTATCGTAAGGAGATGACAGGTGGATTGACAGAGGTGGATATTCAGGAAATACAGCTCCAAAGCGAAAAATTGGCGGAGCTCGAAAAACGTAAGGAGAGTGTAGTGAAAAGCATCGAGGAACAAGGGAAAATGACGCCCGAATTAAAGAAACGTTTGGAGTCGTGCATGACCTTGACCGAGTTGGAAGATCTCTACTTGCCATATAAGCCTAAAAGACGTACCAGAGCGGAGGTGGCTCGAGAAAAGGGACTGGAACCTTTGGCGAAGATCCTGATGTGTCAATTGAATAATGATGTGGAAGGAAAGGCGATGCCTTTCGTCAAGGGCGATGTGAAGGATGTGGACGAAGCGCTTCAAGGTGCGCGTGACATCATTGCGGAGTGGGTGAGCGAGAACGAATCGGCCCGTGGCCGTATCCGCAGGTTATTCTCCCATGAAGCGATCATACAATCTAAAGTAGTGAAGGGCAAAGAGCAAGAAGCGGAGAAATATCGTGACTATTTTGATATGAAGGAGCCAATTAAACGTTGCTCTTCCCATAGACTCTTGGCCATGCGACGTGGTGAGAGTGAAGGATTTCTTCGTGTTGATATATCTCCAGATGCGGATGAGGCCGTAGAGAAGTTGGATCCTCTTTTCGTAAAGGGGGTGACCGTAGCTTCCCAGCAGGTTCAAATGGCTGTGGCGGATGCCTATAAACGTTTGATTAAACCCTCCATCGAGACGGAGGTGGCTGCCGCTATGAAGGAGAAGGCGGATGATGAGGCCATCAAAGTCTTTTCTGAGAATTTAAGGCAATTATTATTGGCTCCGCCATTGGGAGAAAAGCGTGTCTTGGCGATCGATCCAGGCTATCGTACTGGTTGTAAAGTCGTATGTTTGGATGCGCAAGGTAACTTGCTCCATAATGAGACCATCTATCCACATCCGCCTCAAAACGAGCGTTCTCAGGCGATGTCCAAAATCTCTAAATTGGTGGAGGCCTACAATATAGAGGCGATCTCCATTGGAAACGGAACGGCCGGCCGTGAGACGGAACAGTTTATTCAAAGTATTCGATTCGATCGAAAAGTACAGGTTTTTGTCGTGAGCGAAAGCGGAGCCTCCATCTATTCCGCTTCAGCGGTGGCGCGTGAGGAGTTCCCTAATTACGATGTGACGGTTAGGGGTGCGGTGTCCATCGGCCGTCGTTTGATGGATCCTTTGGCGGAATTGGTGAAGATTGACGCGAAATCCATTGGTGTGGGGCAATACCAACACGATGTGGATCAGACGAAACTGAAACGTTCTTTGGACCAGACGGTGGTGAACAGTGTGAACTTGGTGGGAGTGAATTTAAATACCGCCAGCAAACATTTGTTAAACTATATCTCAGGTTTGGGACCTCAGTTGGCGCAGAATATCGTGGAGTATCGGGCTGCGAATGGAGCCTTCACATCGCGCAAACAATTGTTGGATGTACCTCGCTTAGGCGCTAAGGCTTTTGAACAATGTGCGGGCTTCTTACGCATTCCGGACGCTACCAATCCGTTGGATAACACTGCTGTCCATCCTGAAAGTTACGGAGTGGTGGAGAAGATGGCGAAACATCTTCGTTGCAGCGTGGCGGAGTTGATTCAAAAGAAGGATTTGAAGCAACAGTTGAATCTTCAAGACTTTGTGACGGACAAGGTGGGTTTGCCAACTTTGAACGATATCATGGCGGAGTTGGAAAAGCCAGGTTTGGATAGAAGAGAGGCAATTAAGGTTTTTGAGTTTGACCCAACCATCCATGTGATTGAGGATGTGAAGATCGGACAAGTCTATCCTGGTATAGTCACCAATGTGACCAATTTTGGCGCCTTTGTGGATATCGGTGTGAAGGAGAATGGATTGGTCCATATCTCACAAATGGCGGATCACTTTGTAAGCAATCCGGCAGATGTCGTTTCCTTGCACCAATATGTGGATGTAAAGGTTATCGATGTGGATTTGGCGCGTAAGCGTATCCAATTGTCGATGGTGTTATAAGAGTTAAGAATTAAGAGTTTTTTATATGCAACAAGGGCATCCCGTTTGGAATGCCCTTGTTTGTTTTTATATGCGATTTTTATTACAAACCTAGCAATGGTAGGATAACTGTCTCTTGCAAATAGTAGAAGGCGGCACCTGAAAGGTAACCGACGAAGGCCAAGAGAGAGATGTGCTTCAAGTACCAGATGAAGTCCACTTTCTCCAATCCCATCACGATCACACCAGCTGCTGAACCTACGATGAGAACAGAACCTCCAACTCCTGCACAGTAAGCAAGGAAGGTCCAGAACATACCGTCTGTCGCATACATACCAGTTTCAGCGATCTCGTACATACCCATAGAACCTGCTACCAATGGTACATTGTCCACGATAGATGAGAGAAGACCGATGATGAAGTCGATCATGAATGGGTTGCCGATGGTTTGATCCAATGATTCAGCCATTTCCTTAAGGATACCTGCGCATTGCAAAGCGTTTACGGCCATCAAGATACCAAGGAAGAAGAGAATGGTGGTGAAATCAACTCGCTTCAATACAGAGGAGATTCTTGCCTTCTCGTTCTCTGGAATAGATTTCTTTTTGTGATACAACATCTCGGTGTAGATCCATAAGATGCTCAAACCAAGCAATACACCGATGAATGGAGGAAGGTGAGTCATCATCTTGAAGAAAGGTACGAATACCAAAGATCCGATACCCATGAAGAAGATGGTCTTTTGCTCCCTGTCTGTGATGTAGTTATTACCCTCTGCGTTAGACGCTGATTTAGGTGACACTAATTCTCCCTTGAAACTCATGCTGGCGATGGCAACTGGAACGACCATAGCCAATACGGAAGGAATGAATAGGTTGGCGATAACTGAACCTGATGTGATGTTACCCTTCACCCAAAGCATGATGGTGGTCACGTCTCCGATTGGAGAGAAGGCTCCACCGGCATTGGCTGCGATTACGATCAAACCTGCGTATTTCCATCGCTCTGTTTTGTCCGCCACCAATTTGCGAAGCAACATCACCATCACGATTGTAGTGGTCAAGTTGTCCAATACAGCAGACATGAAGAATGTGATGATAGAGAGTAACCATAACAATTTCTTTTTGTTGTTAGTGGCGATTTTATCGGTAATAATAGAAAATCCTCTGTGTGCGTCAATCAACTCAACGATGGTCATAGCACCCATCAAGAAGAATAGGGTAGATGCCACATCTCCTAACCCTTCGATGATTTGTATCTCTGTGACATACTTCACAACTTTGTCGTGAAGATCAGGCAACCCAGCGACTGCGTCACCCAAATTGGTTAAATTGAAATGCTCTAAGAAACCTTCGCTTGCGGCTACGATTGTATCTGCATGTAGAATGTAGATGGTCCATAGTACAGCGCATAGCAACAATGCGGTAGCCGCCTTGTTTACTTTCAATGGGTGTTCCATCACGATACCCGCGTATCCTGCGACGAACACTGCAATCATTAATAATTCCATTTCTTTATTTGTGTTTTTATGTTATTTTATTCTAACTGCAAATTTAAGTTTTTTTTACATAATATGAACTTCCTAATGCAGTTGTTTTTTTTATGAAAATACGTTTTTTATGCAAAAAAAAGGAGGAATTTTACTTCCTCCTTTCCTTGTATTAAAGTTCTCTCATTAATTCTCTTTCAATGAGAAGTTTACTGGCAATGTGTAGTATGAGTTACAAGGCTTGTTGTGTTGCTCAGCAGGCGTCCACTTAGGCATTGAAAGTACGACACGCTTAGCCTCTTCATCCAAACTTGGATCCACCTCACGGATTACTTTGGCGTCTTTTACCTCACCTGTCTTTGATACGACGAACTTAACCATTACCTTACCGGTGATGTTGTTGTCGATCGCAACTTGTGGGTAGGTCAAGTTCTTTGCCAACCACTTTCTAAGAGCCTCTTTACCTCCTGGGAAT
This sequence comes from Paludibacteraceae bacterium, assembly GCA_024401515.1. Lineage (GTDB taxonomy): Bacteria > Bacteroidota > Bacteroidia > Bacteroidales > Paludibacteraceae > UBA1181. The sequence continues at coordinate 5,492 of JAKSKY010000087.1, read as the reverse complement.
TCAGCCTTCTTATCCACCTTTGTAAAGATGATCTTTTCATCTTCATCCTCGTCATCAGAATTATTTTGTGTTGGAGCTGGCGGAATGGCAATGGAATCTAATTTTTCCTTTGTATCATTCAATTGACCCTTGGTCTCCTTGTCGTTTTCAACGACGGAAAGGGTTTGGTCCAATTGCTCAGCGATCTCCTCTGGTTGCTCCTCAGGCATCTCTTCTATCTCTTCATCATCTTGTGTGGTGTTGTCAACCAAGTCGGTCTCGTCTGTACCTGTTTGAATCATCTCATTCTCGTTGATCTCTTTTACCTTGGAGTCGGACATCTCGATACAAATGTATGCGAATCCGAATGCGAGAACGAGTCCAATAAGCGTGAACAGCGTTCGTTTGTTGTTCAAATCCGCTTCCGGTGTTTTCTTTATTCTCATGATTTATTATTTTTTATTATTATTATTTCTTGCTATAGTCTATACTGAATGCAAAAATAACATTTATTATGGAATATTCTACGTTTGTTCCCATTTTTTTTAGGGGTGTGTTGATAAAAACCTCCAAGGATTTTCCTTACTCCTTAATTTAAAGTTGGTAACGAAGAATAATCTTTGGCGTAACGGAGCATTTGTTGCTCGAAATTCTCATCGTATCTTACCTTGACGTCGATAATATTTCCCTTGTCATCCAATACTGGTTCGTAGATAGGGTTGACGAAACCTTTGTAAGGCGCGATGTTCAATGAGGCATAACGCTCTCTGATCTCTTTGTGGATGTCGAGGTCTACCTTCACGGCGTATGTCTCCACCAATTTCTTGGCGCCTTCGAAATCACCCTCTGACTTGATGCGTTGGATTTCGGCCAATAGCTCGCCGATCAAACCTCTCATCGCCTCATAGTCGTTGATGACAACGAATGTCTTGCCGTCACGTTTCTTCAATTCCACCACATTTTTCTCCTTGCCGTGTTCGAATACCCACTTGGCGATCAATTGACGGTTTCTCATATGCGCCTCCTCGATATTGTTGCCCAATTCAATACGGGTAAGTTGGGTGAGCAGGCCATTCATCATATACTTGTAGTATTCGGCTTTGTAGGCTTCCATATTAGGAAGAAGACCCAATTCCACCATTTTTTTGTCAGCGGCGTAGTAGAGGCCGAATAAATCCGCGCGAGCTTCCTCGATGGTGGCGCCATAGGCTCTCAAAGCGTCTTGGCTGACGCCAGGAAGCAATTGGCCGGAACCGTGTCCGAGACATTCGTGTAGGTCGGTATGCAAGTTGTCTGATTGGAACCCATATTTTTTGATGCGCTCACGCTCCTCGTCGTTCCAAACGAATTCCTCGCTGAAGCCATTGCCTTGAGCGGCTTTGTCGTAGGCGGAGGTGATGTTCTCGATGGTGACGGACTTGGATCCGTGCATTTGTCTGATCCAGTTGGCGTTAGGTAAGTTGATGCCGATTGGGGTTGCCGGGTGGCAATCTCCACCTAACATGGCGGCTGTGATAACCTTTGCGGTCACACCGTTCACGCTATCTTTCTTGAATCGAGGATCCACAGGGGAGTGGTCTTCGAACCATTGCGCGTTTTCGCTGATGGTGATGGTTCTCTCGGTTGCCTCCAAGTTTTTGAAATTCACCACAGACTCCCAACTTGCCTTGATGCCCAATGGGTCGCCGTAAGTCTCTATGAAACCGTTCACGAAATCGACGCGTGATTCGGTATCCTCTACCCAAAGGATGCTATATTCGTCAAATGTGAGCAAATCACCTGTCTCGTAGAAGTCTATCAAAGAGTGGATGACGCTTCTTTGCTCGTCATTTTCAGCCACTTCGGCCGCCTTCTCCAACCAACCTACGATCTTTTCGATCGCGTCGCTGTACATGCCACCCACCTTCCAGGTCTTCTCTACGATCTTACCGTTCTCCTTCATCAATTTACAGTTCAATCCATAGGAGATTGGGGTGCTGTCGTTAGGGTCTCTCATTTTGTCGTAGAAGGCATCCACCTCTTTCTCCGTCACACCCTCGTAGTAGTTGTTGGCGGATGTCTTGATGAGATCTTCACCTTCCGCTTGGTTAACTCTTTTGGCATATAGGTTCTTGTCGAACATCACAGGGGTGATGGACTTCAATAACTTTTCTACATCGTTTCCGAATGGTTGGATAGGTAACTTATCCGTAGGAATGGAGCGTACTACCTGCTCGAAATAGGCTTGGCTGAAGTCTGGCTCGAATTTATCGGTCGCGTAATGGTGGTGAATACCGTTGGAGAACCAAACTCGTTTCAAATAGACGACTAGGTTTTGGAACTCCTTCTCCTCGCGGGAACCTTGGTAGTTGAGGTAGATGGCCTCCAAGGTTCTACGGATCGCCAAGTTGTATTTGTTGTTTTGGTCGTATAGGATATCCCTTCCTTCCAAGGCGGCTTGGGAAAGGAAGTAGATCAATTTCTTTTGGTTGAGGGATAAGTTCTCAAAATCGGGTACTTGGTATCTTAAGATCTCCAAGTCCGCGAATTTGTCCACTTTGTATTCGAAGTTGTCCGCTGATGGAGCGGGCGTAGTTTGTTCACTATTGTTTGAACAAGCTGATATCAATGATGTTGCCATGAGCATGATCGCTGTTTTATATTTCATTTTATTGTTGTATTATCGTGAGTTTCTCGCGTCTATATTCTCTTCCAGGTACCAAATGCCTTTATTCAACTTATAGGCGTCGTAGGTGAAATCAGGCCCGTAGTATACGCGTAGATCTTGGTATCCTGGTTCTATTGGGGATAGATGGTCGAAAATAATTCTTTTGGAAGCAGCGTCGTAGTTGAGCGCTATTTTTGCCTCGGAACTATATTCGAGTATGATTCTGCTGTCGTTTTTGCCCTTTTTGTTGAATACCATCTTGCCAAATGAGGCGTTGCCGCATCCGTCGATGTTGATGGTTTCCATGATTTTAAAGTCGGAGGCCGCATTGTGTCCGGACCACCCCAAGGCGATGTAATATTTCTCACGTTTGTTCTTGACGAGAAAAATGTTGTAATAAAGTGAACCATACCAATTGTTGGCTGCTATCTTGCCTTGTTGGTTGGGCTTATATGCCTCGTTGGATATGAGAAGTGGGGTGGTGACCACTTTGTCTTTCAGCGTGGTTTGGATGAATCCGCCATACCCGTAGCAGCGGTCCGCATAGGGGAATGACCAAGTGTATATCCTTATTTTTTTGTCGTCAGAATAGACTTTGCCTAAGTTGGGCAGTTGGTCGAACGATTCTTTGAATGAGGCTGGGTCTTTCAACTTTTCGCCTAAAACGTTGTAGATTTCAAGGTTGAGTTCATCCTTTACGCTGTCGATTTCGCAGGTGCGAAGGGAGTCGAACAGACGGGCAAGGCGCTCCTCTGGACTCTTCGCTTGCGCTAGGGTGGCAAGTAGTAGGGATGCTATCAAGATGAAATGTCTCATGTTCTCTCGTTATTCTGTTGGTTGGCTCTCGGAAAACTGACGCTCGAATGCCTTCCATAGCGTGTCGTCTGGCACAGGGGCCACAATATCGATCTCTTTTTGTGACACGGGATGGATGAATTTGACGTTTCTGGCGTGCAGACTGATGCCGCCATCTTTGTTGGAACGGTCGAATCCATATTTCAAATCTCCCTTGATCGGACATCCGATGTGGGCGAGTTGCGCGCGGATTTGGTGGTGACGACCCGTCATCAAGTCTATCTCCAAAAGGTAATAGTTCTCCGACTTAGCGATTACTTTGTAACTCAATTTGGAGAGTTTGGAATCCTTCACCTGTTTGTCGTAGACGAAGGTCTTATTCATCCTTTCGTTTCTGACCAAATAATTGGTTAAGAGCTCCTCGTCTTTGGGTGGCATGTTTTTTACGATGGCCCAATATCTCTTGGTGAGGTTGTGGGTGCGGAACATCTCGTTCAAACGGCTGAGCGCCTTGGATGTCTTCGCGAAGACCACCAATCCGCTGACGGGACGGTCCAAACGATGTGTCACACCGATGAAGACATTGCCTGGCTTGGCATATTTCTCCTTGAGATACTCTTGAACAATCTCGGAGAGGGGTTTGTCTCCTGTTTTATCTCCCTGTACGATTTCCGTACAGTTTTTATTGACAACGATGATATGGTTGTCTTCGTATAGCACCTCCATGATATTCCTCTTATTAGAGACCTCTTTGTCTAACCGCCTCGTAAATCATCACACCAGCGGCTACGGATACGTTCAAGGAAGAAATTTTTCCGTTGATAGGAATGCTGACCATTTCGTCGCAAATACGAAGCACTTCAGGGGATACGCCTTTGTCCTCCGCTCCCATGACAATCGCCACCGGATCCTTCATGTTGGACGCCGTATAAGGCTTGGTTCCCTTTTCGCTGGCCGCGATGATGTGGATACCGCACTTCTTCATGAATTTAAGGGCGGATGTCAAGCTGCTCTCCTTGCAGACGGGTAGGGTGTGCAAAGCTCCTGCGGAGGTCTTGATAGCGTCCGCATTGACAGATGCGCCACCTTTCATAGGGATGATGATGGCGTCCGCTCCCGCACATTCGCAGGTTCTGGCGATGGCGCCGAAGTTGCGCACGTCAGTCACGCCGTCCAATACGATGAAAAAGGGTGCTTTGCCTTGCTCGTATAGAAATGGAACGAGGTCAGCCACCAATTGATAATCGGTTTGGCTCACGAAAGCGATGGCGCCTTGGTGGTTCTTGTGGGTGTAGCGGTTGAGTCTCTCAATCGGTACACGTTGAATCTGTATGCCGTGGTGCCCCTTTACTGTGTTTAGCAACTCCTTCGCCAACTCGCTTTGAAGATCGTTCTTTACTATGATTTTATCGATCTTCTTGTCTGAATTGATGGCTTCGATGATGGCGCGGATGCCAAAGATCATCTCGTTCTCTTTCATGCGATATTTGTATTATTTATATAAATCTAATAATCCTTTCGGCAAATCCATGCTCATCGTCTTCTCCTCATCGTTGATTTCGATGATGTATTCGTCGGTGGCTGGAATGTAGAGTTCTTCGTCTTGCGGCGTGATGACAAGGAAAAGTACGTTGTCGGATGAATCGTCCACCCCATCGATGGTGCCGATAAGTTCTCCCTTCTCGTCGTATATGCGGAAGCCTAGGTAATAATCCACGCCCTCCACTTCGCTCTGCTCCACATCTTCCGGAACATATTTCTTCTCAATGAAAAGGTTCGCTTTAATGAGCTCCTTCGCTTCGTCGGCTGAGTTGATTCCCTCGAATTTCACCAAAGCGGTCTCGTCGTTTTTAAAGCGATAATCCTCAATGAAATAGGGAACGAATATGCCATCCAATTCGCAGATGAAGCAGGGTGCTTCTATCTCGTCAAAGATGTCGGAGGTAAAGGTGAAGGCCACTTCGCCTTGTAATCCGTGGGGCTTTACGATTTGCCCGATTTGCATAAGGTCGTCCCTTGTAATCATATTCTATGAGTTTTCTTAAAATGCAAAGATAGTGAAAAATTAAGA
>JAKSKY010000086.1 GCA_024401515.1 Paludibacteraceae bacterium | reverse complement strand
AGGTGTTGTCCACACGTGGATAGGTGGTCACCTTCTTCTCGTAGAGCGATTGGATGTGTTTCAATGTCTCCTCGGCGGAGAATCCATATTTTTTATTGCATTCCACCTGTAGAGAGGTGAGGTCGAATAACCTTGGTGCGAATTCGGTTCCCTTCTTGGTGGTCACGTCTGTGACGGTGAATTCGCTGTTTTGTACCTCTTGAAGAAATTTACGTCCCTCCTCCTCGGTGGTGAATTTTCCTTGCGCCGCGGCGAAGGTGGTGTCGCGATAGACCGTTTTCAACTCCCAGTATTGCTCAGGTTTGAAATTAACGATCTCCATGTGCCGTTTCACGACCAGTGCGAGGGTAGGGGTTTGCACCCTACCGATGGAGAGCACCTGTTTGTTGCCTCCGTATTTCATCGTATAGAGGCGTGTGGCATTCATGCCTAGCAACCAATCTCCGATGGCGCGCATGGCACCTGCCTCATAGAGTTTGTCGTAGTCGGATTGTGGGTGGAGTGTGTTGAATCCTTCGCGGAGCGCCTCTTCGGTCAAGGAAGAGGTCCAAAGTCTTTTAACGGGACATTTGCACTTCGCCATCTGCATCACCCATCGTTGGATGAGTTCTCCCTCTTGCCCGGCATCCCCGCAGTTAATCACTTCGTCGGCGTTTTGGATCAGTCCTTCAATGATGTGGAACTGTTTGATGGAGCCTTCGTTTTCTATCAGTTTGATACCGAACTTTTCGGGAATCATTGGCAGGGAATAGATGTCCCATCGTTTCCAGTAGGGGTTGTATTCGTGAGGTTCCTTTAGGGTGCAGAGATGACCGAATACCCATGTCACTTGGTATCCGTTCCCTTCGATGTAACCATCCTTTCTATTGTTGGCTCCTAATATGGTGGCGATTTCTCTTGCCACACTAGGTTTCTCGGCGATACAAACCTTCATCTTCTACTCCTCATAATTTTAGTTCGCCCAAAGTTACATTTTTCTGACGGACGCCCCGCCCATTGTTGAAAAAAATAGTTGGGTAAAGAGCGAACAAAGGTGGCGATAGCTTACATTTGCATCCGAAAGTATTGTCGTATATGAGTCCTACGGTAAAAGGTTATTTGGCGGCGGCTGCCTCTGCGGTAAGCTATGGCATGAATCCATTAGGAGCCCTCTATCTCTATAAAGAGGGGCTGACCACGGATTGTGTCCTCTTTTATCGTTTCTTTTTGGCTTCCCTTTTGTTGGCGGGTTATATGTTGATAAAGCGGGAGTCTTTCCGAATTGGCTGGAAGGAACTTTTCTTGCTTCTTTTCTTGGGCTCTATGTTCGCGGTCTCTTCCATGACCTACTATTTTAGCTTCTTCTATATGGATGTGGGAGTCTCCACCACCTTGCTCTTTATTTATCCTGTGATGGTGGCGGCGATCATGACCCTTTTCTTTAAGGAGCGCCTCTCTTTGCATGTGGCCCTCTCCATTGTGGGGGCGTTGGCGGGTGTTGTCGTCCTATATGTGGGAGGCGATGCGGTCTTGAGCTTGGTGGGCGTGGCGCTGGTTTTCTTCTCGGCGCTTTCTTATGCGCTATATATGGTGGTGGTGAATCGCACCAAGCCGAAACTCTCCTCCGTGAAACTCACTTTCTATGCGGCTTTGTTTTGCGCGGTGTTGATTTGCGTAAGCACTGCGATTGCGGGATCGGGAAATATCCATCTCTTGACCAACGGCAAACAATGGTTCTGGGCCTCTTTCTTGGCCTTGTTCCCTGGATTGTTGTCATTGTTGATGATGGCCATCGCCGTGCGTAATGTGGGCTCCACCAAAACTTCCGTGATGGGTGCCTTGGAGCCGTTGACCGCTGTGTTGATTGGTGTTTTTGTCTTTGATGAACAGATGACCTACCGATTGGCGCTCGGCATCGTGTTGGTAGTAGGCGCTGTGCTTTTGGTGATTGTCTCTCCGCAGATAGAAAAGCGAAGGTCGGAGGCGCAAGGTCGATGAATGGTTCATAATTTATTTGTATCTTCGCTTCTGTAAAATCGTGTATTTTTATGAAGAGGTATTTTCTGTTATGCTTATTGCCCTTATGGGTGTTATTCCCTTTGTCGTCATGTTTTGAGGGTGATGAACCCTTGGATGATCCGGAGATCGTCGCCAATGATTCCTTAGGTGTTTTGCCTGGCCGTTTCTCCGTTTCTGCCACAAAGCAGGTGCGCTTCTCAAAAGGCAATCTTCAATATCGGGCCAGCGACAAGGTGTGGCGATTCGCTGAAAATCAGTATGATGTGGTGGGAGAGGATAATGGAAGAGTCTCCGCTGACAACACAGGTTGGATCGATCTCTTCGGATGGGGGACGAGTGGTTGGGATAGTGGAGCGGAAGCCTACCAACCCTATTCGATACAAAAGTATAATAGCCGTTATTGTCCGGGAAATTCTTTTTTGGCTAATTTGTACGGAGCTTATGCCAATGCCGATTGGGGCGTTTACAATGCCATCTCCAATGGAGGTAACCGAAAGGAAATGTGGCGAACCTTGACCAAGGAAGAGTGGGTTTATCTTTTCTATAAAAGAGACAACGCCCCTTCTTTGAGGAAGAGGGCATTGGTCGAAGGGGTGTCTGGGTATTTGTTGCTCCCCGACGATTGGAATGGATCGAGCGTGTCGGATGCTGCCAAATTTGATACGTATTGTTATTCTGCCTCCCAATGGCGCATTATGGAGTCGGTGGGAGCCGTTTTCTTGCCGTGTGCGGGCCTTCGAATCGAAGATCTTGCCCTGCCCGTATCGAAAGGCTACTATTGGTCAAGTTCTTGCGACGTCGGCGATGCCTATTGCCTCTACTTTTATGACGATTATACGAATCCTAGTTACAGCTGTTATCGCTATTATGGGTTAAGCGTTCGGCTGGTCTATGAGTAGTGGGCGGATCTATTTGGTTCGCTCGAATAGCAAGGAGGTCTTGTTGTTCTTATTCCTAGATGGACCGTATATGAAATCGATCAATTGTAATTGGTCGTTCTTTAGTTCAATTTGATATTTTGAAACCTTGGCGATCGCTGTGAGGAAGTCACTGTTGGCGATGCTATTGTATTCGATCGCTTTGTTGTCCGATAACTCTTTCACACCGATCTTTTCTGGATTTAGTGTTAGGTTGTTGTCCTGAATGGTGAAATGACCTATCTCGGAGATGAGTTCTTGCTCTTCCACGATATAATCTTGTTGATAGGTGGAATCCTCATGGAAAATAAGAACGGTTCCTTGGGCCGATTCCACGGCGTTATCAACAAGTGTCTTAGGAATTCCTGTCGTGTCGGCGATGGTGAAGTCGTAGCATTTCCACTCTCCGAAGATGCCTTTGTCCGTACAAGAGGTGAGAGTCAATGTGGCCAAGGCGAATGTGTATAGTAATGTTTTGAATTTAGTCATGATTTTTAATGTTTTTGTATCACAAAGATAGATGATTTGAGCGTGATTAAATAGTAAATAATCGTTATATTTGTACAATCTAATTTAAAACAGATGAAGACAGCTCTTTTCATAGACCGTGATGGTACACTGATAGTGGAACCTCCTGTTACATTCCAAGTGGACAATTTGTCGCAAATGACCTTTTTGCCAGGCGTTTTGCGTAATCTATATTTCATAAAAAAGAATCTCACCTTCGAGTTGGTGATGGTGACCAATCAGGATGGTTTGGGCACACCTGTCTATCCGCAAGAGAATTTTGATGCGGTGCAAGGTAAGATGTTGGAGGTGATGGAGGGCGAGGGCATCCATTTCGACAACATCCACATTGATAAGTCATTCCCAGAGGATAACCTCCCAACCCGCAAGCCAGGAACTGGTATGTTGGGACAATATATGGATGGCTCCTACGATTTGCAGAACTCTTATGTGATCGGTGATCGTTTAACTGACGTGAAGTTGGCGCAGAACTTGGGTTGCAAGGCGATCTTTATCGCTCCTTCCATTGAGGAGGGTACCAAGATGGTGGCAGAGGAAGGTTTGTCTTCCGCTTGTGCGAAGGTGGTGACCAGCTGGGATCAAATCTCCGAGTTCCTCTTTGCGGGCGAACGTGTCGCTACCGTTCAGCGTACGACCAAGGAGACGGACATTTTCGTGCAGTTGAATTTGGATGGAACCGGTAAGTGTGACATCTCCACCGGTTTAGGATTCTTTGACCATATGTTGGAACAAATCGGTAAACATTCAGGCTGCGACTTGACCATCCATGTCAAGGGCGATTTGAATGTGGATGAACACCATACCATCGAGGATACCGCCATCGCTTTGGGCGAGGCGATTTTGAAGTGTCTAGGTAATAAGCGGGGCATCGAACGCTACGGTTATTGCTTACCGATGGATGATTGTTTGTGTTCCGTGGCTTTGGATTTCGGTGGAAGACCTTGGTTGGTTTGGAATGCCGAATTCAAGCGTGAGTATGTGGGCGATATGCCTACGGAGATGTTCCTTCACTTCTTCAAGTCTTTGAGCGATTCTTCCAAGATGAATTTGAATATCAAGGCGGAAGGGGAGAATGAGCACCACAAAATCGAGGGAATCTTCAAGGCTTTGGCCCGTTCCATCAAGATGGCTGTCAAGCGTGATATTTACAAATACGAATTGCCTTCCACAAAGGGCACTTTGTAGTGGCGGACGAGAGGTATTTCCCTGTGGGTTTTAACCGCTCATTTTTAAGGTTTTTAACGGAGAATTAATTCGTTTTTATGTAAATTCGCGGAATATGAATATTTCGGACACATCCATAGAGGAGTATATTTTGTCGCACATCGACAAGGAACCGGCGGCGCTTTCCTGGTTGACGAGGGAGACGCATTTGCGTACCTTGAAACCTCGTATGCTTTCGGGTCATCTTCAGGGCAGAATGCTCAAGATGTTTTGCTCCATGATGTCCGCGAAACGGATCTTGGAGATCGGCACCTTCACGGGTTATTCCGCTATCTGCATGGCGGAGTCTTTGCCTGCCGATGGCGAGTTGCATACGTTGGAGATCAACGACGAGATGGAGGAGTTTTTGGACGAGGTGTTCCAACGTTCCGGAATGGGTGACAAGATCCATTTGCATATAGGTGACGCCTCCGCGATTATCCCAAGTTTGGATGGATTGTTCGATGTTGTCTTTATGGATGGTAACAAGCGACACTATAACCAATATTTGGAGGTCGTTTTGCCGAAGTTGAGGCTAGGTGGTCTGATTATTGCGGATAATACGCTGTGGGATGGCCATGTGTTGGAGGATTCGAAAGATGCACAGACTGTTGGTATCCAACAGTTTAATGATAAAGTCGCTGCCGACGAACGGTTGGAGAAGGTGATTGTCCCTGTTCGTGACGGTATGACGTTAATTAGAAAAATAAAGGAATGAAGAAATTTTTATTGTTGACCATTTCCTTGGTGATGGCATGGGGATTCTTCTCTTGTAAGGAAGAGGAGGAGACACCAACCGATACTGCGTTGGCCCGCGAAAACAAGTTGGCTGGTGAGAAGTTCATGAAGGAAAAATCGAAGGAGAGTGGCGTGTTGGCGGATCCTTCCGGATTGTTGTATGTGGTGAAAACGCAAGGCGAGGGTGAAAAGCCCGTTTTGTCGGATACTGTTGCCATTTCTTATACGGGAAAGACCATTTCAGGCAAGACATTCGTCTCCACTTCCGATACGGTGGCTTTGGTGGATTTGATGGATGGTTTCCATATTGGGGTACGCCACATGAGGGTTGGCGCTGAGTACACTTTGTACATTCCATATTACTTGATGTTCGGCGCTTCCCAGGTAGAGAGAAAGTATGGAGAGGATAAGATAAAGATTTTACCATACTCCGCATTGGTGTATGAGATGAAATTGGATTCATTGATAAAGGTGGCTGATTAAAGAATAGAAAAATAATAATTCAAAATCATAAAAGAATATGTTGACGTTGAAGGTAATCACGGAGAATCCTGAAGAGGTTGTCCGCAAGTTGGCTAGAAAGCATTTTGATGCGAAGGAGCCTATCGAGAAAGTTCTTGAATTGGATAAGGTAAGACGCTCTTCCCAAGCGCAATTGGATGCCGCTTTGGCTGAAATCAACTCATTGTCAAAGAGCGTGGGTGCTTTGATGAAGGAGGGAAAGAAGGATGAGGCTGAGGCAGCGAAGAGCAAGGTGGCTGCTTTGAAGGAGTCTACCAAGAGCTTGCAAGAGAGCATGGATAAGTCTCAAGAGGATATCAATGCGATCCTTTATACCATTCCTAACATGCCTTATGATGAGGTGCCTGATGGCAAGACCGCTGAGGACAACAAGGTGGTGAAGATGGGTAACGAGATCCCTACCTTGGCTGACGACGCAATGCCTCACTGGGATTTGGCGAAGAAGTACGACTTGATCGACTTCGAGTTGGGTGTGAAGATTTCAGGAGCAGGTTTCCCTGTTTACAAGGGCTTGGGTGCAAGATTGCAACGCGCTTTGATCAATTTCTTCCTTGATGAGGCTAGAAACGCCGGATACCTTGAGATCATGCCTCCAACTGTAGTGAACCAAGCTTCTGGTTTCGGTACAGGACAATTGCCTGATAAGGAGGGCCAAATGTACCACTGCGAGGTGGACGACTTGTATTTGATCCCTACCGCTGAGGTGCCTGTCACCAATATTTACCGTGACGTGATTTTGGACGAGAAGGATCTTCCAATCAAGAATTGTGCTTACACACAATGTTTCCGTCGAGAGGCAGGATCTTACGGAAAGGATGTTCGTGGATTGAACCGTTTGCACGAGTTCTCTAAGATTGAGATCGTACGTATCGATACGCCTGAGCACTCTAAGGAGTCTCACAAGGAGATGTTGGCTCACGTGGAGAGCTTGCTCCAAAAGTTGGAGTTGCCATACCGTATCCTTCACCTTTGTGGTGGTGACATGAGCTTCACAGCCGCAACTTGCTTCGACTTTGAGGTGTTCTCTGCCGCACAACAACGCTGGTTGGAGGTTTCATCCGTATCTAACTTCGATACCTACCAAGCTAATCGTTTGAAGTGCCGTTACAAGGGTGCTGACAAGAAGGCTCAACTTTGCCACACTTTGAATGGTAGCGCGATGGCTTTGCCTCGTATCGTGGCAGCCTTGTTGGAGAACAACCAAACACCAGAGGGTATCAAGGTTCCTAAGGTATTGGTTCCTTACATGGGTTGCGATATCATCAAGTAAGAGTAGTATTTTTCTATATCATAGGGAAATCCGTCCAAGTGGGCGGATTTCCTTTTTTTAGACATATGGATAGTTTTTTCTGATATGCACCGTGAGTTTCACTGTTTTTGCCTATCTTTGAGTTTGTGAATAATAATTAATGTAACATAATTTGTACAATATGAAGAAAACAGCATTTTTGAAATGGTTGAGTTTAGGTCTATTGCTTGGTTTCTCTGTGGCATGCCACGATGATGACGAGGAGGAGCCATCCAATAACAATGGTAGTCAACAGGAGCAACAAAGCGAGCCTGTTAAGCCGACAGTTGATCAAAAGGGCCAATTGCCTAAATTGGTGGAGGAGCAAAGTTTGCGATTCAATCTTTGGGCTGAAAATAATGTCAGCTGGGTAGGCGCATTCGACGCTAACAGTCTTCCTATCACCCAAAACATCGATTATGTGAAGGTCTCTTCTTACAACGAGAGTACAAAATCTTTTGAGGAGATTTGGACCGATGATTTTGATTCCTTTGACGCGACTAGATGGGGGAAAGGAAACTGGAGAATGGGTCTTGTGACAGAAAACGTAAACAATGTGGTGGTTGAAGATGGTGTGTTGAAGATGAGAATGACCCAGAATGGAGAGAATTACTATGGCGCTGAAATTTTCACGAAAGAGACTTTTAAGTATGGCCGTTTTGAGGCGAAGATGAAGATGGCCTGCGCTTCCGGATGCATCTCCTCCATGTTCTTGTATTACAACAATTCAGACAAGGGCGGAACTTATCAATGGAATGAGTTGGATATCGAGATTCTAGGTAAGAATCCTAAGGCATTCCAATCCAATATCATCACAGGTAGCAAGTCAAAGCAGGTGACATCGGAACAGATCCACTCTTTGCCTTATGCGACAAACGGAGATTATCACGTTTATGTGATGGAGTGGACTCCTGATTATGTCTTGTGGACAGTGGACGGTGTGGAGATGAGACGTACAGTGGCGAAATAATTCGGTATTGTTGCCAATAAACAAAGCGGGTATGTCGATGACATATCCGCTTTGTTTTTCCGTTGTTTCCTCTTTGCTACAAGTTGGAGAGAAATGCGGGAACCCTATAATTGGGACACCCTTCCCATAAACAATATAATACCCGACTTTTTATCTCTAATGGCATAGTAGAATGGTCTATCCACCTTCATGTAACGAATTATTTCTTCCTCTGGTTCACATATTGAGATTGTAGTGTAAGTAACTGCGCATGCGGCTTCGGTTCCGTTTTCATCGACATTGATGGTCGTGTTTTGTAAAACATCGTCCAACTTAATCTTCTCACTGATACCATCAAACTGATTTGCTTCCCAGATTTTGACTATTTGACATCTTTTAAGCGCCTCCTTTATACTCCTATTATTGCTAGTTTGAAACAGAGGCATCTCCATAACCACTTCGGTAGATGTTTTCGGATCGTGCTTGGGTTTCAACAAGTTCCAATCGACCATTCTCTCGACCGTTTCCAAAGGGACCCCCTTTCGTGGTAACACCACCGTCATGCAAAAGGTTCCATTCCCGTAATTTAAATTCAGCGCCTGGTAGGATTCGTTCTCCACATACTCAGGGTCACGAAAGTTGTTTTTCATGAGTCTTGTCATACATTTGGTTCCATCCATGTTATGGAACTTTGTCTCATGCGATTCTAACGAAAATGAGTTCTCCCATGCCGCTTTGAAATAGGTGGTGTTGTTTAGTGCCAAATCAGTGAGTGGCGTAACCGGCAGATTAAGATCCTTGATCTTACCATGGGTCATTTCCTCAGCCCAATCGCAGATGGTCTTATTGGCGCCTGCCAAATCGTGCTTGAAATCAAGATGGCCAATGGATGCGTAGTAGTTATCCCTCATCGAGTTTAGAAAATCTTCTTTCACAAGAAATCCTTTTTGGATCCACACCGCATTAGCCAATTCCAGGGAAAAATCATCGTAGGGAGAGGAAATAAGTGATCGAATGACTTTTTTGTAATAAGCAGCAACTTCCTCCTTGATACAATCGTTTCCCCATCCCAATGCATTGGCCATTTCTCTGTAAACCTGGTCATTACCACCACCTGCGAGCATAGCGGTTGCTATCTCCAAACTGATGGGCGAAAAAACAAAATTACCATTCTTTTCTTCACGGACCAACTCTCGATAAAGTTTGCCGGCGAATTGGTTACCACGTATGACTATTTCCTTCTCCTTTTGAGACAATTTCAGAGGAATGAAGGTGTCTGATTTCTGCAAGAATGTCCACTCTTTCAGCTCCTGCTCCGCCATCTTTGAAGCGGTGTCAGGGGCCATTGTATCAAAGGGATAGGTTGCATCTTCCGCTCTTTGAGTAGCCCCATCCTTACCGCATGAGAAGAGACTAACGGTCAATATGAACAGCGTGTAGAAATTCAAACATTTTTTCATGAATCATTTACCAACTAATTCGTTTGTTCATCAGAACTCTTTGGGCGGATTTGTCTCCCTTTTCTGCTGCCTTTTTATACCATGCGATGGCCTCTTGACTATCCTTTTCCGTACCATAACCATTGTCGTAGCAGACGGCAACACTGTATTGCGCACTGACGTGTCCTTGCTGGGCTGCTTTCATAAACCAGTGGAAAGCCTCGGTATAGTTTTGCTCTGTGCCATTGCCTTTGTAGTAACAGAAGGCTGTTTTGTATTGGGATTGCACCTCTCCTTGCTGGGCCGCTTTCAGGTACCACTTGGCAACCTCCTCCTTGTTGTTTTCAACCCCCATGCCATGCTCGTAGCAGTAGGCGAGGAAGAACTGCCCCATCATATCGCCTTGTTCCGCGGCTTTCCTGTACCAAGTGACTGCTTGTTGCGCATCCTTCTCGACACCAAATCCGTTGAAATAGCAGAAGCCGAGGTTGTATTGTGCGGTGGTGTATTCCTGTTCCGCCGCCTTCGTGTACCAAGCGGCCGCCTTGGCTAAATCTTTCTCCACGCCCCAACCGTTGTAGTAGAAGTTGCCGAGGTTGCATTGTGCCGCGGCGTGATCTTGCGCAGCCGCTTTTTTGTACCACAATGCCGCATCTGCATGGTCTTTGCGGAGACCTTCGCCCCGCTCGTAACATTGGCCAAGGTTGTATTGCGCCTCGACGTTCCCTTGCTCTGCGGCGCTACGGTATAATTTGATGGCTTCGTCCATGTTTTTGGTCACGCCCAAGCCGCTTCTGTAGTGGTTGGCCATCTTGCATTGTGCCTCTATATATCCTTGATCTGAGGCCATTAGATACCATCGGCATGCTTCCGTATGGTTTTGCGGGACGCCTCTTCCTTGCTCATAAAATTCGCCCATCTTGTATTGAGCCTCGGCATAACCTCTCTCTCCGGATTTTTGGTAGAGTTGGATGGCCTCTTGGAGGTTCTGTTCCATGCCTGTACCATTCTCCAGACAATTAGCGAGCAAGCTTTGTGCTTTGGATGATTGCTGTTCGGCCGCTTTTTTCAGCCAGTAGACCGCTAAACTCTCGTTGATACTGCCGCCGATTCCTTTGAGGTAACATTCTCCCAATTCGCATTGTGCTTTGGCGTGGCCTAGATCCGCACCGCTTCTGTACCAAATGATGGCCTCCTCCATATTCTTGGCGGTACCCAATCCTTGCTTATGGCAGTTGGCGATGAGATAGTGCGCTTCCGCATCGTTTTGTTCCGCCGCCTTCTTGAACCAACGGATGGCCTCTTGCGTGTTCACATCCACGCCTCTTCCTAATTGAAGGCACTGTCCATAGAGGATCTGCGCATCTCTGAGTCCGAGCTCAGCGGCCTGCTTGATCTTAGGACGGGCTATTTCGTATGCCTGGTTATCGTAGGCGCTGGCGCCCTCTTGCCATAGGACATATCTTTCTTTGGTACATTGGGTGCAGATAAGTAGGGTAGAGTCACCGCACTTCATGCATGAATGATCTGCTGTGATTTCTCCGCAATGGGGACATCCAACTCGTAGAGTGTCTGAACATGTGGAGCAGAACTGATAGAGGATCGTGTCTTGGACTGATAGCGTGTCTGATAATTCCAATGCACTTCCATAAATATAGTTGACGCTGCATATTAACAATAATACTATGCGTCTTACGTATGAACCGTCGTTCATAATGGCAATAGATTAAGAATGTGTTAATAACGGTTGCAAATATATAAAAAAAGAGGGATATAACCATCCCTCCCTTCTTTAGCCTTTGATTTCTATCTTGGTCTCAAAGTCGTTCACGGTGTAATCGGGTGAGATGCCACCGATTCTATAGTGGTCTGATGTCGTTTCGCAATAGACATATTTACTGCCATTGTATTCGATGGTGACATCCTCCACCTCCTTTTTGTTTTGTAAAAAAGCCTTCCAACTTTGATCGTATTCCACGCAGATAGCGGCATGCCCCAACTTATAGGAGAGTAGGTAAAGCACATTGTAACCCATCAGGTGGAATAGGGTGACGGCCAAGAATGATTTGCAGTCACAGTCTCCCCGGCGATCGAACAGGGTTTCGTCCGGGAAGCGGATATATTCCAGCGGATGTTTGATTTCAGGGCAATCTTCATCGTAACTATATTTGACATTGGGTTCCTGTACAAAATCCAATACGAATTGCAACTTGTCCAATTCCCCGACGTTGTGTTTGCTGCACTCTTTGTTGATGTACTTGACAATCTCCGCACAATGCATCAGCATCCATGGATTGTTCAGCATGTGGAAATACATTTTGCGCAAATTGCTTTCTGTGCCGTTGTTGTTGGAAATGGCGAACGGATTGGACATCCTTTGCTCCTCTATCTCCTTTTTGTCGAATTTGAGGGGTAGGTGGCCCTTTAACTGTGTCTTCCTTGCGGAATCCAACTTCCAACTGTAGGTGATTTTTACCGCATCTTTACCATAATCTCCATAACGTAGGATGCCTGACGCTCTCTTTTCTTTCTCCTCTCGGGTGAGAAGTTTGTAGACGAGGAAGATGATAAGAAGGAATTGGAGTATTATAAGGATTTCCATGGGGACTTGTTGTGAAAATGAAAGGCCATTCGATAGGGAATGGCCTTTCAAAAGATTCAAATGTTCAAATTAGAATGCCTCTACGATTGGCATGAAAGTGTCAGCCTTCAAAGCTGCGCCACCGATCAAACCACCGTCGATGTCTGGTTGAGCGAACAACTCAGGAGCGTTGC
>JAKSKY010000085.1 GCA_024401515.1 Paludibacteraceae bacterium | reverse complement strand
TCCATCACATACCACATCTCCGTCTTTCCGAAACATCCATGACGAGCTTTCGCCAATTCGTCATTGGGATGAACTTGAATGGAAAGGTCTTTTGCCGCATCGATGAACTTCACCATCAACGGAAAGGTTTCGCCATACATAGCCGTAACCTTTTCTCCCAATAACAGATCCTTATAGTCTGAGGCCAATTCATTCAAACGAGCACCCTTTAACGGACCATTCGCCACGATAGATTCATACCCCTTCACCGCACTGACCTCCCAACTCTCTCCGATTTTATCATCTTCACAAGAGGGCAAACCCTTAAATGGTTTAAGACGACTTCCGCCCCAAACCAATTCATGAAGGTCTTGTTCAAAAAGCAAAGGATATAATGTCTCCATCTATACAATAATATTTTATCCGCAATTTCGTCCTACAATAAAAGGCTTGCAAAATTAAATAAAAGAGATTCTACTTCCAAGTAAACCAACAAATTCACCCAACAATGGAGCGGATATGTTCCACTATCATACGAACATCCTCGTCACTAACCATAGGGCCGCTTGGCAAACACAATCCCCGAGCAAACAAATCATCCGACACTCCGTTCAAATACATGGGAACCTCTTTGAAGAGAGGTTGTAAATGAAGGGGCTTCCACAAATGGCGAGCCTCAACCCCTATTTGATCCAAAGAGAGTCTAACATCATCACATTCAACAGTTAGTTCGGGAGATAGAACGATGGCAGTCAGCCAAAAATTTGAATCAAACAAATGGTTCGGATTCCCGTGGAAAGATATCCCTTTCAAACCGGACAATCCAGTTTCGTACGCTCGTTTAATCGCACGATGTCGATCTATATGAGACTGTAGCACATGCATCTGCCCACGACCTATTCCCGCGCATACGTTGCTCATACGATAGTTGTAACCCACCTCTTCATGTTGGTAATAAGGGAAAGGTTCCCTAGCCTGCGTTGCGTAAAAAAGCGCCTTCTCATAAGTTTGGTCATCGGGGCAAATCAAGGCGCCACCTCCCGAAGTGGTAATCATTTTGTTACCATTGAAGCTAAAAACACCAAAATCGCCGAATGATCCACACTGACGACCTTTATAGCGAGACCCCATCGCCTCGGAGGCATCCTCTACAACCGCCACACCATAACGACGGGCAATTCCCAATATTCGATCATATTGGGCAGGCATACCATACAAACAAACTAAAACCATCGCCTTCGGCGCACGGCCCCGTTTGGCGATTCGGTCACGAATAGCCTCTTCCAGCAAATCAGGATCCATATTCCATGAATCTTTTTCGCTGTCTACCAAAATGGGGGTAGCTCCTTGGTACAAAATAGGATTACAAGACGCGACAAAGGTGAAACTTTGGCAGATGACCTCATCCCCCTGCCCTACACCCAGTGACACGAGCGCCAAATGTATTGCCGCTGTTCCTGACGACAACGCAACAACCCTTTTTCCCTCACCCACAAAAGACTCCAGCATCGTTTCAAAAGCAGTGACATTAGGTCCCAAGGGTGTGACCCAATTGGTATCAAAAGCTTCTTGAATATATTTTTGTTCCCATCCCTCCTCACTCATATGAGCAAGACACAGATGAACTCGTTTTTTTTCATTCATAAACTAAACCCATAAAGTGAGATCATATGATTTCTCCACAATAGTCCAACTTTCTATTTAACAACGTGGCAAGAATGATTTTCAAATCCATGCCGAGCGAATAATGTCGAAGATAATATAAATTAAGGCGAACCTTGTCCGGGAAAATAACGGTATCGTTATAAACCACAGGATCAGCCACATGAGCCAGTAGCTCCTCCTCATTACGATATTTCAAGGAGGCTGGTCCGGTGATTCCCGGACGCATCGTAAGAATTGCGCGATCCTCACCTTGCAGCATATCCGCATAGCCCGGCACATCTGGTCGCGGTCCCACAAAACTCATATCACCCTTCAACACATTCCACAATTGAGGCAATTCATCCAACTTATATTTTCTCAAGATACCCCCCAATGGCGTTACACGTTTGTCACCACTAACCGTCACATGGGTACCTTGAGAGGATTCTGTCATGGTGCAAAATTTATAGATGACGAACAATTCACCCCCTTTGCCAACCCTTTTCTGTGAAAACACAACCCTACCCTTTTGAGTGCAAGCCAAAAGAATGGCAATCACAAAAAAGAGGGGCCACAAGATCAAAATAGCCAACAAGGCTACCAATCGGTCCGATATGAATTTTACCGTCATCATCGTTTCACAAATGGCAAAGCGCATATGCCCATGCAAGAACCTGCTCCGTAACTCAAATGGAGTGTGAGAAATGCCAATACCAAATATACGAAATTCAAATCATTTTGCCTAGCGATTTTATATGCTTCCTGCGAAATTAAAAGCATATAGAGTAAAAAGGAGAAAAGTGATAAGCAAAAAAACAAAGGCATGAAACATCCTAGGATAGTTGGAATAACCAATGAACAAAGGAATAACAACGGAACGAAATGCCTCAATGACAATGAATGTAGTTCTCCGGTGTAAAAGACCGTCAAAATGTTCCACTTGCCGTTTGAGAAATTATTTTTCGCCAAAGAAACATAATCCTCCCTAGCATAATAAGCACAAGAAGTATCCGGTATGATAAATATCTTACCTCCCTTACGGGCTATCCGCTTATTCAACTCTATGTCTTGGTTGCGAGCCAAACGGGTATCATACAATCCATAGGTTTCGAAAACAGAACGAGGAAAACAACCGAAAGGTACCGTATCCACCTCCATGACACTATCCACGCCCAAACGAAATCTAGCATTCCCGACACCCATACGATTGCGGAGCACCTCCCGAATGGCCAATGAGACAGGCGTTTTACATAACACATCCGTCTGCCAAGCGGAGCCAACATTGGCGGCCCGCAAATTTTGGGAACAACTCACCAACGTTGATATATAGTTTGGGGCATAGGTAGCATGCATATCCATACGGACGATGAACTCACCCGACGATTTCGCAATGGCCAGATTCATGGCGCAAGGGACAATCTTATCTGGATTATCGATAACTTTCATAAATGGATATTGCAGACAATAGTCATTCAATATCGCACGCGAACCATCCGTACTGCTGCCATCCACAAAAAAAAGCTCTATTTCACTTTGCGGGAAATCCTGTCGCAAAATAGACTCAACGCATGGACGAATGTACTTCTCTTCATTATGGAAGGGACATATCACTGAGACTTTCACCATATCAACTCTTCGCTACTACATGACAAGGAACGCCCACTACCGTTTCTCCCGCACCTACTGATTTGTCCACCAAGGTCATGGCACCCACGATCGCATTTTCGCCAATATCCAAATCCTTTTTTGCTATAATCGAGGTGCGCATACCGATGTATGCCCCTTTCCGTATCCTCAGTTTTTGATGTTTTTGACCTCGGCCATGGCAGGCAAAAAAAACGCCATAGGAGATGGTGACGTTATCCTCTATCTCCATCAAATCATAACACATGTCATCCAAATAGCAACGCATGCCAATAAAGACCCCCTTGCCAATTTTGTAACCACATAGGCGATAGAGCATGATGCGCACACAATTCCATGGCAAATAAGGAATGAAAGCGGCAGAAAACCATTTACGGATCGGTTTTACGAAAACAGTCCATAGTGAGTATTTCCAATAATAGGGAATATTCTCCTCCTTCACCCCCTTATGGGTCAACTTATAGATAAATTTCAACACCATAACTACTAATCTTTCGAATTTAAGCACGCCTCATATAGCGTCTGATAACAATCTGCTATGCGTCGCCAACGAAATGGTTCAAAATCAATAGACTCATTTGAATAGTCATCACGATGCGCCATCATACGTTTCAGCGCCGCTTCAATATCTTGTGTCGATTGCGCATGAACGCCCTCTCCCGCCCGACGGTCAAAGATACCATCCACCCCTTGCCCTTTGGTATATAAAATGGCTAAATTCTGCGACAAGGCCTCCACATAAGCCAAACCGAAAGTCTCGTGGATAGAAGGCATCGCGAAGATAGAATGTTCTCTGTAAATCTCACATAACCGCTCTTTATCTTTTACCGGACCCACATAGCGCACCGCCTCATTATTCGTCTCTATTAAATGGGGCAAATCTTCAGACTCCACTCTTCCGCCCCCTACCAAAGTAAGCGTCGCATCCGAAAAGCAAGGCTCTTGACGTAATTTCAAAAGCGCCTCCAACAAACGTTTTACATTCTTGTTATTGGAGAAATCTCCCACGTAAAGCACCTTGTGGTTAATGGTAACCTCAGAACGGACATGGTCGCACCAAAAATCGTCCAACCCATTCAATTGTAAAACAAATTTATCTTTAATCCTCGACAAAATCGGCCGTATTACCCAACTCTGTTCAAATCGTTCTTGGATGGCCTTGGAGACAAAGGCTATTCGTTGGGCGTGGAGCAAAATGCGCCATCCCGACAACCATGTATGGGGCAGGAACCGAAGGAATCCGTTCACATCCGTATTACGGACAGTCACCACATAGGGAATATGATAACGAAGATTGGCCTTGAAAGCGATACCTCCATCGGAAAACAAAGTGGAGGCATGCATCATGTCAAATGATGAGACATCCACATGCCTTCTCAAGGATTTAAATACGGTTCTTCGTTTCACATGGTATAGGAAACGATGAATCGGTTTCACCACCTTCGCCTTCACCAATGGGACAGATGGCGGCAGCGGAATTTCTCCCTCCTGGTCGTCCTGACGACGGACCACAAAGATGGCCTGTTCAACTCCCCGATCCGCCAAGGCACCATATAGATTCACATGGACCCTGGAGCCAAACAAATCATTACATATATGAAGAATTTTCATACTTTATCATCCATGAAAGATGGAACGTAATATTTTCTTCAAGTAGAACATCAGAGCGAATAGCGGAGAAAAAAGATTCACCCGTTCCACCACATCACCACCCAAAGATAGTTTAAAACAGCCGATTCGGTATCTCTCCCTATCAGCGGGATCCAAACTAACACCATTCCAATCAAAACGTTCATACCCCATCGATTGGAAATGTTCAAAATCACACCAATGCAGATAACGGTTGGCCATTCCCATCAAACTACGATGGGCATTCTCCTCCAATCGTGCGGAACAAGAATAGAGCAAAAAGGCGGTTTTCGTATCTTCATCGAAAGCCGTCACATGCATGGCAAGCAGTCTTTCTCCATGCTTTACAACCGACACCACACTATTGCCATATTTTGCCACCTGAGAAACCATGATAGGATACAATGATTTCTTCTTCCGGGCAAATTCATTGTAAAAGGAGACAAAGGCGGCATAATCCCGCGAATACTCCACCTGACACCCCTCTCGCTCGGCACGCCTTATTTCATTGCGAACATTGCTTTTCAGAGAAGAGAAATGTTCCGACAAATCTTTACGCAGATCTATCCAGGCGGTGGTTCCCTTCCGTCTTACAAAGTAAAAAGGAATGGGCGCCTCACCTCGGTAAGAACCATAATAGACCATCCGCAGAAAATCCCAACGATTCAGAGCGGTGGCAAATAACTTTTGAGTATGATATCTGTTTCGTATTTCAATCATAAATCTCTGTATGAGACGAGACGTCGGCCATACCACGCCTCGTCACTCATCTTTTGGCACAACAGCTCCTCCTGTAGACCACACTTCACATGGCCAGGATGACACGCCAACTCCACCACGTCATACGAAGCAAATCGATTCGCATCCTGCGCCATAATCTGCGCATAGGTCGTCAAATCACAGAAGATATCAGGGAATCGCAACACCCCATTACGAAGTGAAAGCCCCTTCCTCCATAATTGCCTAACCATTTGCGTCAAAGAATATTTCCCATAGCAATTGCGGATATTCCGCACCCTATGAATGCCCACCTTATCACACAATTCCGGCAAAATCAGATAGCAGAAATAGGCCGTATGTATATGATGGTGGCTATCAAGATGAGAAAGTTCAAATCCAAAATCCCGAAGGGCCTCCACTTGCGCCACCAACTCTTTCATGATCTCCCCACGAGCCTCAGAAGTAAGCCACTCACGAGAAAAGACCTTCCCATTAAAAAGAAGTACCCCACCTTCCTCTTTGTAGAGTCCGATGTCCAACAATTGTTGGCTTTGCGTCAGAGGACGCCCCTCCGTCAAATTCAAATGGGCGCCAAAAGAGATATGGTTGAAACGATGGAAGAGTTCTAATGCGCCTGCAAGCTCCGCACCATTGGCCAAAAGCGACGTGCTGGAGAGATAGCCTTGCTCCGCAAAATGGGCAATCGCAAGATTCACCTCCCGATTGAGACCACAATCATCCGCATTGACAATGATATGTCCCATTAGATTCTGGATTTTATAAAGTTCAAAATATGCTCCGACCGATCTTCTATACGCAAAGAGCCGACTCGTTTCAAGGCAGCCTCCCCCATTCGTTGGCGAAGCGCTACATCATCACGCAAACGGACAATGGCCGAAGCGATCGCCTCCACATCCATCGGATCGATCCGAATGGAATTCTCCTCGTCCAATATATCATCATTGAATTCCCTATCAGAGGAGATAACCGGCAATCCGCAAGCCATCGCCTCAACAATAGCATTGCAGCACCCCTCCTTCAGCGTAGGAAGTACAAATGCATCGGAGGCGTTCAAATAGGTAGCCAACTGAGAATGGCTCACCTTGCCGCAATAAAGGATATGGTCACAGGATGGACGGTCACCCCCCTCCTCACCTATAAAAAGGGAATAGACGGGACGACCCTTTATTCGTCGAATGGCTTCCGAAAGACGTTGGGCCCCTTTCCGTTTGTTAAACAAACCCACGAAGGAGAGTATAAAGGCATCTCGCGGCAAATTCAACTGCTCCCTACATTTTAACCGATCCATCGGATGAAACTTCGCTCCATCTATCGAATTGGGGAATACCTGGCACTTATCTTCGGTCGTCAAACCCGAATCAATACTCTCCCTCTTATTCTTTGAAGAGACTGCCACGACACCTTGAACATAGTCATAAAAAGATTGCCGTTCTTTTGAATAGGGGAAGGCGCTACATACATCACTCTCCCCCGTCGCCACGAAAAGAGGCACTTGGTTCTCCTTGGCATAATCATAAGCCAAAAATCCAGATATCCAAAAATGGCCGTAGATAACGTCTGGTTTTTGCGGCAACCGGTTCAAAATATGAAGGATCCGCCTTTTGCGAATAGTGTACGAAAGCGGAACGCCAAAGAGTTTCCAATTGGAAAAGGAGAGGACATTTGGACGGTAAATCGTGACGGACCGACCCGCCACCTCCACCACCTCCCGCTCTTGGCATACCTGTTTGTTGTGCATCACATTAAAGGGCGCAATGACCACGCAGGAGTGTCCCTGTCGGGCAAATTCATTGACCAACTGTTGCACAAAAGGATAGGAATTAATCCTTTTGTAAGGATAATCGGGAGTGACTACAACGATATTCATGTCTCTTTCAACTTCTTTAAACGCATCGAAGCGCCGAGGCAATAGCCTAACACACAGGTGGAATATACATCCATCGCTCCACAGGACATGGAGAAGAAGGTCCTTGCGAAAAAGATGAAGAGCAAGAGGCCAAAAGCGAATCGTAGGCCATCTCTTTTATCCATTTCATGCCATGTTTTGAAAAAAGCGAACCAATAGTACACATATAGACACACACCCAACATACCTTGGTTCATCGCCAGTTCTAACCAATCGTTATGGGCATAATCCACAAAGTGTTCCAATGTCGCATTAGCCCCTAATCCGAATAAGAAACTAATAGCGTTGGTGTCATATAACACATAATCTAAAAAAGTGGAATATATCAAACCTCTTCCGCTCGAATCGCCCTGCATAGTTGCCTGCAAACGCATTTGGAAAAGATCACTGCTACTCAAAAGATAGATGGAAAAAAAAGCCACCGCCGCCACCGTCACAATAGAGAGCAAAATGATGAATACCTTCTTTATATTTTTGGCGGATTGAAAAATCTCCAACAACATGACCACCATACAGACAAGCCCCACAATAATGGCTCCACGTTTCATACATAAAAGAAGAATGGTCATCAGCAGGATGATGCCCACATATTGTACAGAAAGACGTTTCCTAAACAGCGACAACATCGGGAAGAGACCCAAGAAACGATAGCCCATATTGTTCACAAACTCCTCTCGCTCCACACCATTTTGTTCCATGGTAGCCTTCATGTCGATACTACTACCCCAATAAGTAAGTGTTGCCACAATAAAAAAGAGGAATAACAACAGATGCATCATCCGTTTAGAGAGAAGCCCCTTCCATGAAAAATAGTAAAAAAAATAAATGGGCAGCAACGAGTTATAGATGGATTTCAGATAATTATAGGGTTTGTCCTCCCTAACTCCCGCCATGTAATGGGGACCATCCAAACAATAGACGATGCCGTACAGAGTGAACATCAATACCAAAAGATTGAGCGCCTTGAAATAGAAGGGATTGTCTCGCATCGAAACATTGACCTTGATGCAATAAAAGATTGAGATGGCACATATTAGCACGACAACGACAAGGGACAACGAGGAACCTGTCACCCCCAACACCCCCTGTAATTCATAGAGGAACCACAAGAGCAGATAAAAGTACAATATGTAACGTTCCTTTAGGATCATGCTTTTCGAGTCTTTTCAATAGGAATCATCGGAGCATATACCGCATCATACTCTTCTGGCGTATACTTCGTGAAACCTGCCGCAGGAAAGAAAGTCATCTCTCCCAAAAACACCGCACCATCCACCTCATAAAAATCGATACGTACAAAAGGAATTCCGCGAGAGAGTTCAACGGCGACACGATTCATCTCGGCCAAACCGGAAGGTCGTTTCAATTGGCTATCATAGGTAGGATACCCGCCAAAGGAAAAGGGCATCAATCGCCAATCCATATCATAAAAATTGACATGCATATCCTTATAACGTCCATGGACCACATGCATGAAAACTGGCGTGCCTCCCAAACAATAGACCTTGTAGTCAATCAGTCCACCGCTTCCGTCCTCCATATAGGGTTCCGCCATAATACGATGGGGAATATCCTTATAAGGCCACTCCTTGGTGAAAGCATAGAAATCACGCTTCATATGAATTTTCAACTTATTGACCGCCGCTTTTCGATCAAAACTTGATTTATCACGACATATCACCACTCCACCGTTGTCATGAGTCGTCTTTAAGACAAATCGTTCCGGCAAGGCATCAAAATCGATCTCTTCCACACGATTCCAAAGGCCCAATGTCGGAATCGCATAGCGTTCTCCAATCCTATCGGCCACCCACTTTTTTACCGCATACTTATCTGCCATCACCGTGTATTCAGGACGATGGTCATAGAGTTTCAGCCATTGTATTTTCTCAAAAAAGGAGGTCGGATGCCCCAAGTTAAGACTACGACCCAACTTTAGGCGGTACATAAGACGGGTATAGCACTCATCCGACAGCCACGGAGCCACACGTTTCACCGCCGAGATGACCAACGAATTGACCTTAACCTTTATTTTGGAAATTAAATCCGACATACTTGAATAGATCGATTAGCTTCTAAGCCGTTGCACAAGACAACGCATCAACTCCGACAACAAAACACGTTCTCTGGGGGAGAACATCAACAAACCCACGAAAAACAGAGCGAACATCGGAATGGATATCGTTTCCATCCAAAAAGTTGGATGGGTCTGTTGAAACAGGAGCACTCCAGCCAACAACACCAACGAGGCCCCCAAGATGACAAGAACATTTTTTATCATGCGGCATGGTGATATCTTCACCACATACCAAACAAGAAATAGATTCACAAGGATCGCCTGCAATCGAACGAAGGTTCTCGCTACACAAAGCGTTTCAAATCCCTCGCGAACTGCCCACCAAACAACTGGCCACAAAAAGACAATATGCATCCATTGCGCCAAGGCTGACAATCTGGGTTTTCCCAACGATCGGTAAAGTTCACTGGCATAATGGGCAAAAACAATCATCACAGCGGAAGACAATCCCCAAAGTCCCAAGAACATACTTGCCGACATCCATTGCTCTCCTAAGAAGAGCCACGTGACCCAATCGTGATAACCATAGAGAAAAACACCCATCGGCATCACGAACAACGCTACCACTTTTTGAAAATGGAAAAAGAGTTTTTGGAACTCCACCCTATTACGTTGCAATCTAGATAACGCAGAAAATAGGACAGGCGTCGTGATGGAGGTAACCACCCCCATAATTTGCCCCACCACCATAGTGGATGTTTTGTAGAGCCCCAAATACGATTGGTCCAATGCCGTGGCTACAATGAAGAGGTCCACATAGCCAGTCAACCAGATTGAGAGAGATTCAAAAACGGACCACATCGAAAAAGAGAACATCTCCCTCAAACGTTCCCATGAAAAATAGAAGGAGGGACGCCACTGGGAATGGAGGATCAATGTAATGGCCGTCACCACATGATAGGCCAATGTACCAATGACCAACGCCCAATAATTACGTAAGAGAAAAGCCAATGGGAGCGTCACCAACAAAGGGACAGAAAGACCCACCATGCGAATCTTGAACAGCTGTTTGAAATCGAGCGATCGCTTCAACAAGGCGACAGGAATGGAATAGAAGGAGGTCATGGGGATGGCCAATGCCGCCACCATAAGCGCACAACCCAAACCAGGACTACCAATCCATGCGGATAATATATCTCGAAAAAGAGCGATAACCAGCCAAACGATCCAGCCACAAATAAAATTGCTCCAAAAGGCCACGTGTGCGGATTTGAACAAATCCTCATCGTTTCCAAACTCATGTTGTATCATGAATTTTTGGAAGCCGGCATCGGTTATAATTTCAGAAAAGGATATGATAATGGAAAGTGAAGAGACGACTCCAAAAGCCTCTGGCGCCAAAAGTCTCGCCAATACCATTGAGACGATCGGTGCAATCAACTTCGCACCCAACTCCGTAAAAGTAGACCACTTTATAGCAGTGGTAACTTTGTCATTTTGAGGTTCCGGCATATTTGCTAATGAACAACCGTGTGCCAATTTTACAATCTACCATCCACTTCGCACTTGGATAAAAATCCTTTGACATCGTAGACAACACCTAACTCCCTGTCAGCAAGGAAAGAACGGACATCACAATCTTTGAACTGGGCATGTGAGACAGCCAAAATCACAGCATCAAACTCCCCGCGCATCTCTTCCAAAGAGCGCATGGATAGGGTTACATCATATTCAGATCTTACCTTTTCCGCATCAGCTAACGGATCGTAGATCTCTATGTTTGGGGTATACTCTTTCAAAGTATGGAAAATATCCACCACCTTCGTGTTACGAATATCAGGACAGTTCTCCTTAAAGGTGAATCCTAAGAGAAGGATTTTGGAGTCCTTCACCATTAGTCCCTTTTTATTCATACACTTGATGGTTTGTTCCGCCACGTATGCACCCATACCGTCATTCAAACGGCGGGCGGAGATCATCACACGAGGCAATACACCATAAACCTCCGCTTTTTGTATCAAATAATAGGGATCAACAGAGATACAATGGCCACCTACCAAACCTGGCTTCATCTTGATGAAGTTCCACTTGGTCGCAGCCGCCTCGATGACATCATTCGTATCGATATCCATCGCATTGAATATCTTCGCCAACTCATTCATGAAGGCGATATTCACGTCTCTTTGTGAATTCTCTATGATCTTGCTCGCCTCCGCCACACGGATGGAGGAGGCCTTATGCGTACCATTCACCAATACCGAATTGTAGACTTGATCCACCAAATCAGCCACCTCCGGCGTAGAACCTGACGTCACTTTGATAATCTTCTCTACAGTATGCTCCTTATCTCCCGGATTGATTCGCTCCGGAGAGTAACCGGCATAGAAATCAACATTGTATTTCAGTCCTGATACTCGCTCTATCACAGGGATACACTCGTCCTCTGTCACACCAGGATAAACGGTAGATTCAAACACAACCACATCTCCCTTGGATATCACCTTACCCACTAATTCGCTGGCGCTGTAAAGTGGCTTTAAATCGGGGACATTGTCATTGTCAACAGGTGTAGGAACAGCCACAACATAGAAATTACATTCTTTGATTTGCGTCATATCCGCCGTACAGACAAAACCGTTCTTCAAAGCAGACAACAACAAATCATCGCTCACCTCTTTGGTGGCGTCATGTCCATTCCGTAAGGCGGATACACGATCACTGTTTTTATCGAATCCTATTGTTTTAAACTTTGTGGAAAAGAGACGAGCCAAAGGAAGGCCGACGTATCCCAAACCAATCACACAAATCCTTATATCCTTCAAAGAGAAGTTCATACGCCAACAATTAAACCTAACTATCTATAAACCAATCAATTAAGTAATTAACATTTTAACACTTCGTTATAGTCAGTAACATCTACCGACACTTACCTAAAGCGAATTAATCCGTTTCACTCCGACGCTGTCTCATCGGTATGGCCATAACCATATCCATACCCGTAACCATAACTTTCACCATATTGGCTATGTTTGGATTTTCGAACAGCATTAATCACAATACCCATATTCGGCAATCGTTGCTCTTGGGCCAAATCATTGATATACTTGAAACAACGTTTATCCAAATACCTTGAACGACAAACAAACACCGTACTATCCGCCACGCGCGAAAGGATCAATGTGTCAGTCACAATCGAAACCGGAGCGGTATCAATTAGGACATAATCATAACGCTCACGCAATACGACAAACAGATCCTCTAATCGGGAACGAGAGAGCAACTCCGCCGGATTCGGTGGCACATCGCCTCCTGAGATAAAATCCAAATTGGTGCTCTCATGATGATCGATGATATCATCCACCCCAATCGATTCATTGGCCAAATAGTTGGAGAGACCATATTTTAAGTTAGGTTCAAAGTATCGCTTGATTTGTGGATTACGGATATCCGCACCCACAACAATGATTTTTTTAGAGAGTTTTGAAAAGGAAAGCGCCACATTGCTGGCCACGAATGTTTTTCCCTCGTTCGGAATGAAAGAGGTAACCAATACCACCTTAGCATCCTTATCCTTTTGAACAAACTGAAGGTTAGTACGAAGCAATCTGAACGGCTCCTCACACAATCTCCTCCATTTCGCCTCGGTTATTTTTTCTTCCCTCAAAGGCAATTCCGCCAAAACAGGTAAGGAGGTCAATCCCTCCTGTTCCAAATCGG
>JAKSKY010000084.1 GCA_024401515.1 Paludibacteraceae bacterium | reverse complement strand
TAAAATTAACACCACTATATAACGACAAAAATTATGCTATGCAACATAGTTATGTAGAATTGATTTCGCATGCAACAAACAAAGGGGCGTAAAAATAGAGACGTAAAAAAAATAGAGACGTGGTGAACCACGTCTCTACAATTGACTTCGTCGAACTCGATTATCTCCGGAAATCTTCGTTTCTTAATTCTTAACTCTTAAATCTTAAATTCCTCACATTTCAAATTGCAAAGGCAATAACGAAGCGATGCTCTCCACCCGATAGATACGCTCCGTGCCATAGAGAATCACACGCATCTTCACACCAAAACGGTTCTCCGTCTCCAGCAAAGCTTGACGACAGGCGCCACATGGGGTGATGGGAGAAGCTAGGAACCCCTCCGAATTTTGGGCGGCGATGGCCAACATCACCACAGGTTGATCAGGATAGGTGGCATTGGCATAAAAGAGTGCGGTACGCTCGGCGCATAGTCCGCATGGATAGGAGACATTCTCCTGGTTACTACCCTTCACCACCATTCCATTGGCCAACAACAAAGCCGCACCCACGGCAAATTTAGAATAGGGCGAATAGGAGCCTAAAGTCGCCTCCTTGGCCTGCTCCGCCAATGACTGCTCCTCTTTCGTCAACTCATTCCACGAAAGCACGTCCACCTTACATACAATTTCCTTGCTATCCATATCGAAAAAGTTTTTCTATTGTTTCAAAATGCTATATCTTTGTAAAAATAATAAAAAATCAAAAGAATGAGAAAATTTTCGTTCACGATCATAGCGCTGTTAACCTTGGCCAGCTCCATTTCAGCGGCGACCAAAAAGTTACAAGTGAATATCGACTACATCAATAGATACTCACAAATAGCGGTGGAGAAAATGAGGGAGCACAGAATCCCCGCCAGTATCACCTTGGCGCAAGGCATCTTGGAGTCAGGTGCGGGACAAAGCGAATTGGCCAAGAAGAGCAACAACCACTTCGGCATCAAATGCCACAACGATTGGACCGGCGAACGTGTCTACCACGACGACGACGAGAAACAGGAGTGTTTCCGCAAATACAGCAAGCCAGAGTTGTCATACGAGGACCACTCCCAATTTCTCAAGAAAAAGAGATATGAGTCATTGTTTGAGCTCAACGTCACCGACTATAAAGGTTGGGCGAAGGGATTAAAAGCATGCGGTTATGCTACGGCCAAAGATTATGCGGAGCGTTTGATCGACTTGATCGAGACCTACGATTTGCAACAATATGACCAAATCGCCCTAGGCAAATTACCGACCGATGTCATCACCCCTGGCGACAAAACGGACAAGAAGGATAAGGTCATCGAGCCTATCGTCAACAACGAGGTGAAATATCTCAAGAACAGCAGCATGGGAACCATCCCTGTCTGCGACACCCACTTTGTCAGAAAAGATGGCAAGAGAGACGCGGTGGTGGCGCAAAGAGGAGACTCTTACGAATCGGTTGCGGACGAGTTCGGCTTACGCAAATGGCAAATCCGCCGTTACAACAAAATCAAAAGAGGAGACAACGCCCGTCCGAACGAGGGTGATTTGATCTACATCAGTAAATAAAAGAGTATGGCTACTGAATATAATTACGACAGCATACGTCCCTACAGGGACGAAGAGGTGAAAGAGGTAATCGAACGCATGACCAACGATCCGGAGGTCATCGGCGTCCTCAAGATGCTTTTTCCAGACAAAAAGACGGAAGAGGTAATCCAATGGTTACGCGGCATGCGCACCATCTATGATTTCCAAACACAACTCATAGCCAACCTTATCCTCAAGTCTTTGGATGCCACAGGCAGCACATATAGTCTGGATGGTGTGGAGGAGGTGGACCACTCCATCGAGCACCTATACATCTCCAACCATAGAGACATCATCATGGATGCGGGTATCCTCAACACCCTCATGTACCGTCACGGCATCACCACCACCGAGAACGCGATCGGAGACAATCTCTGCGCTCGCCCTTGGATTACGGACGCACTCAAGCTCAACAAGAGTTTCCTCGTCCGCAGAAGCGGTACCAAAAGGGAGTTGTTCGAAGCGTTCCAAATACTTTCCAGCTATATCCGCGGATCCATCACATCCGGCAGAACCTCCATTTGGATCGCCCAAAGAGAGGGACGCGCCAAGGATTCAAACGACCGCACCCAGGAGAGTCTATTGAAGATGTTCTCCATCAGCAGCAAGGAGAGCGTAAAGAAGGGTTTTATGGACCTCAACATCATACCAGTCAGTTTCTCTTACCAATATGACTCCTGCGACTATTTGAAGGCGAAGGAGTTCCAACAAAAGAGAGACGACGCTGAGTTCAAGAAGAGTCCCGCCGACGATGTGGAGAGCATGAAGGTCGGCGTGCTTGGATACAAAGGCGACGTCCATATCCAAGTGACGGAATGCATCAACGACGAGATTGACCGTTTGGTCAACGAAGAGGATGACAGACAAACCGTCATCGACAAGGTCTCCGTCATCATAGACAAAAAGATCCATGAGCATTACCGCATCTACCCGATCAATTACGTGGCGATGGATAACCTCAGGGGCAACACCGAACATTTAGGAAGTCAATACACGGCAGAGGAGAAAGCGAAATTCGAGGCCTACGTCTCGAAACAGATAGAGAAAATAGACTTGCCGAACAAAGACATCCCATTCTTACAAGAGCGGTTCTGGACCATGTATGGCAATCCGCTCATTAACCACTTAGCGGCGAAAGAGATGTAACAATACGAATAAAAATATGAATAATTTACCTGATCGTTTGAGCCTCAAGGAGTTGTCATTAGATGACCGTCCTAGAGAAAAAATGTTATTGAAAGGAGCGGACGCACTCTCCAATGCGGAGTTGCTCGCCATCCTTATCGGAAGTGGGAACAGCAAAGAGACAGCTGTGGAATTGTCGCGAAGGATTCTCAGCGACAACGGCAACAACCTTTCGGAACTGAGCCGGAAAGAGATTCCTCAGTTGACCAAATACAACGGCATAGGAGAGGTGAAGGCCATTTGCATCTCCGCGGCCATGGAAATCGCCCGACGAAGAAATTTAGAGAAGGCCTTGGAACGTCCCTCGATAAAGAACAGCACGGATGCCTATGAAGCGTTGCGGTGCAGCATCGAGGATCTCCCCCACGAAGAGGTTTGGGTATTATACCTGAACAACTCCAACAAAATCGTTTGTCGGGAGAAGGTCAGCACAGGCGGCGTGGCGCTCTCCGTCATCGATGTGAAAATCATCATGAAAAGAGCGTTGGAACTTTTGGCCTGCGCCATCGTGATGGGACACAACCACCCTTCCGGATCACTCTCGCCCAGCCAACAAGACATCACCTCCACCCGAAAGGTCAAGGAGGCCTGCAAGTTCTTCGACATCCGTTTTTTAGACCATATCATCGTTAGCCACGAAGGCTTTTATAGTTTTAACGATAACAACATGATTGAGCCATGATCACACTATATACCGAAAAGGAATCCCCAAGACTCACCTACAGCTGCAAGCATATCTTCACCCATGTGTTGGGCCACGAGTTCCGCATCACCACGGATCCATCCGAGAAGGCGGACCTACGCTATGCCACCTCAAAAGGTGCGGACGTTTTGACCATTATTCCCAACGGACTATTGTTTGAGAAAGGCATCCGCAAACAAACCGTGGAGGCGACCACATGGGAGGGTCTGACCGCCCTATTCCCCACAGAGGGAGATATTCCATTCGATATTTTCGCAGCCACCTTCTATTTACTCTCCCGTTACGAAGAGTACACAACAGATAGATGTGACCAACACGGACGCTTCTTGGCGGAGGATAGCGTAGCCTACCAATACCACTTCATGGAGGAGCCGCTCATTGACCAATGGGCGCTCATGCTTCAATCCAAACTCGGAGAGCTCACTTCACCCGAACAACCTAGAAAGTTCACCTTCATTCCCACCATAGATGTGGACAATGTTTTCGCCTTCCGCAACCATGGGGTGCTACAAACCCTCTATTGCCTCCTAAGGGACAAAATCAAAGGGAAGAACGAATTGTTCAACCTGCGGCTCAATGTCACATTACGCAGAAAAGAGGACCCATACTTCAATTTGGTAGAGGTGGCGGAGATGCACAAGGGGCTTGCGCAAAAGCCCATGATGTTCTACCACTGCGGATGTTTCGGCAAGCGGGACAAACGAGTCATGTGGCCAAGCCATCGATACAAAAAGGTAAGACAGATGCTGGAGGAGAAGGTTATTTCAGGTCTGCACCCCTCCTACAACAGCTCCGCGCAATGGTGGAGATTCAAATTGGAGAATGGCGCCTTGCGACATTGCCTCGACAAAAGCGTCACCGAACATTGTAGATTCCACTATCTGCGTTTCAAATTACCCGAGACCTACGAGAGACTCATCGAAGAGGGTTTTCAGACAGACTGGTCGCTCTGCTATTCAAACGACCCCGGCTTTCGCGCCAGCACCTCCTTCCCCTTCAATTTTTACAATTTGGAGCGGGAGGAAGAACGTCCGCTACGACTCTACCCCACCGTAGTGATGGATAAATCATTGCGCAACAACCTAAAGCTTTCATTGGAAGAGAGCGAACAATATATTTTAAGGCTTGGAGAAAAGGTGAAAGCTGTGAACGGCCACTTCATCACCCTCTTCCACAACGAGCACCTGACGGACGAATTGGAATGGAAAGGATGGAAAGGATTGTACCCAAGAGTCCTCAACGCCATGGAATAAATGCAAAAAGGCGGAGGATACTCCGTCTCTTAATTCATAATTGTCTTCGCCGAACTCGATTGTCTACAACAATCTTCGTTTCTTCTTAATTCTTAGCGTTCAAACCACCAAACTGATTTCCAGCAACTTATAAAAAAAATTATCATTCTTAACTCTAAATTCTTAATTCTTAATTCTAAAAAATATATCTTTGCCACTTTGTATAGGATTGTGGGAGAAGACAAGAATAGAGGAATCAACCGCTCTACTTCAAAAAAGCAACCTTACATACATTGTTATTTAAGTAGAATCAAAAATAGAATCATTTAAATTTCATCAAATAAAAACTAACCATGAAGAAGATTTTCAGAAGCAAGTATTTCTTTGCGATGATGGGACTTTTCGCATCCACCGCAATGAATGCCCAAATCCAAGTTGGTGCTACGGACTTCATCGACAAGGAAGACGGCAAGTGGACAAAGCTAGTTGTCGAAAGCTACGCTGGTCCTAGTACAATCGGTTACTTCGACGAGGAGAACGAGTCTATGACCTATGAGATTAAAATCCCTAGTACAGGATTCTACACCTTCTCCGCCAAGTATGTGGCACAAAGAGATGGTGCCATCCGTGTAATCACAGACGACGGTGCCTTCGCCGACTACCAATTGGAAGGTAACGTCAAAATGGGTAAGGACTGGTACTCACTTGCCATAGACAAATGGTATGACATCCCTGAGACAGCAGGACCTTCCTTCTATTTGACAGAGGGTACACACACCTTCAAGGTTGTGAACAAAATCGCCTCTGCCAACATCGAAAACTTCTCATTCACCAAGTCTGATGTAACAGACAAGGAGGTGGTGAAAATCAAGCACACACCAAGCAAGATCGAGTTGATGCCAAAGGACCAACTCGAAGTATCTCCTATCGGATACAACGCCGCTGGTCAAAAGATTGCCCTTCCGGTAAAATTCTCAAGCAACGTAAAGGATGGTATCTACACCGCAGGAGATTATGGCAAGGATAAAATCACTGTAACAATGGGTGGTTACAGCCAAGAGCTCTCAGTCAACATCACCAAGCCTACCAAGCGTAAAGAGTTCGTCGTTACCAAGAATGGTTTCTTGAACACGAAGAAGGGTTACGTGGCCAACGAGAAGGGTGAGAAGCTTTCATTGGCAGGTATCAGCTACTTCTGGATGAACGAGGAACCAGTAGGACACTTCTGGTGCAAGGAGACCGTCGATTACTTGGTGGACGCCTACAACATCCAAGTGCTCCGTTTGCCTATCACCATCTCTCCATGTGGATCTAATGGTCAAGCGGAATGTACACCTCAAAACGACGTTTGGGGATACAAGGAGGGTGACTCCAGAGCTAACTACCGTTACAGCCCTAAGTGGACCAAGGAGATCGCCGACAGAGTGATCAAGGCTTGTATCGAGAACGATATCTACGTTATCATTGACTTCCACGAGCATAGAGCTCATGACTGGACAGATTTGGCAAAAGACTTCTTCACTTACTTCGCAGGCAAGTGGGGAGAGTTCCCTAACGTGATGTATGAGATCTACAATGAGCCTCTTTACGACAATGGTCCTGTCATCACTTACGCTAACCAAATTATCCCTCATATCCGCAAAATTGACTCCAAGAACGTTATCATCGTAGGTTCTAAGGACTTCTCCCGTGACCCTGACGGCGTTAAAGAGGTAGCCAATGGTCAAGAGAACATCGCCTTCACTTGGCACGGTTATGTGAAATTCACTCACCAAACAGACTGGGCGTCTCATTCCAATTGGAACAATGGTCTTCCAGTAGTCGTTACTGAGTGGGGTTGTACAGAAAACGGAGGAGACGGAGAACTTCGTAGCATATACAAGGACAGAGGTGTCATCCACTGCTTCTGGTCCATCGCCAACAAACAAGATGGTGATGATGCCGCATGGTCTATCCTAAAATCAAACCGCACAGCAAGATCAGGATGGACAGAATCAGGCGACCTATCCTATACAGGAAAAATGCAGCTCGATGTCGCAAAAAGTTGGATCAACTACACACCAAAAGTATTGGTGGAGGAGACTCCTGAGTTCACCACTTCCATCTGCGCGGGATCTAAGTTGTTCTTGCCAGAGGATAAAGTATCCGTTTATGGTGCCGCTGAGGGTGGTTCAGGCAACTACACCTACAAGTGGGAGCAAACCAAGGGCGAGGGTGCGAAGATCGCTAGCCCAAGTTCAGCAAAGACAGACATTTCTAACTTGCAAGCAGGTGTGAACGTATTCACACTTACCATCTCTGACGGTACAGATTCTGAGACCATGAGTGTCACCATTACGGTTTACCCTGAGGGTTGGGTAGATCCAGGCACTATCGACGATGTGGCTGACAATGACCTAATCAGCAGAATCGGTGGTAAGTGGTCTCCATTTGACGACTCAAAGGATGCGGGCAAGACCAACTCCGTTCCTACCGTTTCAGCTGCGAACGGAAGCATCAAGGTAAATTGTAAGATGGGTAACGCATGTTCAGGAAACGTTCCTGCATATTGCGGTGTCAACCTATATCTTGCCCAGGATTCCACTCAATCATTGGATATCACCAACTGTAGCAAGATCACTTACAAGTTCAAAGGTTCAGAGCACTTCTTCCGTGCTGCTTTGTCTAACATCAAGGATGGTAACTACCACTGCGCATTGATCGAAGGATCTAACGAGTGGAAAGAGGTATCTCTTAGTGTCAGCTCATTGCAACAAGAGGATTGGGGTACCAAAGTATCTTGGGATGCAACAGACGTGAACCGTTTCAGTTGGATGGCTAAAGGCGGTGAGAACACCACCAAGACTTTGGAGATCGACGACGTGACTTGCGTAGGCATGGAATTCCCAGAGAACATGGACGGAACAGCGGTTGAGAACGCCACTGAGATCAGCAAGATGTTCCTTTACCCTAACCCTGCTGAGGATGGTCACTGCACTATGGTCGTTTTGGAGCGCACCAACGTGGTTATCACCAACGTGGCTGGCCAAATCGTGAAGGAGTTCGTCGCAGTACCTGACTTCAACAACGAGTTCTCTATCAACGAGAAGGGTATCTACTTCGTAAAGGCTGGCAACGAGGTTGTCAAGTTGATCGTGAAGTAATCTAGGATAAACGATATCCATACAATAGGCGTCCCGAGGGTTATCCTTTGGGACGCTTTATTTTTCCGTGGACAGGTAAAGAGATGTCGATTTTTATTACTTTTGCAGAAAATTCATAACCGTTTCCGACAATGGCCAACAACCCCAAAGAACTAGCCACCCAGGATGTGAGGAAACTGCTCTTCAGCTACTCACTTCCCGCCATCATCGCCATGATGGCCTCCGCCTTGTACAACATCATCGACCGCGTTTTCATCGGACAAGGCGTGGATGCGCTTGCCATCTCCGGCCTCGCTATCACAATGCCCATCATGAACCTATCGGCCGCTTTCGGCGCCATGATCGGAGCGGGAGGTTCCACACTCACCTCCATCAAACTGGGACAACAGGATGGCAAGAGCGCACAGAAAGTATTGGGAAACGTATTCCTTCTGAACGTCGCTTTGGGTATCATATTCATGGCGTTAGGACTTATCTTCCTAGATGACATCCTCTACTTTTTCGGCGCCAGCGAAAAGACCATTCCCTTCGCCAGGGACTTTATGCAAGTGATTCTGATCGGTAATGTCATCACCCACCTTTACCTCGGACTGAACAACGTGATGCGCGCATCCGGCCATCCGAAGAAGGCGATGAAGATGACCCTTCTCACGGTACTGATCAACCTAGCGCTCGCTCCCCTATTCATCTTCGTATTCAATTGGGGTATCAGAGGAGCGGCCAGCGCCACAATCATAGCCCAGACCGTCGCGTTATGCATCGTCACCCACCACTTCACCGACCCGAGCAATGTGCTCCATTGGGAACGTGACATATTCAAATTCGACGCAAGAATCATTAAGGGCATCATCTCCATCGGCATGGCACCTTTCATGTTGAACGCCTGCGCATGTTTGGTGGTGATCCTAATCAACAAATCGCTTCAGCAATATGGCGGAGACTTGGCGGTGGGCGCCTACGGCGGTATCGCCAACAGTGTCTTAATGATGTTCGCCATGATTGTCATGGGTTTCAACCAGGGCATGCAACCTATCGCGGGGTACAATTTCGGTGCACAGATCTATTCCAGGGTAAAGAAGGTACTTAAGATGACCATCATCGCCGCCACCTGCGTCACCACCTTCGCCTTTATCATTTCCGAGAGTATTCCTTACTACGTGGCGAGACTCTTCACCAACGATCCGGAGATGATCAATCTCGCCATTACCAATTTAAGAATCTGTTGCATCGCCTTCCCTATCGTGGGATTCCAAATGGTGGCCTCCAATTTCTTCCAATCCATCGGCAAGGCACCCATGGCGGTCATTCTATCATCCACAAGGCAATTGTTACTTTTGGTACCGTTGTTGATCATTCTTCCTCGACACTACCAAAGCATCGAGAGCGTACTCGTATGCATGCCGATAGCGGATGCCCTCTCCTCCGTATTAGCCTATATCTTGCTAAAAATGGAGATGAGGAAATTCAATAAACTGAAAGACAAACCATTAGTTCAAGAATAAATGGGAGGACTTATCATGGAAAACAAAATCATCATCAGCATAGGCAGACAATTCGGTGCAGGCGGAAGACGTGTCGGACAAGCCTTGGCAAAACGCCTGGACATTCCTTACTACGACAAGGAATTAATTCTGGAAGCCGCGAAAGAGTATGGATTCGCCCCTGAAATTTTCGAGCAGAACGACGAGAAATCAGCCTCTTTTTCCGGCAATGTGCTACAATGGATGGAGAGTCTTGTGACGGGCGGCATGGGCGCCAAGAACTACCTCTCGCAGGACGCCCTATTCGAGATGCAGGCATCCGCCATCCGCAAAATCGCAGAGGAGAAGTCCTGTGTAATCGTAGGAAGATGTTCAGACTATGTATTGAGGGATAACCCCAACTGCGTCAGCGTATTCCTCCACTCCACCGACGAGGACCGGGCGCAACGCATCCAGGAACGTTCCCATCTCACCTATGAGGAGGCCATCGTCAAGATGAGGACGCAAGACAAAAAAAGAGCAGCCTATTACAATTTCTACTCCAATAAGACTTGGGGAGAATCATCCACCTACGATTTATCCTTGAACGTTTCCGCCATTGGCGTGGAAAAATGTGTGGATATTATCCTTTACTTCATAGAGAACAAAGTTTCAAAGGTATAAACCGACATTTGACA
The DNA here is from genome assembly GCA_024401515.1 of Paludibacteraceae bacterium. Taxonomy (GTDB): domain Bacteria; phylum Bacteroidota; class Bacteroidia; order Bacteroidales; family Paludibacteraceae; genus UBA1181. Next base: position 3,321 of record JAKSKY010000084.1, on the reverse strand, counting down.
TCACATAAGCGATTAGAAATATTATATCAAGGAATGGAGAGTTGCGCATAAAAGTGTGGCTCTCCATATTTGTTTAAGAACGATGGAAAAAATCTGGAAAACATTTTGAACTCCCAACAAATAAATATATTTTTGCTTTACCTTCTGTATAGTACAGAATAGGCAAAATTCAAAAAAACGCGTGAAAAACATAAGAGTATATTTATAGTAGTATTCTAATAGGGGTAAAAATTATTGATTATGAAGAAGCATTTATATACAACTTTGCTGCTGTTGCTCGGAGCGGTAACGGGGGCATTTTCGCAGAGTATGATCATCTCAGGAGGATCAGACCATGCAGTCGCTATTTGCGATAAGGGTTTGGTATACGCTTGGGGTAAGAACGACAAAGGTCAGTTGTGCTTGGTGGACAAATCAGCTGGTTCGGCGGTTTCCTCCCCATCAAAGGTGAACATTGACCCTAACCTTACCTTCTCGCAAGTCTCCGCAGGATCAGGAGGCCACAACATTGCGTTGTCTTGTAAAAAGACCGTTTACTGTTGGGGAGACAACTCCAGTAGACAATGCGGACGTGACGGATTGGAATACATCAACGACGAACCCGTACCTATTTACAAAGGAGAGGCGAAACAAGGATACAATCTCAAGGGTGAGGCTACCAGAGATGGAGAATACCTAGGAGGTGTAACCTATGTTTGTGGTACCACCAATGCATCCATGGCAATTTTGGAAGATGGTACAGCCGTATGGTGGGGTAAGAACTCTCTATTGGGAGCAACACCAACCACAGAGCCGCTCTATATCAGAGACAACAAAGGCAATATTCTTCAAAACGTCATCCACATCATGGGTGGTGACGACAATATTTTGATTATCGTAGGCGACTCACCAGACGCACAAGTAGGTACCGTATATTCCGCAGGAGGATGGAACGGTCGTGGTGGAGGTGAAAATGCGACAGACGCCTACGCAATGCCTGTTGAGATTGCAGCGGATGAAAGTGGATCGAAATCCTCTGGAGAGTTCTTGAAGAACGTTAGAACCACCGGTATCGCCGACGGATCCGCTTTTGCCGTTGATGGAACAACAGGTTACGTCTATGGTTGGGGTAACAATGGCTGGGGATGTTCCGCCATCGGAGGAAAACCTCAAAACCAATTCCTATACGCCTACAAAGTATTGTCTGGTGAATACGAGAAAATTTCCGGACAACCATACCTAACAGATGTAAAACAAGTAATTGGTGGTAACGGTTGCGGTGCAGCCATCACGGAAGAGGGTTACCTGCTATGGTGGGGAGTGAACGCTGGTAGCACAGGCAACTCTGGTGGTATTGTGCCAAACTCCAAATACGCTACTATTGAAGGAACATGCGAAACCAACGGACCAGTTTTCGCCAACTACTGTGCTGGAGTAAAAGGGCCTCAAGAGGTTCGCGTGGATGACGCCATCTCCATTGGACGTGGAGATATGTGTGATTTCATGGTGAACTCAGAAGGTCGCTACTTCGTATGGGGATCTACAAATGTACCAGGAAAGAATGACCACTATGGAATCATGGGAACCGGAAAGGTTAAAGATTTGAGTACTTGTTTGAAAGAGATTGATATTCCATGCGAGAAGCCAGATATCTGCCCAGAACCATTTATGAATGGTCCTAAATACAAATGTCCAGGTGTCAACGACTCCATCTATTGCGGATTCATTCCTGTAGAGGGAAAAGAGGATAGATATTTCTTCCAATGGAAAAAGGATGGAAAGGTTCTCAACTCCATCAAATCAGAGGACATTGAGGAACTTCGCCTTATCAGCAAGACAGAATTAAAGAATGACAAATACAACCACCACACCATTGAGATCTCAGAGCAAGGTCTTTACGAGGTGGAGGTATTCTACATCGGAACCAATGTGCCATGTGACAACTGTCCTGAGGCAAAAGCCAAATTGGAAGTTATCGAGATGGAGATGCCAGTTGACACAACCATCACTTTGATGAACTGTGTAAGCGAACCATTGAAACCATCCGCAGGGGATGTACTCAAGTTCAAATACACCATCAACGACAAATTCTACAAGGCTGGACAAACAACCACCTTCGCTGTATTCTCTACAGAGTCAAGCAAAGACACAATCCGCATTGACACATCAGAAGGAACAGGCAGTGTTGTTGAGTTCTTTGTCACCGGAGATAAAATCAAGGAGGTTCACGACAACAAAAACGAAGAATCAAAAGACACTACGTACACCATCTGGATTGAGGATGTCACACGATTTGAAACCAAGTTGTTTGAGAAGACCAAAGAGCCTACAACTGGATTCACCAACTCTCCACAAAAGTATGCGGAGATTATCAACTTAAAATCCCCATCCGAATTAAGCACCTTCTCAATTTTCGCCAAGGTAGCTCAAGGATCTAGCGGAGGTACAATCAAAGTCACTCCTAAAATCTATAAAGGTGGTAAGATTGAGTATGGCGGTTATTTCGCAGGAGACATATTCTGGACAGGCAAGGCTCAAACATTCACACTAACATCAGATGACGGCATCATCGAAATCAAGGTTAAGTGCGATAAGGTTCTAGAAGCTAATCCAGTCAGAGGTACAGAATACGTGTTATACGCCGACTTGACATTGACCGACGCAGAGATTTACACGGAGGCCATCGTCGCCGCAAGCAATCCTTATTTTGACACGCCTATTCAGGACAGTCAAAAAACCGGCATCAATGCGACAGGAGCACTGGAGGGATTCAATCCAAATGGCAGAATCGAGGCGGGTAAAGTTACAGATGTGTTCAATGTCACCTTCGGCAAGATGACCGACTACACCTGTGGTCGCATCCTATTGACCGCAAAATATGGTTGTCCTCCTTGTAACATTCCTGACGGTATCATCAAGATTGAGGTAGATGGAGATGCCCATGCCAATGCAAAAGACACCGTCTCACTTTGCGAAGAGTCTGATCCAATCAAATTGAGTGTTTCAGGCATCTCCAAAGCGTCAGATGCTGCAGCTAAGTTCGACGAACTATGGTTCAAGGATAAGGTTGGAGCCGATGCATCAGCATTGAAGGTCGATGAAAAATCAGAAACTTCAGAGTTGCCAGCCATTTCATGGACAGCAGCCAAAGCAGGAACAGTAGAGGTTTACTATGTGAAGATTCGTGACAATGAAAAACCGACTTCAGGTGACTGCTTTGTATACGACTCTATCTATGTAAGATATTATGAAAAGCCAGAGGCACCAGCGATCGAGATCCCGGCGTACTGCAAGGGCATCGTGGACGACGACGTGAAGGCATACCTCAAGAACGAGCTCACA
>JAKSKY010000083.1 GCA_024401515.1 Paludibacteraceae bacterium | reverse complement strand
TGAACAGCTGCTGCAAGATACTACTTGCGGCAACTGGCAATGCGAATGCGATGATCTTGCCCAACAACGGGCCATTCAGCATATCTATCTTTTGACGGCTCATCCTTTTTCAGACGTTTCTCAACGACTCCTATCCATCGATTAATTCATCTCCTCTATCTCAAATCCCACCTGCTTCAAGTGTTCCCAAAACTCCGGATAGGATTTGGTCACCACCATCGGATGGTTCACCCATACAGAACCCTTCACCATCGCCAACGGTGCGAAGGCCATCGCCATGCGGTGATCCTCATAGGTCTCGACGATCGGTTGTTCAGCAGGCTGACAACGTTCTCCCGTCCAAGCTAATTTCCCCTCGGCAGGTTCTGTCAATACATAGCCGAACTTCGCGCACTCATTTTTCAAAGCGGCGATACGGTCGGTCTCCTTGATCTTCAAAGATTGAACCCCGGAGAACTCGAACGGAATCTCTAAAGCGCAACAGGTCACCACCAAGGTCTGCGCCAAATCGGGCTGCTCCACGAAATCATATTCCATACGTCTGATCGCCTCTCCCGCACGTCTTAAAGTTACTCCCTCTCCCTCGAAAGTGGTGGAGATACCCAATGGTTCGAAGATGCGGCGCACTGCGCTATCGCCTTGGAAACTTACCTTCCTCAAGAAAGGCAATTGGATTTGACACTGCTTGGAGAGCGCCGCCATCTCATACCAGTAAGAGGAAGCGGACCAATCAGCCTCAACGACATAATCACTCTTCACATATTGTTGAGGCTTCACCTTGATGATATTACCTTCCCACTCCGATTCGATACCCATCTCACGCATCATACCCAAGGTCATACGGATATAAGGGACCGAGACGATATTGCCCGACAATTCCAAGATGAGACCCTCTTTCATCGTAGGGGCCACCATCAAAATGGCGGATATGTATTGGCTACTCACACCACCATCCAAGACGATGTGACCACCCTTCAATTGGGTTCCCTGAATGTGCAAAGGAGGGAATCCCTCGTTCTCTTCGTATTCAATTTTAGCACCCAAGGCACGCAAGGCCTCCACCAAGACACCTATCGGACGCTGCTTCATACGCTCGCTACCCGTAATGTGCCAATCGCCTGGACGAGAGGCGAGGTAGGCGGTTGAAAAACGCATGGAGGTTCCAGCGGCGCCCACATCGAAATGGTTTCCCTTGGAATCCAAAGCACGCACCAAAACATCCGTGTCATCACACTTCGCCAAGTTTCGGATGGAACGGTCGAACTGACCGACAGCACCCATGATCAAGGCACGGTTGCTGATACTCTTGGAAGCGGGCAAGGAGATAGTATCCTGCAAATCACGCTTCGGTGCGGTTATTTTATACATCATAATGGTAATCTTCTTTGGTGAATATTACATACCCATTGTATCTCTGTAGAAATCAAGCGATTCGAAGATATCCTTCTTCTCCACGGAGGTGTTGATGCGGATGTCGCCGATGCCACCCAAAAGGGTAAAGAGGATACGTCCGTCGCCCTCGTTCTTCTTGTCGTGGGTCATCAATTCATACAACAAATCATACTCCTTGCAAGTGATGGTCAAAGATCCATAATTCTCCTTGATCAAGGCGATGGCATTCATAAAGTCCTCCTTCGGGAATCCCACCAACTTATAGGACAAGTACAATTCGGAGATCATACCCCAAGCGACCGCATAACCATGTAATTTGGTATCGTTCTGCTGGATCGCATAGCTCTCGAACGCATGACCTACCGTGTGTCCGAAGTTCAATGCCTTACGGATACCCTTCTCGGTTGGGTCCACCTTCACGATCTCACGCTTCACATTGATGGACTCCTCCACCAAGGCTGGCAAAGTCGCATAGTCTATATGATCCAAATCGTAGGAAGAGATATGGTTCCAAACTTCACGGTTGGAAATCAAGCCATGTTTGATCATCTCCGCATAACCTGAAAGGAAATTCTCCTTGTCCAAAGTGCGAAGGAAGTTCACATCAATCAAAACCGATTGGGAAGAGTTGATCACACCGATCTCGTTCTTCAAACCATCGAAATTGATACCAGTCTTACCGCCCACAGCCGCATCGATGGTACCCAACAAAGTCGTAGGGATGTTGATATAATCCATACCACGCTTGAAAGTGGAAGCGGCGAATCCACCCAAATCGGTCACCATACCACCACCAAGGTTAATCATCAATGATTTACGGGTAGCGCCATGTTCGCTCAAATGTTTCCAAACAGAAGCCAAGGCCTCCAAACTCTTATTATCGTCTCCCGCTTTGATGCAGATTACATTCTCCGCAGGGATACCTACAGAAGCTAACTTAGGCAAACAGAGACGGTTGGTGTTCTCATCCGTCAAAACAAAAATGGAGTTCTTGGAACGAGACCCCAACTCTTCAGGCAAGATGTCCGCCAAATTGCCCAACTTGATAACTTGCTCGTTATTCATATCTAATCAATTATTATTTCATTCACATTAATATCCCAAGGATCACTTGGCACATTGAAGACAAATTGTTCAGGGAAGGCAATGCCTATCCTATGCGCTTTAATCTGGGGCAATAATCTATCATAGAAGCCCTTTCCTCGGCCCAAACGATGACCCTCCGCATCAAATCCCATGCCGGGTACCACTACCAAATCTATCGTGGAAAAATCAGTCACCAATTCGCCGACAGGCTCTTGTATATCAAAACTTCCTAAACGCAATCGATCCAATCCCTCATAGAGACGAACCTCCAAATTCTCTCCTACCACAACAGGAAGGAGAATGCGTTTCTCCTTGCTCCACTTCTCCACCAATCCGTGGGTATCCACCTCGTCAGGCAAGGACCAAAAGAGCAATACCGTTCGGGCAGAACGGAAATATTTGTTACGTTCCAATGAGGAGCAAACCTTCTCAGACCGTTTTTGTTTCTCCTTCTCCGATAGAGCCTTCACCCTCGCCCTAATGCTTTTTCGCAACGTCATCTTCTCCGTACTCATCGTTTCAAAAGTTTTAAAGATTCAACATGCGAGTCAAATACCAGACGAAGGATATAGAGTCCTGCCGGATAAGCCATTTCGAATTCCAATTGGGAAAGATCTTTGCCCACCTCCACATGGGCCATCCGTTCACCACCTATCGAATAGATTTCATATGAAATAAGCTTCGTATTTGTGGGGAACTGTACCCTTACAGATTCCGTCACCGGATTGTTTACCCAACATACACTAGAAGCGTCCGTCACATAATCGACCGTCTTCACCACCGCACAACCCACTTGTACCTCCGGTTCAATAAATAGGGAGGTGGCATAAGGATAATAAGGATGTTCTCCTTCAAAAGGATACCATTGGGTATCATTCTTGAAATAGGCCGTATTTAGACGCATATCCGAAATATCCGTATGACACAAGGCGAAATACTTCTCACTCTCATTGTCCAATTTCACTCCAATAAAGAAGGTCGAATCCACCACAATGGGTTGCGACAACCGATAGTAATTATCCCTCATCTCCCAATTGTTCACAGGGGATGTCTGGAATCCACTTCTTGTCTTGTACTCATTCGTGACCATCTGGATAGGCTCCTCCAAAATCACCTCCTTAGGAAGCGTGTCGCCACTGTAGACCCGTAATAGGACTGGGTGTTGCTCCTCGTAATAACCCTTATAGGCTAAGAAATGGATGCCATAAAGCACCGACTTCTCCTTGCCTGTACGAAAACGTTCGGCATATTCGTCCAAGTTGGCCTGATTATGACCGGCGGCATACTCCTCATATTCGGACATCTCATGCAAGAGATCCTCGCTTCGCCAATTCGTCAATCTTTGGCAAGGCACCGCATTGGCCTCCATACCTTCACAAGTGGTCGCTTTACCCTCTGGATCCAGGATCCTACCGATTCCTTCCGACCATGCCTCGCTCAACGCCCAATAGGTATCATATCCCGGTTTGTTGCAAGATTCTTCAATAGCGCCGCCTGAGAGGGAGCCCAAAATGTAACCCTGCGCGTCAAACAACGCCGAGCCGGACGAGCCGCCCTCCATGATGCCCATCTCCCAATTCTTCACAACCCAGTGTTTGTTAGCTTTGAACAGACCATTGTAATCAAACGACCCTAACGTGATGTTATCCTCCTCCACAGAGATTTTCAAGACATCGCTATTAGGATGGTGTAGATCATAAAAAGGAGCCTCAAAACTCTTCGTCATGTTCCAACCCGCATAATATACTTCGTAATCCAAAGGCGGACGGTCACTCAATTTCAAGAGCAACGCATCCGAAGAGACCAATTTGAAGGCCACCTCCGAACCAGCCACACTCATCTCAGTCGAAGCTCTCACCCCATCCAAACAGTGTGGTTTGGCATAATTGAAGAAAAAGACACTCTTCGCGGCCTTGCTCTCCACAAAATTGTCATTTCTATCGAAAAGACAATGTGAGGAGGTAATCAGATAAGGGGTACCGTCATTCCTGGTATTATTGATCATATTACCCGAACAATACTCCACGCCCTCCACAATGTAGACCACCGAACTGCGGGCTTGCAACTCATGGCCGCCCACCTCACAGTAATCCACTTGACAAGCGGCCGCCGTTCCATACGAAGGCGTCTTTCTAAGCCCCCTGTAATCGTGGTTCACACTCTCTATCTTGAGCTTCGCGTCACTACCCTTAGGGATAATCAACTCCACCACCACTTCGTCTCCGTCGATAGGCGCTGTCGCCAAAACGCCTGAGGGAGAATTGTTCTCAGCCGTAAAGGATCCTAAGATCGCACTACGGTCAGGGGCGTAAAGGAATAGTTGGGCCTCCCCCTTCAATTCATATTCTCCGAAAATGATATTCAAGGAATAGGCTCCCTCTGAAACGATGTGAAGGCGCCAAACGGCTGTGCCATCCGCCATATGATAGATCGCACCTGAGTTCTCTGGAGAGAGATCCACTGGGAAGGCATAAGCGAAACGCTCACCGCCACACCGCACCGTCCGCTCCCCCTCTTGAGCCAAGAGTAGCGTCGTGTCCAAACGAGGCATCCGCACCCATTCATCGGAACCGCTTCTTAATGCATTCACTCCCGCCAATTGCTCAGACATGGGCGATCCGCCATGACTGATTTGCGCGTTCAACGCCAAAGGAAGAAACGACAATAACAATAATATCAACGACTTGCACAAACGCATAGCGTACCTAGTTTATAAAAATCAAAAAGGAAAAGGCTGGGTGATTTACCCAACAAATTACTTTGAAACAACGAATTGGCGTAACCATGGAGCTTCGCAAAGAGCGAAACCAAACCACTCCGCTCCAATTTTTTGTAGTAACGCAAGAGTTTGACACTCTCGACGAAGGCCTCTTTGTCCTTTACCTTGCCATAAATGGTCCAAAGATTGTGGACTGAGTTATAACTCTTTTCCAAAAAGACGGCGGAATTATCATAACCGAGATGAACCAACGGATTATCGATATGACTCACCTTCACGCCTGCCTCCTTGAGGGAGATGCCGAAGAAGGTATCCTCGTGTCCGTAGCCACGCAATGATTCGTCAAAGCGGACCTCCTTGAATATGGATTTTTTTATCAAGAAATTGAATGTGGAGAAAGAATCGTTGGGCTTACGGTTGCGTTCCGATGCACTGCGCTCCTCTCGTTTCTTGCCATAACGCCAACGAAGCATATAGGCATCGGAAATGGGTTGGTCAGGGTATTTGTAACCGCCCACCACCACATCGTGGCCTTCCATCTTCAAATAATTCTCCAAGAAATTGGGGCTATCGGGTAGAACATCGCAATCCATAAACAGCAAATAATCATAGAGCGCCTCATCCGCCAATTTATTGCGGATGGCGGAACGCCCCACGTTCTTGCTCAAGGCCATGAAGCGAACTCCTTCCCAATCCTGCAAGCGACGATTGGTCTCCCTAAAACTCGTGGAAGCGTCATCCATGAGGAGTATCTCAAAGAGACAGTCCGCACGAAGCGCCTGTGCGCGTAACTCGCTGACGAGCGACGTGACATTCTGATTGTATATGGGGATGCAGATGGATAGCTCCATTTCGCTTAAAATCTTTAATTTCACAAAAATACAAAATAGTGGCGAAAAATCTTAATTTTGCAATGGTTGTTTTACAGGATAGGGCGCCAGCCCTATCCTCTGATGATAATTTCATATTAACAAATCGTGAATCGCAATGAACATAGAGATAGAACGCAAGTTTTTGGTAAAAAACGATAGTTGGAAGGAGTTAGCTGAACCAGTTTACTACCGTCAAGCCTATTTGAACGAACCGAAAGGCAACACCGTTCGTGTACGTATCGAGGGCGACAAGGCGAAGTTGACCATCAAGGGAAAGGCCAATAATATCTCCCGCATCGAATTGGAATACGACATTCCGATGGAGGATGCCCAAGCGCTCTTCTCTTTGGCGAAAACACCTTCTGTGGAGAAATACAGACGCAAGATTCCTTTTGCGGGCAATGTCTGGGAAGTAGATGAGTTCTTGGGAGAGAATCAAGGTCTTGTGGTGGCTGAAATCGAACTGAAATCGGAGGATCAGGCCTTCGAGAAACCCGATTGGATTGGCGAGGAGGTTTCTCACGACCGACGCTACACCAATTCAAATTTGGCGAACATGCCGTATAGTAGGTGGGAGAAGTAGCGCGCTATTCTGCCACAAGCGGGGCAAAAGTGCGTTTGTGGCAACTTTATCTCTTTATCCAATCATTGCAACCCTTATTTCATAACTTAAAGTTATGTGGTTCCGTTGGAAAGTTTTGTCCATAAACAAAACTTTTTTACTTTTGCGAAAAAGTTTTGTCCATGAAAGTAATTTATAGAGACGAATATACCTCACAAGTCGACAACGCAATAGGTAAAAGTAATGCTGTTGTATTGGTTGGCCATCGCAGAGCAGGTAAGAGTTCCATATTGTTGCAACTCTCAGTTCAATATACACAGTCGGGAAATGTGATTTACATCGACATGGAAAACCCCGATTTCTCGCATATCAGAAATGCCTCTGATCTTAATGCGTACATAAAAGAAAAAATAGACGATTCGACGCACAATTATCTATTGATTGATGAGGTGCAAGAGATTGACGAGTTTGAAAAAACATTGCGTTATTGGGCAAAACAGGATGACGTGGAAGTGATAGTCACAGGCAGTAACGCATTTTTGCTTTCAAGCGAAATTGCCACCCTTTTTGCAGGAAGACATACCACCATCAAGGTTTATGGACTCTCATACCAAGAGTTCCTTCTATTCTATCAACTACAAGATTCCGACGAGTCACTTGTTTCGTACATGAAATGGGGTGGGTTGCCGTTTCTCTACCAAATACCGTTGGATGACATACGTTCGCGTACCGATTACATGGGCGATATATTCAATACAATTTTCGTCAAAGACATTGTTACCCGACACAAAATACGAAACATAAATCTGCTAAGCAATTTAGCCGGGTTTGTAGCTGAAAATTGTGGGAAAATCTTTTCTCCCAATAGCATAGCAAAATATTTGAAGAATGGAGAATCCGCTGTCACGTCGGGTACAATCGCTGAATACATGGGGTATCTCTGTGACACCTATCTCATTGACAAGGTAGAACGATATGACATAAAAGGCAAGCGCGTCTTTGAACAGCAGGAAAAATACTATTTTGAGGACCTTGGCATTCGGAATTATTTATGTCGTGGGAAAAACAACAACGATATAGAGAAGATTATGGAGAACTTGGTCTATCTGCGGTTGAGGCAGTTAGGCTATGATGTATATGTAGGTCAATTGAATGGCAAGGAGATTGATTTCGTTGCGAAGAGAGGCGATGAGATTCGCTATTTCCAGGTGACTAAAACTATTTCGTCCGAAGAAACGTATGAACGGGAATATGGCAATCTGAAACTGATTCATGACAACTATCCCAAATTTGTTGTCACAATGGACCCTACGTCCCAACTGATCAATGACGAAGGCATCAAAACCATTCTTTTGCGGCAGTTTTTATCGCAAGAAATCTGACCAAACAGCTACTATTCTGCCACAAGTGGGGGGAAAAGTGTGTTTGCGGCAAAATACCCGCAGATTCATAAAAAAGACCGAAGCTTGGCGGACTTCGGTCTTAATCTAGTGTTAGTTTCGTCTTATTTACTATAAAACTCCTTCAGGTATGATACATAGGCTCTTCCTGAAAAATAAAATTGAATGTAAACGATTAAGGCGGAGAATAACCATCCTATGACAGGAATCCAATCTAATGCCTCGTCCGCAATACCTATGCCAATAGCTACTACGAAATTAACAATAATTCCCAATCCGATTTTTAAAGACCTGTTAGATGCTTCACTCAATTTGTGATACATGTGCCATAATACGATTACATAAAGAATTACATCTGCCACTGGAATAAACGGAATGGCAATCGCTATTGCTCCCCATTTCGCATGACTTTTTACAATATCCAACAACTCTTTTTCTGGAAACATTCTTCCCATGCTTTTCTCAGCAGCATAACTTGCACCTATCACATTATCTGATTGTTTTGAATTAATAATACTGGATAGTTCTAGTTCGTATCAGTTCTCCTTCTTCGTTATACTTCTCTATCCAATTCTTTTTGCTATCGTATTTATAAGTGTATTTATGGGAGAAAAATTCTAATTCTGTTCCATCACATTGGTTCTTAACCACAGACTCAATGCTACCCTCTGAATTATATGTATTTTTTGTGATATAACAATATTCGCCCAAATCTTGCTTTTCCTCTATGATCTGTCCCTTTTCGTTTCGTTTAAAACTAGTTTTAACTTCTCCACTACTGGTTGACATAATCATTCCTTTGTCATTCGTTACTATTGTTTCTACGGATGCCCGGTTTGAGGAATCATCATACATAATTTCTTCTATATTGTTCCCGTTGTAGGTTCTTTCTATTCTGGCAAAATATTCACCTAGCATAAAACACTCATATTTTTTAAGTCGATTCTGGGAATCGTATTGGAAGTTCGTTCTCGTATACGAATGTAAGCCACCATCTTCATATGTAAAGAAACCTTCAGGATTAAACTCCATTACCCTTACCTCATCATTAGAAAGGAAAACATCGACCTCTGTCACCTTTTTGACTTTTCCCTTCAATCCTTCATTTTTTCGGTCATTCCAAACTCCGTTGTCTTCTTCATTACCACATGAAGTAATAAGAAACACAGAGATCATTAGTAAACCAAACATTTTTAAGTATTTCATATCATTTTAAATTTAATCTCTCCGGACTAGAGAGGTGGTTAATAATATTTGCTGTTATAGGATCAGGTTTTGTTGTTTAAAAAAGTCCCATTTTGTGGAAACTGCTCATTAAACTTGCAGAGAGTTTAAGATTGTCCACTGCACTTCTTTCGAGTTTTGGTGTCCCATCCACTTTCCCTGCATGACTTAGTATTTCATATATTTGAGACCAAGCTTCAAATGGAAGCACGTCACTCGATGGAATAATGTAAACCGTTTCATCCATGTCCCAGAATTTGATTTTTGCATTTGAAACATAGCCAGTAAACTTGTTAGTAATAAAACTAACATCCATCGTCGTCAACTTGCCCGAGAAGGAGTTTCCGTTTTGCATTTCCATAGTAACGACGCCATCTTTATAAGCGAAACTTCTGACATGACTTCCTTTGTCTAGACTATCAAAAAAGCCTACTTTGTTCCCTGTGTAACTTACTGAGGGCAGATTAGGCAGTGGATCTGCAAACTTTTCTCTACCACTCACATAAATCGCCTGTATAATGCCAATTATTGCACCCGCAGCTACGAAACCTCCAATAATCGGCCATAGACCAAATCCAAATTGCCATATAAAAAATACCATTACACCTATGAATATGAATATATTGGAGACAGTTCCCACTGCAAATATCTCAAGGAGAGTAAATAAGATATACTTAGTTTTGTTCTCTTTTACGGCTTTGTTGTCAGAAGTGAAGGCAGGAAGAAGCAAGCATGCCAACAAAAAAATGACCAACAAACAAAAAAATATTGTATCTCCACTCATACCTAATATCTATTAATCATAAACATTTATATTCTTTATACATCTCTTCTATTGTTATAAATCCGTTACTGACAAACTGGGCGAACAAATCCTCCATGGTAAGGTTTGAGATACCCAACAAGTGTAGAATATGACGTAAAACTAAAAATCATTGCCGACTCTGTATTTTCGAGAGTACTTGACCAATAGGTACCATAACTTCCTGAGTAATAGATACCGTATTCATAACCATAACCTGCAGCAGGGAAAAAAATGACATTATTGGTCCTCTTACTTGTTCCAATCCGGCCAGGCACTTGACTTCCTTCGTAATTCGACGTCCACTCCCAAGTGCATCCATCAATTAACTCTTGTATTTCACTGGCTGTTGGTATTCTCCACGGATTTCCCCATTTCACCGTCGCAACATCCTCGTTACCCCAATGATAGTTATTAGAAGAAAATGTACTCTTGTTTGTAGACTCTCCCCAAGCATAACAATCTCCATATTCGGTTGGATTGGAGGCTCCCACATTACATGTGCTCCATTTTACGCTTAACCCCAAGTCTACATAATCATGTGTTTGATAATTAGGGGTCCCATTGTTGTTAGAGCCACCATTATTGAGAGGTTTTTTATATCCTTCCTCACTTAAAAACTCCTCCAAACTTCTATCTTTTGTACAAGCAAAAGTTAATAGAGAAATCAATATTATGAATATATTTTTTCCTTTCATATGTCTTATTTTTTGTATTTTTTACCAAAGTTTAATCCTACTCCTATTTCAATGTCTGTGTATTTAAACTGTATTGTTGACACACCAGCACGTAATGAAAAATGTTTCAAATACAAAAGTAAACCCAAGTCTGCCGCCAATCCTTTTACAGTTGACTTTTTGTCTTCGACACAAACATTCTCAGTTGTTGAAGTAGTTTCAGTTGTACTGCCATAATTGTAGTCGTCATAATCATCATAGTCGTCATCGTCCACATAACGATTTGTAGTAGTTGTTACTGTTTCCTCTCCTACCTTATACATCTGCACTCTTTTACCATATCCCAAACCCACGTTCAAATGCAAGGGACAACCCAATCTAAATAACATACCCCCGCTTATACTGAGTAATTTGTTTTTAGGAGTCCATTTTTCTGTATTTGGGTAATCAGTTAAAGCATCATTCACAGAAATAATAGTATTGGAAAATAAGTTAGAGAATCGCATCTTCATGTAACCTCCAACTTTTCTCACACCTCCCATTGAAAATCCGAATGATGCCTGAGGACTATTAGAAAAGGCAGATTCGAACAAAATGAATCCAGAACCGTAAACCAGTTTCCTTTGGCTTGGCTTATATCCCGCATCTGCGTTGTCTTTGTGATAAGAAAAAGCTACGTCTAGATTCTTCTCTACGCCTAGTCCTTTTTCATACATATTAGCCAATTTGTACTTCGCCACCTGAGAACCATAATTAGAACCTCTTTGGTATGCATCCACCGCTGTTACAAATTCACCACTTTTTTTACACTCATCACCATATTTTTCATATAAATTCTGTAGTTGGGCATGAACAAGTTGCGACGATGATAATTTGTATGCCTTTTCCATCCAACTTATTTTATCTTTTGTGGATGTAGCGGATTGAGCGTTTTTCTCATATATTTCCTCCAAATTTTTCTTATTATGCGAAGTTAGATTTATTAGACGCAGATAATTCGCCTCTGCTTGACTGTATTTCCCATTTTCAAAATAAAAATCTGCCAATTCACGTGTAAGTTCCTGTGTGGATTCAATCTGTTGAGCTTTTTTATACCAAGATTCAGCCTCGTTGGGTTGTGAGGTCCTCGCCAATCCAACATAACAATCACGCAACAAAGACTTAACATCAATCCTATTCTTTTGCGCAGCTTCCAACCATATACTTGCCTCTTTATATTTTTTCTGAGCCATATAAATTTTCCCGAGAGCAAATTGTGAATTTACTTCACCTTGTTTTGCAGCCATCTCTAACCATGGAATTGCCTCTTCATAGTACTGATCTCCACGATTGTAATAATACATTCCCAACTTTTTCGGAGAATCTTTGTAGTTCTGTTGTGCACATTTCTCCAACCATTTAACTGCTTTATAATTATTGTTTTTGAGATAAAACAAGGATAATTGGTACTGAGCCTCAATATCGCCATCATTAGCCTTGAGAGTGTTGTCTTTTTCGAACTTTTCATCAGCAATACGTTGGCGTTCACGTTCCTTCTCCCATGCTATTCGTTGACGTTCACGTTCTTTTTCCTCTGCTATGCGTTGACGTTCACGTTCTTTTTCCTCTGCTTCTCTATTTTTTCTTTCTTCAAAATCTCGATATTGAGCTATTATATTTTCTTTATTTTGTAATCCTTTCGTTGAAAAATAGATCATTTCTCTTCCTCTTTGACTTTTCAATATCATACAGTAAGAATCCAAACGCAATATCACAAATGATTCTGATGTCGTTTTCTGTCTTCTAAGTTTTTCTTGTAGTTTTTGCGCATTATTTTCATAGCCATATTGACTACCTTCTTGGTTAACATAATTTTCAAATCCAGGACTTAAAAAATCAAGAAATTTCACACATAGATCTATGTTTTCACAAGTGGCATTTTTAAAAATATATGTTAGAGTTAAACTACCACCATTTTTCGAAACCTTGATAGGGACTATTACTTGTGCAGCCATGTCAAAATTATTTCCCTTAATAGCGCCGTTCCCATCACGATCAACTTTGATATTCATCAAGATATCATCCGTATCAATTTCATAATCATCTCCTTGGGGTTTCATCAAAGACCATTCATTAGCAAGAGATGTTTTCGATTTTTTAGCAGCATCATTTTTTGTATAAACGTCCCAATATGCTAGATCTACATCTTTGTAGTAAGGGTCATATTTTTCGTCTCCTGCAGACTGGAGATTTTGTTTTTTTTTCGCAGCGATTTGTTGTCGCTCTCTTTTACCTGCTAAAATTTTTTCTTGTTCACGGATTTTTAATTCTTCAAGTTTTCTTTTCATTTGATTTGAATCCCACTGACTATAGCACGGAGTAACAAAAGAAGCCCCTAGAGATAGAAACAGAAAAAAATAGATTAGTCTTTTTCTCATATAAAAACACATATTCCCCCCAAGCCTCCGAATCAGGAACATTCATACCATTAAAAACGAAAAGGACGTGAGACTTGTTCCGCCTTACGTCCACCATTTCAAAGGTATCGCCAAACACCCCACATCAAATGAACATAGAATAGAACACCCCACGTCCATCTTGAATATGAGTACAGGATTGGCTACCTCCCACATATACAAAAATAGACTGGGCATGATTCTACACTCGTCCTTGATGTAAATTTTGGCGAAATTTATGAAATTAGGACTTCATGCAAAAAATGCCTTCTCGGTCTCCGGATTTCTCCCTAGAGTACATGGCAAAATTATCGGATTTATTGGAACTGACAAATTATTCGGGCAGATTATTTTCCA
>JAKSKY010000082.1 GCA_024401515.1 Paludibacteraceae bacterium | reverse complement strand
AACAGCAAAGAGCCTGAACCGAAATATTTCGCCTTGGCAGGGAAATAGACCTTCAACAAATTGGAGGTCTGCGCCGGATCGTTCGGGAATAACAGCTGCGTGTAACAAATCCAATCATTAGGATTGAATTTCTCCGAATCCGTTTCACCGCTACGGTATATCTCATCGCCGTCCTTGTTCACAACGGTGAAGAAGTGCTCCAACTCGCCGACACCATTGTTGTCCAACTCCCGATCCAATATCTCATTCAATTTTTGGAAATCGATACGATCTTCAATCGGTTTGACGTAAGTCTCGCTCAAAAGCCTAACCAAGATATCATCCAAAAGAGCGCGGTTCTGAAGAAAACGCTCCTTCAACTTATTCTGAATGATGCGGGAAGACTCCTCAATCGTGTTCATACCATGTTTCATGGAGATGAAAACAGTCGTCTGCGTCCTCACGCATGAGTTGAAGGCTGTATCCATCGATTGTCTCGAGGAGAGATGTCCGCCATGGAAGGATGCGGGCAAATTTCCCGTCGTGGTAATCCTCGTCTTCGCAGAAGGAACCGTCAAATTCTTATTCAAATATTGAAGTGTCTCCTCCTCTTCCAACAAACGCACCACCTCATACAAACTTCTCTTCACCGCCTCACCGAATTGCTCCGAACGCATCTCGGCCGTCGTACGCATATAATACGACTGTAAGAAGATCAGTCCCAAAAAGGAGATGGACATCACCACACCCAACAATATGATGGTTATTTTCTTCATTTGACGCAAATATAGAAAAACGATTTTAACATTTCCAAAAGGTTAACTTTATTTAATAAATAGGGGGTTTGATATGCATACAAATGTGAAAAAATACCTACTTTTGCATAAGAACTTTGGAATAAAATGGAGAACATCCCACCACTATTGTCGGACTTGGCGTTGATACTCATCTCAGGTGGTATCATGACAATCATTTTTAAATGGTTGAAGCAACCTGTCGTGCTCGGTTACATCGTGGCCGGATGTCTGGTAAGTTCGCAAATTTCACTCACACCCACCGTTTCGGAAGCGTCGGACATCGGTACATGGTCCGATATCGGTGTGATATTCCTACTTTTTAGCCTAGGTTTGGATTTCAGTTTCAAAAAACTGCTCAAAGTGGGTTCAACCGCCGCCATCACGGCCGTCACCATCATTCTGTTCATGATTTTGCTGGGATTCCTGGTCGGCATGTCGCTGGGATGGGGCATCACCAACAGCATATTGCTCGGAGGTATGATCTCCATGTCCTCCACCGCCATCATCATCAAAGCTTTTGACGATATGGGGCTCCGCAACCAATCCTACGCCAGAATTGTCTTCGGCATCCTCATCATCGAAGATTTGATCGCCATCATCCTGATGGTCCTCATCTCCACCCTTGCGGTCAGCAAGACATTCGAAGGGGAAAACCTGATCATGGGAATATTGAAACTGATGTTCTTCCTGGTCGTATGGTTGATAGGCGGTATCTACTTCATTCCTAGCGTGCTTCAGAAAGCCAAGAAAGTATTAAATGACGAGACCATCCTGGTCTTCTGCTTGGGACTCTGCTTCGGCATGGTACTCTTCGCCATGAAGGTGGGATTCTCCTCCGCGCTTGGCGCCTTCGTGATGGGTTCCATTTTAGCCGAGACCCTGGAGGCGGAACGAATCGAACGTCTGATCCGTCCTTTGAAGGATCTTTTCGGCGCCATCTTCTTCGTCTCTGTCGGCATGATGGTAGATTTCTCGGTCATCAGCGAATATCTTGTTCCTATCGTCGTCATCACCTTGGCCGTTGTTTTAGGACAAATCACCTTCGGCACATGCGGTTTGCTACTAGCGGGGCAACCCGTCAAAACCGCTCTCCAGTCCGGCTTCTGCCTGACACAGATCGGTGAGTTCGCATTCATCATCGCCATGCTTGGTATCAATTTGGGTATCATCGATAAATTCATCTACCCGGTCATCGTGGCGGTTTCGGTCATCACCATCTTCCTTACCCCTTACATCATGCGGTTATCCGATCCCGCATGCAGGTATGTGGAGAAACATTTGCCTAGCACCTGGATAAACGTCATAGAGAAGCATTCACTCTCCGGCAAAAGCGCGCAAGCCCAGAATGTTTGGAAACGACTCCTCGTACAAATCACTCGAATCGTTTTTGTCTATTCGATGTTGACCATCGCCATCGAACTGCTCTCCATCAAATATTTCATTCCGTTTGTCATGAGCAAAATAGATGGCACTTGGGGAGCCATCATCAGCGCAGGTCTCACTATTTTAGTGATTTCACCACTGTTAAGGGCGATCGTGGCTAAAAAGAACCACTCATTGGAATACAAATATCTTTGGCGCTCCAGCAAGAGCAACCATATACCGCTAATCATCACCATCGTCCTCCGCTTCTTTCTGGCGGCCACCTTCATCTACGTCATCCTTTTGAAGACCGCCAAACTCATGAACGTCAACGTGGGTATACTCTTCGGTTTGGCCTTCACCATATGCGCCATCATTTTGATCATCCTCATGCTACGTTCCAGACGCATCAAACTCTACTCCATCACCTTGGAGCGCAAGTTCATGCAGAACCTCAACTCACGTGAGAACGAAGCGGACAAGATATTACGCGAAAAAGAGGTCTTTGGGAAAAGACAATTGGCCCAAAGACTCTCCGCACATGATCTCCATTTGGTCGATTTTGAGGTACCGCAGTACTCTAAATTCATCGGCAGCACACTTCGCAAAGTGAACTTCCATCAAAAGTTCGGCGTCTATGTGGTCTCCATCATGCGCGGCAAGCAACGCATCAACATTCCTTCAGCGGCCGAAATCATCTTCCCGTTGGATAAACTTTTGGTGTTAGGTTCCGACGACCAACTAAAAACCTTCCATGACGCCCTCAACACCGACAACGAGGAGTGGATGGTGGATACGCAAAACAAGGGTGTCGTCATCGAACAGTTCCAAATCTCCTCCAATTCCAGTCTTGCCGGCAAAAACATCAGTCAATCAGGCATTAAGGAGTATTCCAAATGTATGGTGGTCGGCATCGAACACGAAGGTGTCACCCTCATGAACCCATCTCCGAACACACAAATCTGCATAGGTGATTATATCTGGATCGTAGGTGAGGTGGAGAAAATCGCGGCCTTGATGAAAAACTGCGAGGCCATCTCCATATCTGACGTGCAATAATCTGAGAATAAGTCAATTAAAATCCGAGATTGATCTATTCAAACAAAAATCCCTACCGAACGAATCAACCCGACATTTTAGCTAAAATCAATTCCGAAAATATTCGGTTGGCATTCTCAATTATTATGACTAATTTCGCGATTATTTATAGGTCTAAAAATTAATATGTTCAAAATAGGTCTTGACATAGGCTCCACAACCGCAAAAATTGTGGTGCTCGATGAAACCGGAAAGGTAGTATATTCGTCATATAAGCGACACTTGGCAAACGTGAAAGGTGCCATCGCCGCTTTCCTAGATGAATTAAAATCCACGCTTACTACTGAAAAATTCACACTATCCATCACTGGTTCAGTAGGTTTGGGTGTGTCGGAGAGATACAACATACCTTTCGTGCAAGAGGTAATCGCCGCGACAGAGTTCACCAAACAAGTACACCCTGAAATCTCCACCATCATCGATATCGGTGGTGAGGACGCCAAGATTGTCTACTTGAAAGACGGTCAAGTGTCAGACCTTCGTATGAACGGAAACTGTGCCGGCGGTACAGGTGCCTTCATTGATCAAATGGCGCTTTGCCTAGGCGTTGAGGTGACTGACCTCGACGGACTCGCTAAGAAAGCGCAACATGTCTACCCTATCGCGTCCCGATGCGGTGTGTTCTCAAAGACGGATATCCAGAACTTGATCGCCCGTAATGCCTCCAAGGAGGATATCGCGGCATCCATCTTCCGCGCCGTAGCGGTTCAAACCGCCAGCGCACTCTCCCATGGTTGCGAGGTCCGTTCCAAGGTGCTTTTCTGTGGAGGTCCGTTGACCTTCATCGAATCATTGCGCAAGGCGATTGCCGATTACTTCAAATTGGACATCAACCAAGATTGCGTCATTCTTGAGAACGCGAACATCATCCCGGCATGGGGTACCGCCCTATTCAAGAACGAAATGACTCCATTGGATGTCAATGAATTGACAGAGATCTTAAGCCGTGAGCCTGAGGTCAAAACCGTGGAGGATCCCAACAAGAACAAAACGAATGTCACCCTCCCTCCTATCTTCGTCGACGAAGAGGAGTATATGGCTTGGAAAGCGGAGAAGGAACAGTCCCATATCCCTGTCGTCAATTTGAACGAATGCAAGGGAAAGACCTATTTGGGTATTGACTCCGGATCCACCACTACCAAAATCGTATTGATCAACGAGACCGGTGATATTCTCTACAAATATTATACCCACAACGGAGGAAATCCAATCGGTGCGGTTCGTCGCGGATTGGAGAAGTTGAAAGCCCGTTGCATCGAGGAGAAATTGGACCTTGAAATTACAGCAGGTTGCTCCACCGGTTATGGTGAGGACCTTATCAAGGCAGCCTACTCGCTTGATTTCGGTATGATCGAGACCATGGCCCACTATGTGGCCGCCAAGAACATGTGCCCTGACGTATCCTTCATCCTCGATATCGGAGGACAAGACATGAAGGCCATCTACGTCGACAATGGCGCATTGACCCGCATGGAGATCAACGAGGCATGCTCATCCGGATGCGGATCATTCATCGAAACCTTCGCCCAAACATTGGGTTGTGAAATCACAGACTTCGTATACCAAGCTTGCCAAAGCCAAAACCCTTGCGACTTGGGTACACGATGCACCGTCTTCATGAACTCAAAGGTGAAGCAAGTGCTCCGCGAAGGCTACGCAGTCAGTGACATCGCGGCAGGTTTGGCCTACTCCGTTGTCAAGAACTGTTTATTCAAGGTATTGAAAATCAAGAACTATGACGAGTTGGGAAGCAACATTGTCCTCCAAGGAGGTACAATGAAAAACGACTCCATCGTCAAGGCATTCGAGAACTTGACCGGCAAGACCGTTTACTGCAACAACGTTCCGGAATTGATGGGAGCCTATGGTTGTGCCCTCTATGCCAAGAAGATGCACGACCAATTAAAGAAGCCGACTCCGCTCGACAACTTCCTCAATTCGGCCGAATACGAATCTAAATTGTTGTCCTGCAAAGGATGCGACAATAATTGCCAGATCACCAAGTATGCCTTCAAGAACGGAGGTGTCTACTACTCCGGCAACAAGTGCGAGAAGATCTTTAACAATGGTAGCGCCGCGGCGAAACCAGGCATCGATATGAGCGCGAGAAAATATCACGAACTCTTCGACCGCGCAGAGCAACCATCCAAACTACTCGCACCACTTTTCACAATGGGTATTCCGCGCGCCTTGAATATGTACGAGGAGTTCCCATTCTGGCACACCTTCTTCACCGAGTGTAACATCGAGGTCTCATTGTCCTCAACCTCCACTTACCGCAACTACGAGAAGGGAGTCCACTCCGTCATGTCCGACAACATCTGTTTCCCTGCGAAATTGGTGCATAGCCACATCTACGAATTGCAAGACAAGGGTGTGGACAGAATCTTCTTCCCACGCGTGGTTTACGAGTGTGTGGAGGACGATGCGGCGCACAATAGCTTCAACTGTCCGATCATCATCGGATACCCTGATGTGGTGAACAGTGCCATCGATTCTGAAATTCCAATCGATTCACCCGTCATCTCTTTCAAGGATGAGAAGTTGCTGCTCAAACAGTTAATCCGCTATATGAAGGGATTGGGTGTCTCAGAAAAGACCGTCAAGAAGGCTCACGAAAAGGCTGTAAAAGCCTACAGCGAGTTCGGTTTGAACCTTAGAAAAATCAACGAGGAGGCCTACGAAAAGGCGAAGAAGGAGAACCGGTTGGTAATCGTCCTAGCAGGCAGACCTTACCATACCGACCCACTCATCCAACACAAAGTTTCCGAGATGATCTCCCAAATGGGTGTGGATGTGATCACGGAGGAGGTATCCAGAAAAAACAATGTGGATGAGAAGGAGGCCTTCATCATCAAGCAATGGTCTTTCGTCAACCGTATCCTCAACTCCGCGCAATGGGCGGCTCGCCAAGGCAAGAATGTCCACTATGTGGAGACTACATCATTCGGTTGCGGACCTGATGCCTTCTTTACCGATGAGGTACGCAGCTTGCTCAACCGTTATGGTAAGTCATTGACTTTGTTGAAGATAGATGATATCAACAACGTTGGTTCCATGAAATTGCGCGTGAGATCCTTAATCGAGAGCTTGAAGTTCGAGGCCAAGGAGTCCACCGAGGTGAAGCCTTTCGTGAAGCCAAAACGTTTCGAGGTGGGAGACAACCAAAAAAGAACCATTCTCGCCCCATTCTTCACAGAATACCTCTCCCCACTCTTCCCAGCCGCCTTCAAATGGGCAGGCTATAACATGGAATCATTGCCACTCAGCAACGCTGAATCCAATGATGTGGGACTAAAATATTCCAACAATGAGGTCTGCTACCCTGCGACTTTGATTGTGGGAGACTTGATCAAGGCTTTGCAATCCGGCAAATACGACCTTGATAAGGTGGCTGTGGCCGTTACCCAATTGGGACAATGCCGTGCCGCCAACTATCCGCCACTCATCCGTAAAGCCATCGTAGACGCAGGTTTCGAACAAGTGCCTGTGATCGGTATCGGTGGCACCGACAATGTGGAGGATCAACCAGGATTCAAATTGAACCTCATCAAAGCCGCTCCGCTCATCATCTACGCAACCATGTATGGTGACTGGCTCTCCATCTTCTACCACGCTATCGCCGTGCGTGAGAAGAACAAGGGAGAATCCAGAAAGCTTCGCGACCTATATTTGGAGAAGGCAAAACCATTGGTGGAGACCAACGACACCAAGGGATTGTTGAAGTTGATCGGAGAGGCCGCAAGAGCCTTCAATGCGGTGCCAATCTACGAGGATAGAGTCTATCCAAAGGCTGGTATCACCGGTGAGATCTTCTTGAAATTCAATCCATACGCACACCGATATGTGCCAGATTGGTTGATGGAACATGGTGTGGAGGTTGTTCCTTCCGCCGTACATAACTTCTTCTTCCGCGCGTTCGTGAACTACAAGTTCAACCGAGAGAACTTCGTGAAGAGATTCAAGGTGCCACCTTTGGTCATCGATATGGCTTACAGCTACATCCGCAAGGTAATGAAGAAGATGGAGGCGGAGTGCTCCGTATTCCGTTACTTCAAGCCAGAGCAAGATATCAAGACCATCAGTGAATACGCCAAGGATGTCATCTCACTTTCCGCACAATTCGGAGAGGGTTGGTTGTTGCCAGCCGAGGTAATCGCCTTCATCAAGGATGGTTGCAACAACGTGGTCAGCATGCAACCGTTCGGATGTATCGCCAACCACATCGTGGCACGTGGTATCGAGAAGAAGATGAAGCAACAATACCCTCAGTTGAACATGTTGTCACTCGACTTCGACGGAGGTGTCAGCGAAGCGAACATCGCCAATCGTCTATTGCTTTTCACAAGCAACATGAAGTAATTTTTGATTTTTAGGTATTTTTTTTATCTTTGTATATCAGTTAACGTCAACTGAATTAACACATTAGCCTATGAGCGAACCTATTATTGACGAACTCGACAGAAAGATCATCCAGATGATCGCGCAAGATGCCAGAATCCCCTTTTTGGAAGTAGCAAGAGCCTGTAACGTAAGTGGCGCCGCTATTCACCAACGCATCCAACGTATGCAAAAATTAGGCGTCATCCGAGGTACCCAATTCATCTTTGATCCAAGAGCTTTAGGCTATCAAGCTTGTGCCTTCGTAGGCATATCACTTTCCGATCCTGCCCGTTACGCCAAAGCGGAGGAGATTCTCAAAAACATCCCAGAGGTGGTGGAGTGTCACTACACAACAGGAGAATACGACATAATGGTTAAAATCTACGCATTCAACAACCAAGAATTGCACAAGATTATTCGGGAGAAGATTCAGCCGATCGGCCTCTCGAAATTAGAAACCATCATCTCATTCGACTCGTTCATCAACCGTTCGCTCTCCATCAACGAGATGGAAGAGGAGGATGATTGATCCAACCGATAACCCTTTACCGGAAACGCCCGACTTTGAATATCCAAAGTCGGGCGTTTCCTTTTACTCACCCATTCGGAGGGCGGGCAAAGAAAAAGGGCGGGTATCGTCGAATGACAACCCCGCCCACTTCAGTGAGGAGAAAATCCCCTCAACCGCTATCTAATAAAGAGGAGTTCACGGTATTTTGGCAATGGCCACAACTCGTCGTCAACGATTAGCTCTAGCTTGTCTACGTGGTAACGAATTGTCTCAAGAAGAGGAGCCACAGTGTCGTGGTAAGCGATAGCTTTGCTACGCTCATCCTCAATCTTGTTTGCCACACGGCGCGCATCAACCAAAGCCTCAACATTCTTGATGATGAATGTGCAGTGGCTATTGATTTGACGTACAATATCCATATCATCTGCAGCAAGTTCAGCAGCCTCCTTGTCGGTGAATACGCCTTGAACCACCTTGATGTTGTCGATCAATTGCTTTTGATAACGCTTAGCAACTGGAACGATGTGGTTGAGGCAAAGGTCACCGAAGATACGAGCCTCGATCTGGATCTTCTTGGTATAAGTCTCTTGCTTGATCTCAAGACGAGCACGGAGCTCAGCCTCGGAAAGCACGTTCATCTTCTTGAACATCTCGATAGATTCAGGCTTAACGTAGTTGTCAAGCATCAATGGAGCTGAAGACTCAACATCCAATCCACGAGCAGCAGCCTCTTTCTTCCACTCATCGCTATAACCGTTTCCGTCGAAGTGGATAGACTTGCAGGTCTTGATATCCTCACGAACCACCTTCAAGATGGCGGCGTTCTTCTCAACACCCTTAGCGATCAAAGCGTCAACTCTTACCTTGAAGTCGGCAAGCGCCTCCGCAACTGCGGTATTCAATACGATCATGGCAGCTGCACAGTTTGCTTGGCTACCTACCGCACGGAACTCGAAACGGTTACCTGTGAAGGCGAATGGAGAGGTACGGTTACGATCGGTGTTATCCAACATCAACTCTGGGATTTGCGGAATATCCAAGCTCATCGCACGCTTGCCATCCAACTTCACCTCATCGTCTGATGACTTCTCAAGCTCATCCAACAAATCAGACAACTGCTTGCCAAGGAAAGAAGAGATGATTGCAGGAGGTGCCTCGTTCGCACCCAAACGGTGTGCGTTGGTTGCGCTGATGATACTTGCCTTCAACAATCCGTTGTGACGATATACACCCATCAAAGTCTCGACGATGAATGTCACGAAACGAAGGTTGTCTGTTGCAGTCTTGCCAGGTCCGTGCAACAATACGCCTGTATTGGTTGACAAAGACCAGTTGTTATGCTTTCCTGATCCATTGACACCTGCAAATGGTTTTTCGTGAAGCAAACAACGGAAACCGTGCTTACGAGCAACCTCTTGCATAACACCCATGATCAACATGTTGTGGTCAACAGCAAGGTTAGTCTCTTCGAAGATAGGAGCCAACTCGAATTGGTTAGGCGCTACCTCATTGTGACGAGTCTTACAAGGGATACCCAACTCCAATGCTTGGATCTCAAGATCCTTCATGAACGCAGCCACACGAGCAGGGATTGAACCGAAGTAGTGGTCCTCCATCTGTTGGTTCTTAGCGGAGTCGTGGCCCATCAATGTACGGCCAGTCATCAACAAGTCTGGACGCGCTGCGTAAAGACCCTCATCTACCAAGAAATACTCTTGCTCCCAACCCAAGTTACTGATGACCTTTGTCACCTCTGGGTAGAAGTACTGAGTCACTGCCGTAGCAGCCTTGTCAACTGCCTTCAAAGCCTTCTTCAACGGTGCCTTGTAGTCAAGAGCCTCACCGGTGTAAGAGATGAATACAGTTGGGATATGCAATGTATCGCCGATTACGAATACTGGGCTGGCAGGATCCCATGCGGAATATCCACGAGCCTCGAAAGTGGAACGGATACCTCCACTTGGGAAAGAGCTGGCGTCTGGCTCTTGTTGAACCAATTGCTTGCCGGAGAACTCCTCCACCATGCCGCCTTTCCAGTCGTGCTCAACGAAACCATCATGCTTCTCGGCTGTTCCTTCTGTCAATGGTTGGAACCAGTGTGTACAGTGGGTAGCACCCAACTCCATGGCCCAACGCTTCATGCCCTCTGCTACCGCATCTGCAGTGGCCAAATCCAATGTGGTGCCATTATCGATAACATCACACATCTTCTTATACACTTTCGCAGGAAGATACTTGAACATCTTCTGACGGTTGAATACGTATTTAGCGAAAAATTCACTTGGACGATCCTCTCTATTAGGAATTACCAATGGCTTCTTCTCGAAAGCCTTCGCTATAACCTGAAATCTTAATGCTGATGACATAATCTTAAATTTTTAGGTTAATATTATTGGGTTATTTTTTATTTGATTTCTCCTTCAAAAACGGTGGCCGCAGGACCAGTCATATAGATGTGGTTATCGGACTCCCTCCACTCGATGTGAAGCGTTCCACCATCCATCTCAATGTCCGATTGACGTCCAGTCAACCCCTTCACGCATGCTGCAACCGCTGTGGCGCATGCACCCGTTCCGCAAGCCATTGTAATACCACTACCACGCTCCCATACCCTCATACGAATGGATCCGTCTGGACGGATGGTCGCGAATTCAATA
This sequence comes from Paludibacteraceae bacterium, assembly GCA_024401515.1. Lineage (GTDB taxonomy): Bacteria > Bacteroidota > Bacteroidia > Bacteroidales > Paludibacteraceae > UBA1181. Next base: position 3,015 of record JAKSKY010000082.1, on the reverse strand, counting down.
TTGCATCTCTCCGGGAAGATAGGATCGAACTCTAATTTCTTTCCCTCGCCCTCCACATCGTGCGTCTCGCTGTTCTTCACAAAATTAACGAAGTGAGGATTACCCATTGAAACAAAAACGCCTTGTTCATTATTTAGACTACCATCTGCGGTGGCGCATTGTCCTGGATGACTCAAAACCGGCTCACCCATATCGACTGTCGCACCGACACACTCGCCATTCTCAAGCTTCAACTCAATCACCTTGATGCCTGACAAAGTATCCAATGTAATGGTTGTCTTTTCGGTCAACTGATGGTCATAGACATACTTTCCGATGCAACGGGAAGCATTTCCGCACATCTTCGCCTCTGATCCATCGGCATTGAAAATACGCATGCTAAAATCGGCCTTATCAGACTTGCCAATCAATACCAGACCATCCGATCCGATGCCTGTGTGATAACGGCTCCAACGAATCGCCAACTCCTCCGGATTTGCGATAGGATAGGCCAATGTGTTTACATAAATGTAATCATTGCCCGCACCATGCATCTTCGTGAATTGGATCGAATTTGTCATATTGTTTACAATTTTAGCGTTTAACTATCATTTTGCTTTATTTTCAATGCAAATATATTACATAATCACACAATTAACACCATTTCAAACCACAAATATTAGTTTTAAAACAAAAAATTATAATTCGTAAGTATTTATGCATATTTACTTATAGTTTATCGTTTTTATTACATATATACTTACAATACAAAATCCATTCTCAAAATATTGACATATTTATCCTATCTAAATGTCAATAATAATAGGGATTTCAAAGATTTTCAAGAAGAAAAACGAACGATTATTTAGAAAATAGGTAGCAAAATGGCAGATTTTAGTAGCAAAATGATACAAATAGTAAAAAAGTGATTTCTATAAGTTAATAGCACCCAATATATATAGCATCCCTAATTCTTAACTCTTAACTCTTAACTAAAAAAAGGCCGCCCTCATCCCTGAGAACAGCCTTAAAAAATTTATGAGAGTCTTAAATCAATATGCTTGTTCGTGAACACCCTTCACGGCGCGGCCGCTAGGATCGTTCATCTTCTTCCAAGCCGCATCCCATTCAAGGGCAATCGCTGTAGAACATGCCACAGAAGCCTCGTGAGGTACTGACTTGGCCGCACTTGCGCTTGGGAAGTGCTCCTCGAAGATTGTTCTATAATAGTATTCCTCCTTGTTCATCGGTGTGTTGATAGGGAAGCGCTCCGCAGCGTGTGCCATCATCTCATCGGTAACAGCCTCGCTGGTGATTTGTTTCAAGGTATCAATCCATGAATAACCTACACCGTCGCTGAATTGCTCCTTCTGTCTCCAAGCTACGCTGGCAGGAAGCATGTCCTCGAAGGCTTCGCGGACGATCTTCTTCTCCATGGTGGTGCCTGGGCACATCTTAGATTCTGGGTTCAAGCGCATAGCCACATCCAAGAACTCCTTGTCAAGGAATGGCACACGGCCCTCGACACCCCACGCCGCCAAACTCTTGTTGGCACGCAGGCAGTCGTATTGGTAAAGTTTACCGAGCTTACGAACCGTCTCCTTGTGGAACTCCTCTGCGGATGGAGCCTTGTGGAAATAAAGATATCCACCGAAGATCTCATCGGCACCCTCTCCTGAAAGCACCATCTTGATACCCATTGACTTGATGACACGGGCCAAAAGATACATCGGAGTAGAGGCACGGACGGTTGTCACATCGTAAGTCTCGATATAGTAGATCACATCGCGGATGGCATCGATACCCTCTTGGATGGTGTAGTTTACCTCGTGGTGAACCGTACCGATGAAGTCTGCCACCTCCTTGGCCTTCGCCAAGTCTGGCGCACCCTTCAAACCGACAGCGAAAGAGTGAAGACGTGGCCACCAAGCCTCGTTCTTATCATCACTCTCCACACGCTTTGCGGCATATTTCATGGTGATGGCGCTGATGACGCTACTATCCAAACCACCGGAAAGAAGGACACCATAAGGAACATCACTCATCAACTGACGCTTGACGGCAGCCTCCAAAGCGATCTTCACATCTTGAGCAGAAGCAGGATTATTCTTCACTGCGTCGTACTCCATCCAATCTCTCTTATAGTAAGGCTTCATCACGCCCTCTTTGCTATAGTAGTAGTGGCCAGGCAAGAATGGTTCGTACTCCTCACAGAAGCCCTCCAATCCCTTCAACTCACTTGCTACATAGATGGTACCATCGGCATCGTGTCCGATGTACAAAGGAATGACACCGATTGGGTCACGGGCAATCAAGAACTCGTCCTTCTCCTCATCATATAGTGCGAAGGCGAAGATACCGTTCAAATCCTCCAAGAAGTCAATTCCCTTGTCCGCGTAGAGCGCCAAGATGCTCTCACAGTCACTACCAGTTTGGAATTGGTAATCGCTACGGCGACGAATCTCCTTATGGTTGTAGATCTCACCGTTTACGCACAAGATATGCTTGCCATCTGGAGAGATAAGTGGTTGACCTCCTGAAAGCGGGTCAACGATAGAGAGTCGCTCGTGGGCAAGCACCGCTGTCTTACCACAATAGATGCCCGACCAATCCGGACCGCGGTGTCTCAATTTCTGAGACATACGAAGCGCCTTTTCGCGAACGGCCTTCGTATCGCCCTGTATGTTGAATATGCCTGTTATACTACACATAATCTTAAAATTTAAGGTTCTTTGATTTATGGGTTAAATTGTAGAGGCACAAGGTTTTGCGCCTCTACAAACCAATAAACTAAAAATATTACTTAGATGACAAATATTTGTCGACAGAGGCAGCGATCTTTCTACCGCTTGCGATGGCGCGTACCACAAGGCTCGCACCTGAAGCGGCATCACCTGCCACGAAAACATTCTCAGGGAAAGCTGGCTGCTCTGGCTTGATGAATCCCATCGCCAAGAATACGATGTCAGCCTCGATGATCTCCTTCTTACCATCCAACTTCATGATTGGACGACCACCCTCTGGGTTTGGTTCCCA
>JAKSKY010000081.1 GCA_024401515.1 Paludibacteraceae bacterium | reverse complement strand
TCTTAAAAAATAACTAATATGGGCGGTTTTTTTGGAGCAGTCAAGAAAAGTAGTTGTTTGATGGACCTATTCTATGGTACCGACTACAACTCACACTTGGGAACAAAACGTGGCGGTATGGCCATGTATGACGCGGAGTTGGGTTTTACTCGCAGTATTCACAATCTCGAGAACTCTTACTTCCGTACAAAGTTTGAACCAAACTTGTCTAAATTTAAGGGTAATGCCGGTATCGGTGTCATCAGTGACACGGATGCGCAACCTATCCTAATCAACTCACACTTGGGAAGATTCGCGATCGCTACAATCGCCTGCATTAACAATATCGAGGAACTCGGAAAGGAGTTGCTTGATAAGAAGATGCCTTTCTCTGAGATGAGTTCCGGTAGAATCAACCAAACCGAGTTGGTGGCATTGTTGATTTCGGAGGCTGACTCCTTCAAGGAGGGTATTGAGAATGTATACAAGAAGATCAAGGGATCTTGCACCATCATGCTCCTTACTGAGAATGGTATCATCGTAGGACGCGATAAGTTGGGCCGTCTTCCGGTTGTGATCGCCAAAGGTGAGGATGGATACGCTATCTCATGCGAATCTTGTACCTTCCACAACTTGGGTTATGAGCCATGTTATAACGTAGGACCAGGCGAGATTGTACATGTCTACGCAGACCACTACGAGCAATTGCGCGCACCAGGCAAGAAGATGCAAATTTGTTCTTTCCTTTGGGTATATTACGGATATCCAGTCAGCACATACGAGGATAAGAACGCTGATTTCGCGCGTCATGCGGCAGGTTGTTTGATGGGCCAAAAGGATAAGTGTGACGCGGATTATGTTGCCGCTGTGCCTGATTCAGGTATTGGTTTCGCCATCGGTTACTCTAACGGTAGCGGTATTCCTTACAAGCGCGCTTTAATCAAATATACGCCAACATGGCCACGTAGCTTTACCCCTGCTACACAAGAGACCAGAAAATTGGTGGCAAAGATGAAGTTGATTCCTAACAAGCAACTGTTGAACGGCAGCCGTGTCATCTTCTGCGACGACTCTATCGTACGCGGTACGCAATTGTCTGACAATGTGGGTGCGTTGTATGGTTATGGCGCTAAGGAGGTTCATATGAGAATCTCTTGCCCGCCATTGATCTATCCTTGTGAGTTCTTGAACTTCGCTTCCAAGAACAGCGAGTTGGATTTGATCACCAGACGTATCATCAAGAAGTTTGAGGGCGCTCACGATAAGAACTTGAAGAAGTACCAAACCACCGATTCTCCAGAGTACAAGAAGATGGTGGAGGATATCCGCGCGACGTTCAATTTGACCTCTCTACGTTTCTGTACAGTAGAGGATTTGATCGAGGCGATCGGTTTGCCTAAGGAGCAAGTTTGTACGCACTGCTTCGACGGTTCAAGTTACTTTGATTGATCTCATGAATTTATTGTCTTGCCGTGTCCCGAAGGATACGGCAAGATTTTCTTTTTAATATAGTTGTAATATATAATCAGTGTAGGATATGGAAAAAATCATCATTTACCAAGTGCTTCCAAGACTTTTCGGAAACATGACCCAAAAGTTGGTGGAGAATGGTAGTATTACCGAAAATGGTTGTGGAAAGTTTGCTGATTTCACAGCCGATCGTTTGAAAGAAATAAAAGAGTTGGGTGCTACCCACATTTGGTACACCGGTGTGATAGAACATGCTACACAAACAAATTACGAGCAATATGGCATCCGCAAGGATCACCCGGCTGTGGTGAAGGGTAAGGCGGGTTCTCCTTATGCGATTAAAGATTATTATGACATTGATCCCGATTTGGCGGAGAAGGTGGCGGATAGACGCAAGGAGTTCGACGCTTTGTTGAAGCGCTCCCACAAAGCGGGACTGAAGGTCATTATGGACTTTGTGCCTAATCATGTGGCTCGTCAATACTACTCGGACGCAAAACCAAAGGGTGTGATTGATTTAGGAGAGGAGGATGTGACAGAGGTCGCTTTTTCAAACCAAAACAATTTCTACTATTTGGTCAACCAGGGTTTTGAGGGCCGTTTTGACTTGTATGCAGGAGAAGATCAGCCCTATACGGAGATGCCTTGCAAGGTGACTGGTAATGATTTCTTCGCGAATACACCTGGTATTTACGAATGGTATGAGACTGTGAAGTTGAACTATGGTGTGGACTATAAGAATGGCCATTTCCATGATTTCAGACCTATGCCGAATACTTGGACCAAGATGGCGGATATCTTGTTGTATTGGTGCAAGAAGGGTGTGGACGGATTCCGTTGCGATATGGCGGAGATGGTTCCTGTTGATTTCTGGGGTTGGGTGATTCCAATCATTAAACAAAACTATCCTGATATCATCTTTATCGCCGAAACTTACGATCCGTCACAATACCGCCGATTCATCTTTGACGGAAAATTCGATTATCTATATGATAAGGTTGGTTTGTATGACACATTGCGCGGTGTGATGCGTAATGAGAATGCATGCCACAATATCACACCATGCTGGCAAAGTCTAGATGGTATCGAAAGCAATATGTTGAACTTCTTGGAGAACCACGACGAACAGCGTATCGCCTCCGATTTCTTCGCATCTGACCCTGAAAAGGGAAAGCCTGCGATGATCATCTCCGCTTGTATCAATAAGGGCCCCGCTATGGTCTACTTTGGTCAAGAGTTGGGTGAACCAGCTATGGACAAGGCTGGATTTAGCGGAGTGGATGGCCGCACCACCATTTTTGATTATTGGGCTGTGCCATCTGTACAACGTTGGTTGAATGGTAAGTCTACCAAGAATGAGAAGAACTTGCGTGCCTTTTATGCGACATTGTTGAACCTATGTAGTTCCGAGAAGGCAATTTCAGAGGGCTCATTCTTCGATTTGACCTATGCGAACTTCAACAACCCGGATTATAACACCAACAAGCAATATGCATTCTTCCGTAAGCACGAGAACGAGTGTTTGCTTTTTGTGGTTAATTTCGAGAACAACGATGTGAAGTTAAAGGTGAACATTCCGCAACATGCTTTTGATGTTTTGGGTATTACCCCAGGAAAGTGTGACTTCACTGAACTATTGACGGGTAAGAAAACCAAACGTGAAATTTCAAATAACGAGCCATTTGCGGTTGATGTGAAACAAAACAATGGTGTTATTTTGAAATTTACTATCGAATAGTGTGGAGGCTCTGAATTTTTAGTTTGGAGATTATTGGGTGTTGTATTACATTTGCTCCGAAATAATCGTTTCGTTAAATACATCATTATGAAGTACAATAGTAAAGTCGTCAAATTGGCACTCTTTTTTACCCTAGTTATGGGAAGTTTCGCGTCTTGTTCGGTTATGACCAATGATTGTGAATGTACACAGGGTGAGGGCGTGATTGATTATTATGACGAAGAGGTGAGTTGCTCCGATTTGGAGGATTCAGCCGATATGCATTGCGTAGCAAAATAATATGCATATACACAATCATGTAAAATATGCTTGTAGAATAGTAGTGGGAGCCGCGTTTGTGGCTTCCGCTATTTTAAAATTACTCTCCCTCGAGGCTTTCGAACTCTATGTCTATGGTTTTGAATGGTTCGGGTTGGCTATATCTTCCCATATCGCCAGATTGATATTGGCGATGGAGATGTTTACGGGACTCTCTCTTGTTTTGGGTGTGAAGACAAAATGGGCGAATGGTGTCGCCTTCTCCATGTTGTCTCTGTTCTCGCTTTTTTTGCTCTATTTAATTTTCATCGGTAGTGACGGTAATTGTCATTGCTTTGGTGAGCAATTTGAGTTGAACCCACTTCCGTCGTTGGGCAAGAATATTTTGATGATAGCCATGTTGGCTGTCGCTTGGCCCGCGAAGGATTGGCTCCCGAAATTTTCGAAGTATATTCTTCCCGCGCTCTTTTTATGGTCTGTGGTTTTCGGCTTTGTCTTGAAGTTACCCTATGGATTTGGTACGGAGAAGGTGGTGAAGTTCGCACCGGCGAAATATGAAGCGTTTGTTGGGGAACATCCCGCTCTCAATCGTCCGGGAAAACAGGTCGTCGCCTTTTTCAGCACCTATTGTAAACATTGTAAAGCCGCCATGAAACGTTTGCAGGTAGCTCTGCATCGTAATGATTTCCCGTCTGATCAAGTCTCATGGTTTGTGATGGGTACGGATGTTTCCTACCAAAAGTTTATGGAGGAGACCTCTTTGGAGGAACGTTCCCATGAATTGCTTCCCGGTAAAATCCTTTTTGGCGTGACAGACGGTTCCGTTCCGTTGATTCTTTTGGTGGAGGATGGCGAAGTGAAGGGTAAATTGTCCAATGCGACCTTCAAGGAGGAGTTGATCAATGATTTTTGCGCTTCAGGTAAGTAATTCGCTCCCTTTTTTGTATTTTTGTACATCTAATTCGAATTTGATATGATAGAGATTATTCCAGCTATTGATATTATAGACGGCAAGTGTGTGCGTCTTTCCCAAGGTGATTATGACCAAAAGAAGGTTTATAATGAGAATCCATTGGAGGTGGCGAAAATGTTCGAAGATGCAGGAGTGAAACGTTTGCACTTGGTTGATTTGGACGGTGCGAAAGCGCAGCACATTGTGAATTACAAGGTGTTGGATAAGATTGCTTCTGGTACCAATTTGACCATTGATTTCGGTGGCGGCTTGAAGAGTGATGAGGATTTGCGTATCGCTTTTGAGAATGGTGCGAAGATGGTGACTGGCGGTAGCATTGCGGTGAAGAAACCCGATGTATTCTCTTCTTGGATTGAAAAGTTCGGTTCGGAGCGTATTATCCTTGGCGCCGATGTGAAGGGTGAGAAGATTGCGGTGAGTGGTTGGATTGAAACGACGGATGCCGATTTGATGCCTTTCGTTGGAAAGTTCAAGGAGCAGGGCGTGGATAAGGTGATTTGTACCGATATCAGTAAGGATGGTATGCTGCAAGGCCCTTCCACGGAATTGTATAAGAAGATTCTCTCAAACTTCCCTGATTTGTATTTGATTGCCAGTGGAGGTGTCAGCTCTATGGCGGACATTGAGGCTTTGCAGGAGGCGGGTGTCCCTGCTGTCATTACGGGCAAGGCGATTTATGAGGGGAAAATCCAAATGGCAGATTTGACGAAATTCATCTTGAATTAAACGTTAAGATTCTATTAAACAATTTATTAGATATATGGGGACGTGGCATGCTATGCTACGTCTCCTTTTGTTTTAGGGATCTAAGTGGTGGCTTATTTTGTTTGTGGGTGAAGGTTAGGTCGAATCGTCAATTTTTTGTACCTTTGCAAGGAATTATAAAGAAGAGTTTTTTGTCGTGAAGGAATATTTGAACCATAAGGTTTTTCAGTTGATTTCTGAGGTGGTGGATGCGAAGGGCGTTGAGTGTTACGTCATTGGTGGATTTGTGCGTGATATTTTCTTACAACGTCCCTCCAAGGATATAGATGTAGTTGTTGTGGGTAGTGGTATCGAGGTGGCCGAGGCTTTCCATAAGAAATGGAGGGGTAGTACCTTGGCTGTTTTCAAGAATTTTGGTACGGCGCAGGTGAAGAATGGTGAGATGGAGGTGGAGTTCGTTGGAGCCCGCAAGGAGTCTTACCGAGAGAACTCGCGCAAACCTATCGTGGAGAATGGCACCTTGGAGGATGACCAAAACCGTCGTGACTTTACCATCAACGCCTTGGCGCTCTGTTTGAATGGCGACCGTTTTGGTGAATTGGTCGATCCGTTCGGAGGCAAGGAGGATCTTCGCAATATGGTGATTCGTACACCGCTCGACCCGGATATTACCTTTAGCGACGATCCGCTACGTATGATGCGTTGTATCCGCTTCGCGACCCAATTGCGTTTCTTTATTGATTCAGATACGTTCGATGCCATTGTCCGAATGAAGGAGCGTATCTCCATTATCTCCAAAGAACGTATTGTCGATGAGTTGAATAAAATGATGGCCTCTTCTAAACCATCCGTGGGTATTGATTTGTTGGAGCGTTGTGGTTTGTTGGAGATTATTATGCCTGAGATTCACAACCTATGTGGCGTGGAGGAGAAGGCGGGACATGGTCATAAGGATAATTTCCTCCATACCTTACAGGTGTTGGATGCGGTGGCGGAGAAGAGTGACGACCTCTGGTTGCGATGGGCGGCGCTTTTCCACGATGTGGCGAAGCCTGTCACCAAGAAGTGGGACAATAAGATAGGTTGGACTTTCCACAATCATAACTATGTGGGAGCGAAAATGGTGCCACGTATCTTTTCCCGTATGAAATTACCGCTCAATGAACACATGAAGTTTGTTCAGAAGATGGTGGAGCTCCACATGAGACCGATTAGTTTGGTGGAGGATACAGTGACGGATTCTGCTGTACGTCGCTTGCTATTCGATGCGGGAGACGACATCGATGCTTTGATGACCCTTTGCGATGCGGATATTACCTCCAAGAATGTCGACAAGGTGCGCAAATTCAAGGAGAACTTCCGTATTGTCCGCGAAAAATTGCGTGAGATAGAGGAGAAGGATAGGGTCCGTAATTTCCAACCACCTATCACGGGAGAGGAGATTATGCGCATCTTTGATTTGACCCCTTGCCGCGCGATTGGAGACATCAAAATAGCCATCAAGGACGCCATCTTGGATGGCATCATTCCGAACGAATATGAGCCGGCTTACCAATTTATGTTGGAGAAGGCGAAGGAGTTGGGTTTGACACCCAAAGAGTCATAAGTTTTTGATTAATAATTTAATATAAGATAGTATGGATATCGAACACATCCTAGAACATGGAACGGTTTTCCATAAATCCTCGGAAGGGAACGGTAAACAAGATGGCAAGGTGAAGACCAAGGCCAAGAAGACCTCCTATATCAAGGGAGCGCATGGTTCTGGTTCCGCTAAGATGAAGGCGGAATATCGTCGCAAGCGCGCGAATCGACATAAATCATAAGTAGTATAAATCCTATCAAGTATGAATGTTTTATTTATTGGCGGAACAGGTACTATCAGCATGGCCATTACTAGAAAGTTGGCCACTGAAGGCCATCAATTGTTCCTTTTGAACCGTGGAAACAGAACGGTTGAATTACCTGACAACGTGAAGTTCATTCAAGTGAAGGACGTGAACGATGAGGCGGATGTGAAGGCAAAGATCGCAGGCATGGAGTTCGATGTCGTTTGTGATTTCATCATCTTCCACAAGGAGCAGGCAGAGCGTGATTTCCGCCTCTTCTCTGGCGTGACCAAGCAATTCATTTTCATCAGTTCAGCCTCCGCTTACCATAAGCCATTATCCTCCTATATCATTACAGAGGGTACGACGATGGCGAATCCATATTGGAAATATTCAAGGGAGAAAATTGAGTGTGAAGAGTATTTCTTCAATCAATATAAGTCAAACGGTTTCCCTATTACTGTTGTTCGACCAAGTCATACATATGACGAGCGTTCCGTACCGCTAGGCGTGCATGGCGCCCATGGAAGCTGGCAAGTGGTGAAACGCATGATGCAAGGGAAACCTGTGATTATACAAGGAGACGGAACCTCTTTGTGGACCATGACCCATAACAGTGACTTCGCGAAGGCGTTTGTGGGTTTGATGGGTAATCCGCATGCCATCGGAGAGGCATTCCAAATCACTTCGGACGAGACTTTGACCTGGAACCAAATCTATCAATCCATCGCAAAGGCGTTGGATGTGGAGTTGAAACCATACTATGTGGCCTCTGATTTCTTGGCGGCCGTGGGTAATTATGATTTGGAGGGTAGTTTGATTGGCGACAAGGCCAATTCGGTTGTTTTCGATAATACAAAGTTGAAGCGCGCGGTGCCGGGTTACCAGCCTACGGTATCCTTCGCGCAAGGCGTGAAACAGACCATCGACTATGTCTTGGCTCATCCTGAATTGCAAAAAGAGGATCCCGCTTTCGACCAATGGTGTGATCAGGTGATCGCAAGGATGGAACAGGCGAAATCTGAGTTAAGGGAGAAGTTTTTATAATTATAGCATATGAACAAGCGACTTTTGAAGAAAAATAGGATTGTTGGAACTCTTTTGGGGGCTCTTGTCTCATTGTGTTTTTCTTCAATGGTCGCTGCTCCTTTGAGTGGATGTCCCGATTTCATGGATATTGAGGCCGCTCATGTGGATCTCTTCACAGGACATATGGAACACCCGATGGATTCCATCGGAAGGGTAGAGACCCGTCATCGGGTGAATAGTGTTCAAGGGGTGGATCCCAATACGGGAGGAAATTTGAAACTTATACCAGACGGGGAGTTGAAGTCCGTTCGTTTGGGTAATGATAGTATCGGCGCGGAGTCGGAGGCGATAGTCTACCACTATATCGTTGATGCCGACAATTCATTGTTGTTTGTGAATTTTGCCGTTGTGATGGAGGATCCTGGACACGAGTTCATTTTCCAACCTCGCTTTGTGGTTCGAATAACAGACAAGGATGGAAAGCTTGTCAACGATTGTTCTGAATATGATGTGTCGGCCGCAGCTGGCCTTGAAGGGTTTCGGGACCAGTTGACTGATCGTGGTATGGTTCGATGGCGCGATTGGTCTAAGATCGGTTTGGATCTCTCTCCTTTTGTGGGGCAAGAGGTGCAAGTTCAGTTCATTACGTACGATTGTTATATGTATGGCCATTTCGGCTATGCCTATTTCACCGCTTCGTGCGCTCCGAACAAGTTGGAGGTAGGCGCATGTAGCGGATCGACCTTCAGTATGGAGGCTCCGGCCGGTTTCTCCTCTTATCGTTGGGACAACGGGGACACTACTCGTATCAGTCAGCGAACTTTGGAAGGGGAGGAGATGAACATCTATTGTGAGATTACATCCGCCACTGGTTGCCAGTTTATTCAAAGCGCTTATGTCTCTGATAAATCCATCCCTGTTGGTGGATTGGTGAAGGATACGATATGTCAAGGGGAGCCTTATCAGAAGAATTTCTTTGATCTTCCTGCGCAAATGAATGTGGGCACATTCGGTTACAACAATATCATTGTGGATCCTTCCGCTTGCTCTGCCTCCGCTGAGGTCAATCTGGAATTGACGGTTCTGCAGACCTATTATCCGATTGAGGCATCGATCTGCGAAGGGGAGGATTATATGGAGAATGGTTTTTCGGTGTCGCGTCCGCCTGTGGGTATCTATCTTGACACCTTGCGTCACAAACATTCGGACGGCCGATGTGACAGCATCGTCTGCTTACGTTTGGTGGTAAGTGAGACCAACCATCTATCCAATGAGATCATAGGTGATTTGCATCCTTGTGTGAATACGACCGCCACCTACTACGTGGAGACCGATGACAATCTCTCCCGTTATAGTTGGACACTGCCTGAAAATGCCAAGGTAGTTGGTGGCGCCAATTCTCCTCAAATCGTATTGTACTTTACGGATGATAGGCCTGCCTCATTGATGTTGACGGGCGAAAATGGTTGCGGAACCAGTGCGGTGCCTGTGCAGATTTATCCAAGGCCTTCCTACCATCTGATGGTTTCTGATACTGTATGTCAGGGAGAAAGCTATACGTTGGGGTCGATTCAATTGGGCAAGCAAAACAAGGCGGGTGTTTTCACCTCCACCTATTCCTATACCACTGCGCAGGGTTGTGATAGTTCAGTGGTGTTAACATTGCATGTATTGCCTTTGCCGCAAGTTTCATTGCAGGTATCCCCTGATAAAACAATCTTTTGCGATTCTTCGGAGGTCCGATTGAGTGTGGTCTCAGAAGGAGGCTTCTCCGTATCTCACGAGTGTGAACCTTTGTCGTTGGTGGTGGGTGATATTTATTGTACAGATGGTTCGTTTGTGAGGGCCGACTCTTTCCAAACATCTGGCAAAAAGGCGGATGGTGTTGTCTTTTATATAGACGATACGGCAAGCGTCGCCTATGTTGTCGCATTGGATGAGCTCACCTATCTACGATGGAGTGCCGAGTATTATGATATTTTAGGAATACCCAACCAAAGGTATCTACGTAATATCTTGGATGATATGAACGGATTTAGCCATACCTCTTTCATGAGAAAACAGGGCGTAGCCTCTGTATATCCCGCTGCTTGGGAGGTCGATTTGGAATCGGGCTGGTATATCCCCGCCATCGGAGAGCTAAGAAAGTTATTCGGTGTGGTCAATGAGGTCAACCGTTCTTTGATGAAGGCGAATGGTAGGACTATTTATGTGGATAAGATTGGCTTAAGCACTAATTATAGTGCCATATACGCATCCAGTTCCGAATATAGTTCCACGATGGTTTGCTGCTTTGATTCCAATTTCAAGGTGATGGCGCTTTCCAAAAGGGACTTTTACCGCTATCGTCCAACCCGTGCGATAAAATTGTTGAACCACGAAACTCCTAAATATAAAATTGGAGATCTCTTTGTCGATGAGGATGGTTCAAAGGGTATTGTGTGTTATCTAGCTCCAGATGGAAAATCGGGTACCATGGTGGCTTTGACGGATATGGAAGATGTGACGGTTGTCTCTCCGGAAGCATTTGATTTGTTGGGTAGTGGTGATTTGGTCTCTTGCCAGACGATTGCCTCTTCCATGGAGGAGTGGTCGGGGGCCCATAATACGAAACAATTAAGAAAGTTGGGCGATGCTTCTCAATTCCCAGCCCCATGGAAAGTGGATGTTGAACATGGTTGGTATATCCCTTCTGTTGCCCAAATGAACCATTTGTATGCCAATTCGGTTGTCATCGACTCGTCATTGGTGCGTCATGGTGGTGATATCATCTCTTATGAGGATTGTTGGACCAGTACCTTCTATGGCTTGGATACCGTTGCTTTGGGATGGTATATCAATATGGCCCAAGGAAATATGATGGTGGCGGAGATGAATGCCCAGGGCGGTTTGATTCGTCCTATGAAGGATCTCACCTATTGTGAGACATTTGTCGAGCATTTGGACACCACTTGTACTTATCAATGGAGTAGAGGAGATACCACTTCTTCCATCAAGGTAACGCCTCGTTCTTCCGCTACCTATTCAGTGAAGGTTTCCACCCTACAAGGCGGATGCGCCACAACTCTTTCCAAAGATTTATATGTTAGTAGAGAGGAACCTATCGTTTTGAACGCTTCGATTTGTCATGGACAAAGGTATGTGGATGATTATTTTGATGAGGCGGAGAGTGGTACCTATACCAAAGAGATCATCAACGGTTCCTGCAAACAGAAGGTGATTCTGAATTTGGAAGTTTTCGAGGCGTTGGATACGATCTCCTTGCAGGATAAGATTACGGCAGGAGCCGTTTATCGCAAGCATGGCTTTAATCTTAAGATGAATGTGCCAGGCATATTCCATGATACGATGACACTAGCTGACCATAATGGTTGTGATAGTGTGGTTTGTTTGCGGTTGGAGGTGCTCCCTGCTAAACGCGACACTCAATATGCGCGGGTTTGTCAAAACGAACCTTATCGTGACAATGGTTTTGACATCCCTGCTTTCCAATCCACCGTGATGAAATATTGGGAGCGTGCGGATACTGCATCGGATGGCAGTCAGGTCGTGCGAGTCTTGGGGTTATATGTTGATACGGTTTACCAAATCTCTATGGTCGATTCAGCTTGTTACCTGACACAATACCAGAAAAATGGTTTTGACTTCTTAGTGGATCAAGAGGGATATTCGCTCCATTATTTAACGCTCCAATCCGCTACGCAGTGTGATAGTATCTTAGCGTTGAGCATAAAGGCTTTGGGCAATCGTTCTTATGTTTATTATGATACGGTAGCCTATAATGAAGCTTATCGTGACGGAAATTTTGATTTGCCAGCGCAAAAGGAGTTGGGTGAGCATCTCTATGACACGACCTATGTGGATCGTCATGGTTGTGATAGTTTGGTTGTGTTGCACCTATTTGTGAAGAATGATGATGATATTGACATACCAACAGCCTTTACCCCTCATGACGGGAATGGTGTCAATGATATATTTATGGATGGTTATGAAATATTCGTTTACGACCGTTATGGATTGTTGGTTTGTCATTCTCAAAGTGGTTGGGACGGAACCTATCGTGGTACAATGGCCGATGCGGGCGTTTATCTCTATACAATCCGTTTTAAGACTGGAAAAGAGAAACATGGTACAGTAGAAATTATAAAAGAATAATTATGGATAAAAAAAGATTGGGAACTATCGTGTTGATGGTTTTGTGTTTGGGAATATTTTTCTATTCTTCCATCAATAAGCGTAATGAACGTAAGGGTGATGTGGAGATACCGAAAGAGCAATATTCAGAGGGCGATTTTCATGATCAGGGAGAGTTGTGGGATTATATGCACGCCCACGAATTTATCTGTTCCGAGAATGGAACCATATCGGTCTTGACCGTGAAGAATTTTGAGTTCTATCTTAACGGAACGAAGTATTCCGATAAATTGGAGATGAGCGATTTCCAATACAAAGCGGCAGGTTTCTCTGGTTATGATATGCAGGGCAAACGTTTTAACATGGCTTTGATGAAGCAGGGTAACAGTTGCTCTTTGATAGATGTGACCGATAAGGCGAACCAAAGAGTTTATATCGCCAATTAGTTACATTGGGCAACTTCTTGTTTTTATTATACATATTTTGCTATCTTTGTCTAAAGTCTACGTGACGATTAGGCGAAATGATACGTTGAACTTATTAATTTATTATTATACAGTATGTTACAAAGGATTCAGACGGTTTATTTGTTTGTTACGTTAATATTAACCGTTTTGCTGCTCATCTTGCCGATGGGCTATATGCTTCGTGATGGTGTGGAGGAAGTTTTTAAATTGAATGCGGTGGGTGCCTATGGATTGACTAAGGATCCTGCTACTTCGGTGGTGACTTCTCAATTGACCAGTGGCGCATGGGCGATGTTCGTTTTGGTATGCCTTTTGATGGGTTCCATCGTTTTTGATATCATCTTGTTCAAAAAGAGAATCTTGCAAATTCGTGTGGCGATCTTCAATATGATGATACATTTGGGATTGTATGCCATGTTTGCGTTGTATTACTTCTTCTTGATGCCTAATCAAGGGGTAATCGCCGGCACTTTCTCTCCAAGTTTCGCCATTATTTTCCCGATCATCAATGTGATTTTGACCTATTTGGCCATTCGCGCGATTGGTGCGGACGAGGCGTTGATCCGTTCATTGGATAGACTCCGTTAATTATGCCAGAGAAACTAACGAGCGAACATCTTTTGCTTCGGGCTTTGGAGCCTGAAGACTTGGATGTGTTGTATCGTTGGGAAAATGATCCCTCCATTTGGGGAGAGGGGAGTATGATACCTCCTTTTTCCCGCTACGATTTGAAGCAATACATAACGAACGCTCAGGATATCTATTCAAGCAGGAACCTTCGTCTAGTCGTGGAAGAACGTACTACGAAGCAGGTGGTTGGCATGGTGGATCTTTTTGATTTTGAACCGATTGCCCTACGTGTGGAGATGGGTATTCTGATCTTCGAGGATTTTAGAGGAAAGAGATACGCCAAGGAGACGTTGGAGCTTGTCCGAAATTATGTCTTTGGCTTTTTGCGTTGTCACCAATTGGTGGCTAGGGCAAGCGTCAAGAACGAAGCGAGTCTTCGTCTTTTCCGGGAGTCTGGATTTACGGAGGCAGGTCTCTTGAAGGATTGGGTTCGAGATAACGCCTTGTGGTGTGATTGTGTGATTTTTCAATTGATTAATAAATAACAGTATGGCTATATCAACATTAATTCTTGGAATTATATTCATAGTAATCGGTTTAGGGGTAGGTTATATGGCTTACAAAACACCGGAGAAAATGACGAAGTTGCAACTGCTCACCGCCAAGTGGGGAACAGTTGGTAAAATCATCTACTATATCGGTTATGTGATGTTCCCTATCTCTTTGGGCGCAGTCTTCATATGGGCCGCTTCTTTGGGCGTGGATTTGAAGACGATCTTCTT
>JAKSKY010000080.1 GCA_024401515.1 Paludibacteraceae bacterium | reverse complement strand
TCCCCTACCTCAACCTCACCTTCGCACCCACCTTGAACTTTACCTTCTTATTCATCGCCTTGAGCGACGCCAATTGCACAGCATATTTTTGCGAAATAGAGTGCCACGTATCGCCCTTAGCGATTTTATGGTGGGCAGTTGCGCCCGATTTTTTCTTAGGTTCGATATAAACTCGCTCACCAGCCTTCAAGACATAGTTTGCGGGGAAATCATTGTAGGATTTCAGTTTCTCCACAGAGATGCCTGCCTTTTTTGAGAGCCCATAGAAGGTGTCACCCTGCTTCACCACTAGATACCTCACGCCATTTACCTTATCGGCTTTGACCTTAGAAGGCGCCTCCTTCTTTTTGATCTCCTTGTAAGGCTTTTGTTTCTCCTCCTCTCTTCTTTGCAGCTCCCTCTGTTCTTGCTCACGCTTCTTCAACTCACGACGTTCCGCCTCTCTTTTTTCCTCTTCACGGCGCTCCTTTTCACGCAACTCCTTCTTCTTATCTTGAGGGTCGGATCCATCCCTTGAGAGAAATTGCTCCGGGTTACGATCATAGATATCCAAATAGTTCTGCTCAATCACCTCAATCAAGAGCTCCGGATATTTCGGATTGGTGGCATAACCCGCCTTCTTCAACCCCTTGGCCCATCCCTTGTAATCGGTGATGCGCAACTTAAACAAATCCGCATAGTGTGGACGTTGCAAGAAGAGCGAGTGATCACGGAAGGATTCATCCGCAGAATCATAGACACGGAAACAATCATGTCTCTTATCATCATCCTTATGGTAGGTTTTTCCTTTGTATCCATCACTACATTTTATGCCGAAGTGGTTGTTCGCGCGAATCGCCAAATCACTACGGCCACTACCCGACTCCAAGATACCCTGCGCTAAAGTGATGCTGGCCGGGATATTATAGAGATACATCTCTCGAATGGCAGTCTTATGGTAACGCTCTATATACTCGATGGTCTCGGCGGAACGATAGGAGACTGCGAAGAGGGCACAAATGTTCAATAATAAAATTACGATTGTATGGAATAATCTATTCATGGTATCTTCTGATAAATAACGATTGCAAAGATAATGAAAAAACGTAGAGACGCGATTAATCGCGTCTCTACATACATACCGTGCTCCCTTGTGACCGCCCACATATTATACACGGCGGCCACAAGATTATGCCCAATTATTCCTTCAAGAACTTCATGCGATAAACATCACTTACCGTTCTCACCTCAATCATATATAAGCCAGCATACAATCCCTCGACAGAAATAGTGGTGGCGTTACCCACATCCTGACGAAGCGGCGCGCCGCTCATATCGTAAATCGTATAAGAGAGGATCTCCTCCTCGGTCGCTACATTCAAATAGTCGGAGGCTGGGTTCGGATAGAGGGTCAAACCGCTCTCCTCCACCCATGTTTCGGTCGTCTCGGTGGAGTACTTCTCACACGTAGAACCATTCACGTTTCCAGGAGTAGCAGCATAGCTCTCGGAATCCTCACAGATACCAAAGATGGTCCAATCATCGCTGTTGTCCTCCACTCTACCGTATGACTCGTTGGTCGCATGGGTCTTGTAGCGGATGCAGTCCACATCCACCTCGCCCACGGCGTCGAAGTAGGACAAACAGATTTGTGAAGCCTTGTCGTTATCCAACTTGAAGTCCAAGTAATTGGCGCCGCGACGGTTGTCACCCTTCGCCCATAACAACTTATGTTCACCCGCCTTGATGACCATGTTCTCCGCATCATATGGCAACTCGGAGACCTTGCCGCTCTTCGCATTGGTCAAACGGAAGCCCGCCAAATCGATATCCTTCGTTCCGTAGTTATGCAACTCAATCCAGTCTGGATAGTTGCCATAGTCATCCGCATTGTCCGACTTCGAGTTGCTGCTCGCGCAGACCTCGTTGATGACCAAGGTTGGAAGTGCGGATGACCCCTTCTTGAAGATTGCCTTGAGAGAGACACCCTTTCTAACAGTACCGGAGAGGGTTCCTGGCAAATAGCCACTCTTCGGAGTTGTGCTACCAGTTATCTTCACACGGGAAGAGTCTGAAATCTCCCACTTATCAAAAACATAACCCACTGGTGGATAAGCCGCCAATTCAAAACCATAATTGGTAATATACTTGCCCTTGTAAGGGGAAGGTAATTTCTCTCCATTGAGTGTCACTACAGCACCCGCCACATTGGACTCAACTGTGAAAGTCGTGGCGGAATCACCTGCCACATAAGAGGACAAATGACGATATACATATTTGGCGCGGTTCTCCGCGAACTCCTTCATATTGCTCATCTCCCAAGATGGCATATTACCCCTGAAGGCACAGAACTCATCTTTGACCAAATCGACGATACTATCCGTCGCTCTTCTGATATTCGCTTTTTGGAAACGATCGGACAACTCGATCAAGAACCTTGTGGTGAATTTCTTCTGGAACTCTTTGTTCTTGCTCAATGGCTTAAAGATATCCACCATCCATGACTTATTGCTAGCCCAGTTGGTGTTAGAGACACCTTGACATACCTCGATCATATTCAATTTCAGGTTCGCTCCATATAGGTTGAAACCGAAATCGGTATCGAACAGCAACCAACGGAAGAGGCCATTCTCCTTCTCTCGCCAAATCTTTGTATTGTTTCCTGGCCAATCGGTATTAGCGATGAATTGCTCGAATATTTGATAATCGATATACTCGTCCATATCCATTCTAGCACATGCACCCGCATAGTAATCAGGATTGGTCGCCTTGTTATCATTCAAGTAGGAAACCAACTCCTTATAGGCATCCATCGTTCCCTTGGAGGCATGGATACCCGTTTGGTCTCCGACCACCACAAAGTCTATGTCTTCGTCATCGATACCATAGTTCGCCTTCACGTAATCCGCATTCACACGCTCGTTCAAAGCCATCATACCAATATACTTACCATTCAAGTAATAAGCGACTGGCTGATAAGCTTGGTAGTCAATATTCATGCCGTGACATACTTCCTGAACCATACCATCCCAGAAAGGCACCGTACTATATGCGTTACCACCATTTCTCAAATGGAGATTGTTGTGGTAAACATCCGGCTTAGAGGCGAAGAAGTGATAATTATATTGAGCCGCACCCGTCTTCTTGGATGTTTTCAAAGAGAGAGATTTGATCTTCTCCTTTCTGGAGCAACCTCCCTCGACAGCCGCCTCCACCTCTTGGGAAACAACCTGTTTTCCATCCACAATATACTCAAAGTTCAAAGGTCGTTTCCAGTCTCGGTTGTAATTAGCCACCTCTTGTTGACAATCCTTCTCACCGACAATACCATTGCTACCCTTCTCGAACATACCATAGGTAGCATCGTTGTAATAAAGGTTATCGATGGTTAATGAGACGATCGGAACAGTGAATCCAGCGCATTTAGAGTGCTTGGAATCCATGAAAATATAGGATCCCGTCGCAATCTTACTTGGCAATTTGCCCGACAAACAAGCGATCGCCCTGATATTCGCATTGGCGCTCACCTCAATAGGCTCTGTATAAAGCATACCATTGGTAGCGGAAGGTTGGGTTCCGTCCAAGGTGTAGTAAATCGCCGCACCCGATGTGGCGCAACCCAAGCTCACCTCTGTCGACGCCGTCAAGATACCTGGAGCGACACTGAAAGTTGGCTTGGCGCAACGATTAGTCACCAAATTAGCGACTGTCTCCTTATTTTTCTTGTAAGGAGTTGGCTCCATGAAACCTACATTCTCTCCATATCTACCGTATGAAATGTGGGCATCCGTCGCCTCGTATGCGATGGAATCGATACGCACACCATCCGCATAGAGCGTCAGATAACCACCGTCCGCATCCAACTTATAAGGCGCATGGTTGTTAGCGGAAGACTCATCCATCCAAACTATACCATAGGAAGAGGCAGGAATCGTCACACTATTGGTAATTTCCCATTGCCACTTCAAAGTATAATTGCTCTTAGATGTCTTCTTATAGTGGGTCAACACACATTTCTTAAGACTAATCTCTTTGGCGGAGCTATTGGAAATCTCCACAAAACCGGAGAAATTATAATTGTCTTTGTTAATGTAGGTGGAAATATTGCAAGGCATCACCTCACTGAACTTCAAGGAAGAGAAGTACTCCTTGATATCCAATTTAGCCACCACATTATCCTTAAAAGTATCGGAACATCTGCGGCACTTATGTTGGGTATAACCCTCCTCCCAAATAGTAGGATCCACAACCGTCACCTTGTAATCGTGACCCAATGCCTTAATCGTCTCTTTGTAAGAATCCTTACAATAGGAACAAGTATAGGTTTTGGAACCATCCTCCGTACAAGTCGCGCTCTTGGAGGCCGTCACTTGGTAATCATGGCCATGAGGCTTGATCACTTTCGTAGTATCCGAAAAGTCGCATTTGCTACACTTTGAAATCTCGTAGCCATAAGCCGTACATGAATTGGCGACCTTAACACTCTTCAAGGTATGTCCCGCAAGAATACCCACATATTTTTCTTTTCCACACAATGAACAAACAGAGTGTTCGTAACCATCCTTCGTACAGGTTGGTTCCACCCTCAAATCCACTTTGTAATTATGTCCGAGCGCCGCGATTTCCTCCTTCTTTTGTACATATCCACATACCGAACAGGTCTCGGTATACAATCCCTTCTCCGTACAGGTGGCGGCTACCGTCTTCTTCACTATCGTGTGACCCTTGGCAGGAATTGAAACATAGGAATCATCCCCACACAATTTACATACATAGTGTTCCGTACCCTTTTTATCACAAGTAGGATCCGTGACACTCTTCAATTGCAAATCGTGCTTCAATTGAGGATAATCTTTATGGATCTCCGAATAATCGCAAGCCGTACAACCGACATAGTAATGTCCAGCGGCATGGCAGGTAGCGGCAACACTATCCTTCACAATATTATGCCCCTTTGCGGGAACAACCGTCACAGAAGAATCATTACACAACTTACAAACATCAATCACCGCACCATCCTTCACACAAGTGGCAGCTACCTTCGTAGTCACAAATTGATGGGTCAACATCGGATAGACAAGATCCTTGATCACCAACTTACAAACCGAACAACTCTCTTTACAAGATCCCTTTTGGTGGCAAGTGGCGGCGACGCTATCCCTTTGAATCTGATGGTCAACCGTTGGAAGGGTTGTCACATAAGAGGTATCATGGCACAAAGAACAGGTGCTTTTGATACTTCCCGTTTTCACACAGGTGGCTTTCACGATTGTATCAGAGACAAACTGATGCGCCAATTTCGGCAACACCACACTACTTAAATCCTTCTCACACACCGAACAATAGCTCCTTACGACTCCAGCGACTTGACAAGTGGCCGGAACGCTATCGGTTTGAATGGTATGAGGCAACATCTCCATCGCGACAACATAAGTGGTGTCTTCGCAAAGGGAACATGTATACTCAACCCTTCCCGCCTGGGAACAAGAGGCCTCCTTGGTAATCTTAGAGATGAACTGATGGTCTAACTTCGGTAACACCACACTTTGAATCACCTCGCCACAAATAGAGCAAAACTCTTTTGCGACACCCGGCTTCTGGCAAGTGGCGGATATAGTATCCTTCGCCACGGTATGGGACAACATCTCTGTAGCGATCGTGTAGGTGGTATCATGGCATAAAACACAGCTATATGCCATCTCTCCTGCCTGGGAACAAGTGGCGACCTTGATCTCCTTGGCCTCAAATTGATGGGCCAATTTCGGAGCGTTCACACTTCCCAATTCCGCTCCACAAACGGTACAACGATCCGCGCAAATTCCCTCTTTTTGGCAAGTAGCCTCCTCACATTGGGTTTCCACGACATGATCCACCATGGCCAACACCTCATAAAAAGTGGTATCGGAACATAACGTGCATGAGTGTTTCACACTTCCCTCCTGGGTACAAGAAGGAACAACGACCGTATCGGTCATAAAAACATGTTCACAAGTAATCGCTTCTCCCTCAGCGAACAATTCAAACGTACAAAATAGTGCGGCAAGGAGATGTAAAGCCCTGCCCTTCAAGAATTCAACCATATATTGTTTATTCTTACATAATACAGGCCGCGAATTTAATAAAAATTCATATCCGCAATACCAAACAAAGGTCTAGATGTGTTAGATAACATAAAAACTCTTAAAATACTCCATATATTTCCTCATATTTATTGAATTTATTGCGAAATGCCATATCTTCGCGGTGGAATAGAAATGGAATGTGTTGTATATCTATAAAGAAATGAATATGATGAGTAGATTTTTGAAGTTATTTGCCTACACAATCGCATTAGGAGCTTTACTCTTCTCCAGCTGTAAGAAAGAGAAGGAGGAATATACCATCACCGTCCTTTCCGCCGACGAACAAAAGGGATCGGTAAAGGGTGGCGGAACTTTTGAAGAGGGTTCCAAGATTACCATCGAAGCGGAAGCGTTAGAGGGTTATCACTTCGCCAGATGGGACGATGGCATTGCGGAAAATCCCCGCACAGTGGAGGTAGTCAAAAACTATACCTATATCGCTCAATTCATCAGTGATACCCTTCGCGGTTCCATCTACGAGAACACAACGCTCAGAAAGGGCAATAGCGAAATCGATTACATCATCGACGGAGAATTACGCATCGAAGGATCCGCTTGCGTCACCATCGAACCAGGCGTTAAAATCGCCTTTACCGATACCACAGGTGGCATCTATGTCACAGATGACGCGGCGCTCAAAATGGAGGGCACCCAAGAGAGTCCTATCACATTCCAAGGATTGAAAGAGAAAATCGGTGGTTGGGGTGCCATCAGATATGCCTCTAAACGCGCCGAAAACATTATGAAACACGTCATTCTCAACAATGGCGGAAACAAAAAATATTTGGTGGACTTGGGCAATAGCAAAGTCTCCATCGAGGATTGCACCTTCAACGGATCACTCGGTTATGGTATCTCAGGAGGAACACCTATCCTCACCAGCTTCACCAACAACACCATCAGCAATTGCGGAATTAGCCCAATCAGTTTCGCCTCCTTGGATGCATTCCAAAACATCGGCGAAGGCAATCAATACAAAGACAACAAGGAAAACCTATTGGTGGTGAACGGTTCCGACCAAACGATTTACGGCAACCTCAACATCAAGAAGCAGGCCATTTCCTACTACATCAAAGGAGGAGCCATTATTCTTCAAGGGAACGCATCCGTCAAGATTGAACCAGGCGTAAAATTCTACTTCGACTATAGCGGAGCCATCAAGGTGGGCGAACAAGCTACACTCATCGCAGAGGGAACTGAATCTGAGCACATCGAATTCACCCCTTACGGCAAAGGCACATGGGATGGCCTTCGTTTCTCATCAGAGAAGGGAAGCAAACTCTCCTATTGCGACTTCAACATCACGAGGGAATATGCTATCACCGTGGAGGGAAGAGCCAATGCGAACCTTTCCAACATCGCCATCAATGAGAGCCAATTCGGCATCAACATCGTTGAGCCAGACAATAGGCACATGGTACTTAAAGTAGCCAATTTCCTATTCTCCAACTGCAAGAAAGGAAACATCTACTACGATTACTGGGATGAAATCCACGACGCTTTCGAAGATGTTTACCCTATCAAAAATGAGTTTAATATCTTCAGCGAGGAAGAATAAAACCGAACAATATGCTTTCAGTTGTTATTTGCACCTATAACCGAGACAAATACATTTATGATTGTTTGGCTCACCTAGCCCGAAACACCATGAAGGAGGGTTGGGAAATAATTCTTGTGAATAACAATTCGACCGACAATACAGCGGCGGAATGCGAACGATACGTTCAAGATTTCGCCCCCAACAACTACCACTACTTCGTCGAGACCTCGCAAGGTCTTTCATTCGCCCGAAACAGAGGTATTGAGGAGGCGAAGGGTGATTGGATCATCTTCCTGGACGATGACGCCATGGTGCAAGAAAACTACCTCGCCACCCTACTTCCTTTCTTGGAACAATACAAGGAGGCAGGCGCATTTGGCGGAGCCATCTCCCCTTTCTTCGAAGCGGAAGAACCTAAATGGATCAATCCTTGGTCCTTAAGTTTTGTCTCCGCCCTAGATAAAGGAGATAAAGTGACCCTTTTTGAAAAGAATAAATACCCCATCGGCGCCAATATGGGCATCTCCAGAAAAGCGATTGAGAAGGTAGGCAATTTCAACACCCAATTGGGACGCACCGCCAACTCTCTGCTTGGTGGCGAAGAAAAAGATATCTTCCTAAGAATCCAACAAGCGGGATTCCCCATCTACTATTTTCCAGGCATTACCGTTCAACATTGCATTCCTCCGAAAAGAACCACTGTGGACTTCGTGCGCAAATTAGGATTGGGCGTCGGCCTAAGCGAAAGGATCAGAACCCTATCCATCTCCAAAGGATCCTACCTCTATCGTCTTTTGATGGAAGGAATCAAGTGGGGCGGCACCCTAGCGATATGGTGTATGTACCTACTTCGCGGAGAGAAAGCGAAGGGCGATATTTTAGTCATTTTTAGGAAGAATGTCACCTGCGGACTTTTCAGCAAAGCCAATAAATAAGCGGAATCTAGCCCCATTCCATCAAAATCCGCCTTTCAAACAATCAACCATCTGACACTATTTTCATACAATCTGCCACTAATTTTATATAGTAAGTATCTCGTCAACTCTATATTTGCGATATAGAAATTTGGGGAATATAAATCTTACTTATATAAAGACATGAGAAACACAGCAAAAAAATGGATGGCCGGTTTGGCCATGGGACTCTCCGCATCAGTTGCTTGGGCGGATAACCCAATCATTCAAACTTATTACTCACCAGACCCTGCTCCGGTAGTGATCGACGACACTGTCTTCGTGTATACAGGAAACGACCAAGGTGGTGATTTCTTCACCATGAACGGATGGAGAGTATCCTCTTCTACCGATATGGTGAACTGGACCGACCGTGGTACCATCATCTTGTCCCACGACGACTTTCCAAACGCCAAGGTATCTGGAGACTGGGCGGCACAATGTATCCGCCGCAACGGCAAATACTACTATTACGTCACAGTAGAATCCACCAGAGGTGGACGTGCCATCAACGTAGCGGTCGCTGATCGTCCTGAAGGACCATTCAAAAATGCGACTGGCAACAACCACTTGGCTGGTCCAAACTGGGATTATATCGACCCTACCGTTTGGATCGATGACGATGGCCAAGCCTACCTATATTGGGGTAATCCAAAATTGTACTATGCGAAGTTGAATGACGACATGATCTCCTTCAAGGGAGGCGCCAACGCCATTCAAGTCACCAATATGAACAATGGTTTCGCACCAAGCGGACAAGGTTCTAAATACACGGAGGGACCCTGGATCCACAAACACGGAAAGAAATATTACATGATCTACGCCTCTCATGGTGTGCCTGAGTGCATCTCTTACTCTTGGAGTGATAATCCAACAGGACCATGGGAATGGAAGGGCATCATCATGAACAAGGGACAACAAGGGTTGGCCTTCACCAACCACTCCGGACTCATCGAATTCAAGGGCCGTAGCTTCTTCTTCTACCACGACCAAAGACTTCCAGGAGGTGGTGGATATACCCGTTCTTCCTCTGTAGAAGAATTCACATGGAACCCAGACGGAACTATTCCTGAGCTTAAAATGACCAGTCTAGGCGTACAAAAACCAATCCACAACTTGGATCCATTCAAGCGTGTGGAGGCAGAGACCAAGGCATTCAGTAGAGGATTGGAGGCAGGAAAGAACAACAATGGTGTCTACATCACCAAGATCCATAACAACGACTACATCAAGGTTCGTTGCGTGGACTTCGGAGATATGGGTGGTGATATCTTCACCGCCAATGTCAACAGCCGCAACAATGCGGAGATCGAGATTCACGTAGACAAGATGGATGGTGAATTGATCGGTAAATTGAATGTCACCAATACCAATGGTGCTTGGAAGGAGATTGAGTGTGAAGTTTCCAACACCATCGGTGTTCACGATCTATACTTCGTCTTCAAGGGTGCCAACAACACCGAGTTGTTTGATTTCGACTACTGGTACTTCACCAGCAACGCTGTCCTCATCCCTCAATCACCATACGATGGCATCGCACATGAGATTCCTGGTAAGATTGAATTCGAGGATTACGATGAGGGTGGACAAAACAGAGCCTACTATGACGCTGACATGGAGAACCAAGGAAACGCTTACCGCGAGGACCGTGTGGACATCGTCACCAACGACGAGGGCTACGCAATTGGTTATACCCAAACAGACGAATGGTTAGAGTATACCGTGAACGTGAAGAAGACCCAAACCTACGATTTCGAAGCACGCGTGGCGAGCGGATTGGATGGCGCAGGTTTCCAATTGTTCTTGGACAACAAGGAGATCACGGAGAACATTGAGGTGACCAATACAGGTGACTTTGACCTCTACACCACCGTCAAAGGACAAACAACCGAATTGACCGAAGGTGAGCATATATTAAAGGCGGTGATTACAGGTCCATACGCTAACCTTGACTGGATCAAAATTGGCAAGGTGGATGAGACTGGTGTTATCAATGTCGAATGCAACGACGTTAAATTCCCTACCACCGTTTCCGTTTATGAGATGAACGGAGTGGAATTGGGCACCATCACCATCCACTCTGCGGAAACCCAAGAGATCGCTAACCAATTAAAAGAGGTTGGTTATCCAGCGAAGAGTTACCTAATAAAATCCAAGGATTTCCAACAGGTAGTCATCTGTAAATAAGACGTTGTGTAAACGTCAACTCATAGACAATAAATAAGACGAAGGAGGACGGTATATGCCGTCCTCCTTTGTTATGTTATGTCACAAACCATAATATCTCTCTGAGAGAGCAAAAAAACGGGAGAAATAAAGTAATTCCATTCCTCCCGTAATGATGAAAATTCTATGATTAACTATTTATAATCCTCTGGCGTGAAAGGAATTTCAAAAAGAAGCTCGTTGTTAGAATCGAAATACTGATAATTAAAACTAAAGTTATTTTTGGTATAAAGAGCCATATTTGGACCGGCAATCACAGATAAGAGATTGCCACGAAGTAGAGAAACAATTTCCTCCAATTCTTCCTCAGAATATTCATTTTCCCCTAAAGAAAGTTGGTATACATATGTAACCAATTTCTTTTCTTCATCCAAATTACAGTCATTTAAGATAGTCACCTCATCAATACGAACTGGGAGTTGTTTCTTAAGATTCGCAAACTCAGTTCTCATATGAGAGATTTCGCTATTTGTAACATCACTCTCAGCTAGATCATGTCCATAAACATCCTTACTAATAGAAAAAGTACGGATGATCCTACCATCACCACAATAGACGAGATCCAATGTAAAGTCTTGATCAGCCATCAAATCAAAAATGGAAACGATTTTAGGATCTTTACGCATACCGTTTGAAACCACATTGGCTATCGTCGCCTCATCCAAACTATTGATATGCTTATCCATATCTAATTCCACACTTTCCGGGAATGCGACCGTATAATACAAAGAGACAACTTTCTGATTGGAGTTGCAAACGGCGCTATCCATGGTAATGTACTGGCCACTACTCAATGGTAACTCACTGTTTAAAGTGGCGACAGCCTTTTCAATAACGAATGTACTAACAGAATCCTTGCAAGATGAAACGAGCAAAAGCAAGGCAAGGAAGGGGAAAAAAATCTTTTTCATATGAATAAAAGAATTAAATAGTTATCATTTATAAGTACAAAGGTAAAACAAAACGTTCCATAAAGAAACGTTCCATAAAGAAATGTTTCAATAGCAATAAAGAATTATTTAGTGGGAGGGGCGGCAACAAAAAAAGCGGGTATACCTTTTCAGATACACCCGCCCTAAATCATATGGAATTATTTACCACGTATCAAAGTAAAGTGGCCTTTGAAAATCTTAGCGATTTCAGGCACATGGATCGTATACCAATAATCGGTAGATGGCAATGGATGGCCATTGTAGGTTCCGTCCCACTCAGAGGTGTCTCCCTCCAACTCAGCCACGAGTTTACCATAACGGTCATAAATCTTAACCGTAGACTTTGGATAAGAATCTAAGATAGAAGAGACATCCCATGTGTCATTTTGGCCAGAACCATCAGGAGAGAAGTATTCTGGGATAGCGATTGGTGGTGCCATCACAACGAATACGGTCATACCCACGCATCCGTTTTCATCACGAGCGAAGGCGGTATGAGGAAGATCATAGAGCAAATTCTCATAAGTATCCTCAGTGCTCCATGATTCCTTATCAATTCTATATTCAACCGCTCCTTCAGCGACAATTCTACGGGTCTTCAAATTGATGGAATCAATGCTAACCTCAGGAAGTGGCACAACGTTCACCTCTTGGGAAGCGGAAGCCTCACCACAAGACTCAGAGACAACAGTCAATGTGTACTTACCTGCTTCAGCCGTTTCGATGGACAACTTTTGTGTCTTCGCGATGACTGCGCCGGAAGGATCTTCCCATTGATAAGAGATGATATCATCACCCGTCACTTCAGGTTCAAATGTCACGCCAGATCCGCTACATACAGTAGCACTCTCATCCAATGTTACCGCAGGTTTCTCCTTAACCATCACCTCAACTTGATCTTTTATAGGACAAATACCTTGTTGGGTTATGGTGAAAGAGTAAGTTGTGGTCTTCTCAGGGGCAACCTGTGTTGTCGCTCCGGTGGTACCATTCTCCCAAGCGATCTCATACTCGGCATCACCTGAAACATTCACGGTGACTTCAACCTCCTCACCGGAACATGAAACAGCACCTGTTGTCACATCGTAAACAGGCGGAAGGACAACGGTTACAGGAACCTTCTCACTCTCCACGGTTTGTTCTCCGTAAACCACCTCCACATAATATGAAGTGGTAGAGGAAGCTTTATCCTTTAAAGTAAGACCCTTGTTGGAAAGTGCCTTACAATTGCCTGACTCATCGCAAGCATACCAAGTAAGCTTATACTCATCTGGACGAAGCAATTTACCGGTTCCGGTAGTGTCAGCTTCGATAAGCGCCTCATCACCCAAACAAATCACGGCTGTTTCTGTGGATGCGGAAACCATCACCTTAGCATCGACAAGCAACTGCAATTGTGTATCACGCGCACAATAATTTTCAGCCTCTATTTGAACCTTGAACAACTCATCGGAAGTCGCGTTTGAAACCACGAAAGGATTTCCTTCACCCTCATGGGAATCGCCCTTCCAAGAGAGAGTCGCTTCAGCCGGTTTCAATTGATCAAGAGACAATGTAGCCTCTTCTCCCCTCACGACAACAACACTTGGCGTCTCCGCGAATGAAACAAATGGTTTCACTGCCAAAGTAGCGGAAGTCACCTCTGTCAAGTTGGTCGCCAGGCAAATTCCATTACTTGCCTCAAAGGTGTATACGCCAGCATCAGCCAAGCTAGCTTTCTTAATGTTCATCTCAACCTTACCATCCAAATCACTCAAATGCTCACCATCTTTGAACCATTTGATGTATGAACCCTTCATATCAGGATCATATCCATTCAAGACCAATTTGGCGCTAGCGGACTCACCCTCGCATATCTCAGTATTCAACCTGTCGAAGAGTGGTTCCACAGAGAATGGGAAGATCTTCACCTCGATGGTATCGGAAGTCTCACACTTGTTGGTGAAAGATACAATGTATGTGGTAGTGGTTTCAGGATTTACCTCCACGGAAGTACCCTCACCAATCTTCTCTCCATCATAATTGGTCCACACGAAATCTGTACCTGTATGGGTAGTGGACAACTTCACGCTCTCACCACCACAAGTATTGAACTCCTTGGTCTCTTCACCATTAGCGAAGAGCGCTCCGGTCAATTGACCTCTACCGACAGTCACCTTCACTGTGGTATCATATTCACAAGCTCCCGCAGTTATGTTCAAATCAAAAGAGTAAACCTTTCCTTGAATTCCCTTGGCATCCTTCATGGAAACAGTCGCGTC
>JAKSKY010000008.1 GCA_024401515.1 Paludibacteraceae bacterium | reverse complement strand
TTAAGATGTACACTCACAAGATCGTTAACGTTCTTGGTTCTAAGGGTAAGGCTGAATAATCCATTATCACCTTATAAAAAGAAAGGCTGTCGCATTCGACAGCCTTTTTTTATGACCTTAAGCAACGTGACTATGCTATCTCGATCTTTTTAATCTCACCTGATTTATCCCTCTTGGCGACAACAACCGTTAGGATTCCATTCTCCACCTTAGCGGATACCTTTTCCATATCGGCATCCTCAGGCAATTCGAAAACTTCCTTAACCGGTTTCAAAACAAACCCACGCTTTAAGTAGTTCGTCTGAACATCAGAGGCACAAGGATCCTTCTCAACCGTCTCCACATGAAGCAGTTCAGCCTCAACATAGAGATTCAAATCCTCCTTCGCTCTACCAGGCACACACAATTCAATCACATACTCAGCCTCATTCTCAATAACATTCACCCTCAAATGTCCTTTCTCGTGCCTCTTCGCACATCCACATTCAAAAGGGTTATGTCCACCCCAAGGGAATGGATGATGCGGGTGATGCGCAGGCATCGGATGGCACATGTGCTCAGGATGACACGGGTGCTCATGATGGTGATGCGGATGACACATAGGCCTACCAAAATGCGGCGGCATAGGAGCACCCCATTTCACCTCAAACATCTTTCCGAACATAGGATTACCAAACATCCAATCATTTTTCATGTTAATTCCTCCAATTAAGTGAAAATAAAAAATAATACACACATCGCCTTTCGGCTTTCATAAGGTAATAAATCAAAACGCATGCAAATTAAATATATCGTATATTAATACGACAACATGGCATATAAATTCACAAGCAATGGCAGATTATTCATGAATCCATGAAATAATGGCATATTTATTCAATGATAATGATTCAAGAAATCAATAAACAACCTTTCACCGATAAAATCCCCTACATTTACTGATACAATACGCCTATTCGTCGATAGAATTATGTGGATTCAATATGCTTTTATAAATTTGTCTATGTGAAAAGGTAACAATTGATAACTTTTAAAATTATATGATCATGAGAAAATTGTTTTTATTGGCCACAACAGGCTTAATGGCCGCTTTGTTAGCAACCTCATGTTGCCAATGCGGGAAGAACAACAAGTGTTGCGCAAACGAAGAGGGAGCTCCTATCGAAGCGGAAATGCGTCCTATGCACCATGGCCATGGTGGGTCCCATCACGGACCAAGAGATATGAAACCAGAATGTCAAGGGGAAGAGATGAAAGGATGTCCAACGATGAACGCTGGCCCCGGTTGTCCGCTAGGAGGAGAGATTACCCCAGAAAAGAAGGCGCTTTGCGAGAAATTCATGAAACTTGACAGCCTCTCTGTAGAGGAGCAAAAGGAGGTTCTAAAGGCAATAAAGGCAGAGATCGACCAACGTGAGGCGGAGATGGCCGCAAAGAAGACTGAAATGGAGCAAAAATGGGTCAACTTCGACAACCTAACCGTTGAGGAGCAAAAAGAGTTGATCATGATGAAGTCTCACTGCGGAAAGATGGGTCCTAAATGCAATATGCCTGGCAAACCAGGTGATGGCAAACACCACGGTGGACCTCACCACAGAAAATAAAAAAAATTAAACGTTTCTTCAAATATCGCCCAATAGGGCAAAAAGCAAGGGAGGATGAACCAGACGATTCATCCTCCCTCTTTTTTGATAATATCCTAGGCCACTAGAATTGCACAGAAAGCAATATCTCATGGGTATTAGAAGGCAGATTATTGTATCTACCCAAATTCAAATCGAAGGTGTAACCCACACGGAATTTCTCCAAAAACTCAATACCAAAGGTGAAGGCCATCATGGACATATCGGCAGGATTTGACAAATCCGGCTTCCATGTCACGCCTCCCCAAATGAAGCGGTTGTAGAAGGCCATCGCATTAATTTCCAAAATGTTGGTCTGGCTCTTATGCATATAAGCGATGGCTGGAGCAATGTCGAAATGTTCAGAGACAGGGATGAATCCTCTACCATAAACATAGAAGTGACGTCCCGCCTTGAAGGTGGTGGAACTATCATTCAACAAGTGGGTACATGACGCACCGATCATCCAATGTTTAGAAGTGAACTCCAAACCGAAGTTCATATCAGGAGTCACCTCTGTGGTCTTCTCCTGCACGTAAGTCTCTTGATCGGTATACTCGCTCTCGTCACGCATGATATGGTCCTGTGGATTAAAATAGCCGAAATTGGCACCAGCGGAGAGACCCAAAGAGAGGATATACTTCTCCGTAATATCCAAATGGTAAGAATAGGCCACTTGGGCGTTGGTGGTGTTATGTCCGATACCCAAATGGTCATGGAAAACGGAGAGACCAAGGCTGGATTTGAACTTCTCGCTATAACCTGTGAAGTTCATCAAACCGATTTTCGGACCCTTGTCTACACCGACCCACTGGAAGCGCCCCAAAACAAAGAGGTCAAACTTCTCATTGTTACCAGTACCTGCCGGATTCACATTAATACGTGAAAAGAATTGCTGCGAAAGCATCAAGTCTTGCTGAGCTTGCAATGAGCCGACACTAAACAATGCGCAAAGTGCGACTACAACTTTTACAATCCTATTATTCTTCATTTTTCTATATCAAATATGGAACGTTCATGCCCCGATTTAATTCAATTTATGGATTTCAACACGACGGTTCTTTTGGTGATCCTCCTCAGTCTGAGCATTCTTCACCAATGGATGTCTCTCTCCCTCTCCTTTGGTCTGCATACGGTCCAACTTGACACCCTTCACCAACAAGTTGAAGAATACCCACTCCGCACGCTTCTCCGAGAGAGCCATGTTATACTCGTCAGAACCACGTTCATCGGTATGACCGACTATCAGGAACTTACTGTCTGGATAGGCGTTGATGAAGTCCAGAACCACCTCCAAATCCTCTTTGTAACTTCCGTTTGGAATACCTTTGTTAAACTCGAAATAGAAGATACGCATCTCCTTGGTGGCAAGGACATTCGTTGAGACCTTAACCACAGAATCCGGGTTGGCAGCCAAAACTTTATCGATCTGTTTCTCTCGCGCCATCGCCTTCTCCTTGGCTAGTCGCTCCTCCTTTTGCTTTTGCAATTCCGCAAGTTTTTCCTCATTCGAAGCATCAGATGTGTTCGGATCAGACACTACAGGAGACGTAACAACCGAACCTCCATTCTCCGCAAGAGTTCCATCGTAAACAGACCCAGATATTGTGCCATTCGTTTGTTGATCAGACGCTGGTTGGTTAATCGCTAGCTGGCGGGAAGCGGAGTCTCCTCCTTTTAGGGTATCACCCGTGCTACGGTCGATGTAGACCTCACCGAACTTATCGATGGTATCACCAACGGCACGACGGAAATCGTCACTTACGATATCCCTAATAATAATATGTCCCGTAGCGTGATCGACAAAGACCTTACGCCCCCCATTTGAAACCGAAACCCAGGCCAAAGAATCGGCAATCGCTTGTGCCTTCGCTTCTGCCTCCCATTTCGCCTGCAAAGCCTCCATTTCCTTTTGGGCAACATCCGCATAGAGTTGTGGCTTTTTGTTATTGGAAAGATGAGCGATATAGACATCATATTTCCCAGCCTCAGGTCGGGAGTTGCCCATGCTTCTATTTGAAGCGAAGGTGATCTTGCCATCAGGACGCACATAAGGGAAATCTTCATCCGCCTTGCTATTCACATTGCCGCCCAATTTTTCAGGTGCACTCCAAACACCATCCGCCACCTTGGTACATTTCCAAATATCCATACCGTCGGATCCATACATATTAGAGGCGAAATAAAGCTCCGTCTCATCCTCATTCAACGTAGGGTTTTGGACAACAATGGAATCATTCGGCATATAACGCCAGTTGGCATAGGCCAATACAGATCCTTCGTATTTGTCACGTTGTACAGTCGTACCAGGGATCTCAATATTCTGGTAATTGACCCACTTGCCATTTTTTCGTTGTTTCGCGGTGAAGATCTTACCCTCGCAAGAGTAGTAGAGCTGACCGCTCTTTGAACCATAAGCGACTTGGCCATCATGCATGATGCGCTTCAAATCGTCGGTATATGAAACGTTGGACAAACGACCCTCTTCATTGACATCCGCCACGAAAGTACTGTCATTTCTCACAAAGAGGACCTTACCATCCTTGTATTTTGAGACTAGATTCTCCACACCGGTATTATTCAACTTCAAGAAGTTGCTGACTTGTTCCGCATGAAGCGCCATGGTTCCTGACATCAAGCCCATGGTATATAAGGTTAGAAATAACTTTTTCATTGTTACATCCTCCATATTATTTCCTAAACAATTCAATTGTACCCTTCACGACTCTCTCATCCTTCAAGGTCAACACATAATAGTAAACTCCCGGATCGGCCAACTTACCTCTGTAGTTACCGTCCCAACCATTGTCTGAGTTACAAACGATGTTTCCGTAACGGTCATAAATGATCACTGGATAACCTGGCATGAAATCATCGTTCTGTCCATCCGCCACATATGGGGTGAAGATGGTAGGGATCACGATGTTATCCACCAAATGCATCTTAATCATATCACTCACGATAACTGGACACTCACCATTCTCCACCAATACATAGTAAGAGATATCTCCCGTAGGAAGATCGGAAGTGTTCGGCTCATCGGTGGTATTCAATTTATACTCACCACCATCCGCTTCAACAGAGTACCATGAATATGGACCATAAACAAATGAAGAGGTGGTAGCCACCAAATTGATGTCGCTGCGATATTCAAACACCTTATTGGTAGAAGAGATGGTCACAGAGGATGGTTTTGCCACCCTGATATCGATGGAATCCTTGTCGGAATCCGCACAAATACCATCGGCGATAGCCACCCAAGGAGTCACATTCTCTTGAGGAACAAATTTCATGATGTTTTGTTGGGTTCTTTGTCCGTTCCACCAAATATAATCCTTCGCCTCACCGGAGATTGTCTCAGCAGTCAAAGTGATGGTGTCGTTACCATATTGGCAGATATCCACCACATCGGCATTCAAAGAGACTGCCAAGGTCTCGTTCACCTTCACCGCAACACTCTTCGTCATCGATGGACATAAGTTCAAAGGAGATGCGGCAGTCGCGGAATAAGTCGTAGAGTTTTGAGGTACCGCATGGAAAGTAGCACCATTCGTAGAGTCACTCCATACCACCTTGCCCAATTTCGCGCTGATGGTATCGATCTTAATGTGGATGCCATCACTATCGGTCACACACAAATTGGTGCGGTCAATAGACAAAGAGAAATCTATCGGTTGATCTACCGTAATCACCACGGAATCCTTATAGTTAGGACAGATGCTGTCCACCACCACTACCCAAGGAGTCACACTCGCTTGTGGCACGAGCGCCATTGTGGTTTCCCGGGTCCTTTGTCCATTCCACCATACAAACTCCTTCACCTCGCCGGAGATGACCTGTGCAGTCAATCGGATGGTGTCATTACCTGTTTGGCAAAGAGTCAAAGTGTCTGATTTCAAAGTGACACCCAAGGATTCATTCACCTTCACGGTCACATCCTTCGTGATGGTCGGACACTTTTCAAATAGAGAAGAGACTGCTGCCGAATAGGTCGTTGTGGCGGTAGGAACCGCATGAAGCGAACCACCGTTGGAAGCGTCGCTCCAAACTACCTTACCCAAGGCGGCGCTCAATGTATCGATCTTCATCTGAACACCCTCCGCATCGGTCACACACATGATGGTGCGGTCGATGTTCAAATTGAAGTCCACAGGGGTATCGATTGTGACTTTCACTGAATCGCTCTTGGATGGACAGATATTATACTTAGGAGTAACCTTCACCGCGTAATATTGATCCGCCGCAAGTGTCACCGCAGAATCTTTCTCGCTTCCATTCCACCAAGCATAAGCGCCAGCCTCTCCAGCCGTCACTACAGCGGCCAAATGGAGCGTGTCACCCAAACAGATCGTATCGTGGTCAACCGCGATGTGGAAATCCAATAGTTGCTCCACAAAGACATTTTGTTGAACATATGCGGAGATGAAATCACCCTTTTGCACCGCAGCCTTGTAAGCGGTTGTCGAATCCAATGTCACCTGAATGGTTGTCTGACCATCCTTATCCAATTTTTGGAAGGTGTCCACTGAGGCAGGTCTCTGGTACCATACGATGGTATACCCCTCAGCCAATGAGCCCAACTCCTCGGTACTTACCGACAAAGTGATCTCCTTGGTGGAAGCACAAATTGAATCCGGCCAGTTAACTGGTGTAAGGTGATTGATTCTCAAAGACAATGTGTCGGACATCTTATCACTACCACAAGAAGGGGTGCCCGTTTTTGCGAAGTTTACGACGTCCGCCTCCTCCGCACCAGACAAGACGCGGATAAGCGCATCTTGTTTGAATGTATCGGCAGGAAGTGAAACCTCCGCTTGATTAGTTGGTCCATACAAATTGGTCCAATGAACGCTATCCGTAGAGAATTGATAGATGAAGGAATGAGAGAACTCATCCGCAGCTGAGAAGGTGGCCTTCAAAGCGACCGAATCCGTCATCAACGGCATATCCTTATCTTTCGTATCCGCAAAATTCAACATAAGAGCGGCGCCGCAATTGCCATTGCCCACATAGAACTTCTTGGAGGTCTTTACACCGCTACCATCCTTGCTGATGGCGGTCACAGTCACGAAACCATCCGTCTCGATATCATTGGTGACCAACTTGCCATCACTGGTGACATGCGCCATAATCTCATTGTCCACCACCCAATCGAATTCTCTCAACGTCGCATTGGCAGGTGAGAAGAATACACTGACAGGCGTCGTGTCATTATGCGACATACATGCACAGCCTAAGATGTGCATGGAGTCGATTAAGACAGGATCCTCCACATAAATATAAATCGTGGTATCCTTTGTCATCTTGTAGGAAGCGCTGTGGCCCTCTCCATAGTGAAGTTGATAGTTGTAGTCACCAGCCTCAGCGAAGAATTCCACAAGACCATTTTCGTCCGTGTAATTATTGTTGTAAACAACGTTCTCCTTGTTCACATCCAACAAGATACCCTTCACCGGCGCTTTCGTGCTTTGATATTGCACATAATATTTCACATCATACATCGGTACGTTGTTGATCACCTCCAACTCCAAGTCGTAATCCTTTACAATGAAGTCCCTCTTCATGTCGATGATTCTCAACTGGTATCTTCCTGGCACCAAGTGGTCGATGATCACACCACCCGCATTGGTTCTTATCAACTGGTGGTTAGCATTGTCATACTCCAAGTCATCCATCAAGACACCTGTGCTGTCATA
This sequence comes from Paludibacteraceae bacterium, assembly GCA_024401515.1. Taxonomy (GTDB): domain Bacteria; phylum Bacteroidota; class Bacteroidia; order Bacteroidales; family Paludibacteraceae; genus UBA1181. Next base: position 34,103 of record JAKSKY010000008.1, on the reverse strand, counting down.
TTTATAGATATTACCGAACACACCCTTCACCAAACCATGGTTCGCATCCATCACCGTAATGTTTACGGAACGTTTCACAGGAACTACGATATAAATGGTCGTATCCTCACTGGCAGAAGCCGACACGTTGAAATTTGTCTGGAATTTGCCGTTATACTCATAATCCTTTAATTCATACTCCACGTAATAATCATTCGCCTCACAAAGGGTTGGTTCATCGAATACCCAAACATTCGTGTTTCCCTTATATTCTGAATGGAAATGTGAAATGGCTTTTGAATAAGATCTATTATCCAATGTCTTGATATCCATATTCATGATTTGTGGATAGACCATCTTTCCATCATGAAGGAATTGGAAATTAACATGCTTGGCATGTTCCGCTTTGGATTGGAAGTAAAGTGTCGTGTCCGAAACAAGTTCCACGTTTTGCACTTCATCAAATGCGCTGAAGGTATAATTACCCTTCAGCATCTTGCCAGAATAGCAACCTAGACTATCCGTCACCAATCGTCTTGCTCCCATATCAATGTATTGGCGGGACTCGAAGACATTTCCGTTGATGTCCTTCAAAATGATTTTCACGTTGTAGATAGGATCATACTCCGCCTTCACAATGACCACTGTGTCCTCCGGATTAACATCAAAGCTATAGTATGCTCGTTCGCTATAGTCCTTCTCGTCAATATAGAAGGAGGCCATATAAGATCCTTCCGAAAGCAATAACGGCTTGTCGTAGATATAGGTGTTTGTCTCCTCATCATGGGTTCCGAGGACTCTCTTTTCAAACTCGTAATCATACCAAGAGGATACTATGATTTCATTCACTGAAGTTGGATTAAAACGCTCACCATCATAGTAGAACTCGAAATATACCTTTGGCATTTTCAACGGATCGACATACATATAAAGCACCGTGTCGCTCGTCACATGGAAATATCTCTCAGACGCGTTGTAAACGTTTACATCATAAGATCCCTCAGCGACATACCAGCCCGAATAACCTTTCTCATCCGTCAGACCTCGGGAAGAAATAGAGTAATTTCTAGAGGCATACAACTTCACTTCCGCATCCTCGATAGGCGTCACGGAATCAATCGCTGAAATGACAAAGATATCCAAGTGATAAGGATTCTCAATCGTGATGGTGTCGGAACCCGGTCTCTTATTCTTATCCGGGTCATCCCCCCTATTGGTCGAATCACCAGGCAATTTAGGAAGCACCAAATAGACCACATTGTCTTTGATTGGTGTGTTGTCATCCACCTCAAATGTATCGATGATGGTGGAATACTCCTTTGTCGCCACCTTACACGTATAAGTACCAGGGGTACAAGAGACACAGGTAGCTGTCTTACTGTACTTTACATATCCATAAGCGACACTCTCGCTATTGGCATCCGCCGAACCGAACAGATAAACACTATCCGGAGCGATATGGGTCACCTCAACATCCTTGGCATAGATAGCGACAGGCTCCTTGGTTGTTTTATCCTTAACGAAGCAGAAGTATGTTTCGTGGGTCGTCTCTCCTCCTGTCATGGCCAAGGCGGTATTGATGTTCTCATCCTTTACCGTCACATAATTCGTACCTCTGAAGGTTTCATATTTATAATTTCCTTCGGGAACGAGGAACTCGACCATACCAGAGGCATTCGAAAACTTCTCAGCCACCAAGTGTTCGGATAGGTCTGTCTCCACCTTGAATATCGCGGCTCTCTTATCCGCGATTGGCTTGCCATCCTCATCCTTGAAACTAATGATCCACTTTCTATAGTCCAAGTTGATCCACGTATAGTCGGCATCCTTCACACTAAAGGTATCCGTACCCAAATCGCCGTAATTGAACGAGTATGAATACTTGCCACTAGGGATGGACAAATCGACAACACGTCCACTCTCGTCGGTGGTGTAGGTTTTGTACAATACACCATCTTTCTTGACCTCTACCGAGAGATCCATTACTGGTTTGTTCTGGGCATCCGAAATCTCAAAAATCAAAATACCTTCGGAATAGGCGCCCGTGATATTGCAAAGCAATGTCAACACCAATAAACACTTCAGAAATATTCTCATATCTTATGATTGTTATTTTTCTCTTAACACTGATATCTATTAAAAGTTTCCACACATAATCACGCACATTCACACCCATCTTTTGCTGGGAAACGGGGGCAAAGTTATAAAAATTCACCATACGCCAAGTAATTATATGCTAAAAAACACAATTGACGACAATCTTTCGTAACTTTGCGCAAAGTTATGAGAGGGAATACGGATGAATATTAAAAATTTAAAAGAGGGTTTACACGATGGTTTTCTTATCGGACTAGGCTACTTCGCCGTAGCTTTTTCCTTGGGCTTAGTGGCTCGTAAGGCGGGTCTCTCCCCCATCCAAGGATTCCTTGCCAGTTTCCTCAACCATGCCTCCGCTGGAGAGAATGGGCTCTACACCTCCATAGCCACCCTAGCCACCTATGCGGAAGTGGCCATCATTACTCTGATCGCCAATGCGCGTTACCTTTTAATGAGTTGTTCGTTAAGCCAACGGTTTGACCCCCAAGCGCCATTTTTCCACCGACTATTGGTCGGGTTCGGCATCACAGACGAATTCTTCGGCGTATCCATCGCCCGTCCAGGCTACCTCTCCACCACCCACTTTTACAGTTGCGCGCTGCTCGCCATCTTCATGTGGAGCGCAGGTGACTTCATGGGCATATGGTTGGGCAACCTACTTCCGCTTAGCGTGGTAAGCGCCCTCTCCGTGTCACTCTATGGCATGTTCATCGCCATCATCATACCACCGAGCAAAAAGGACAAAGTGGTGGCACTCGCCGTGGCGGCCAGCTTCGCCTTGAGCTACCTTTGCACCCTAACGCCTTGTATCAAGGAGTTGTCAGGAGGTACACGCACCATCATCCTGACCATTCTGATCGCAACCGTAGCGGCCATTGTCAAACCAGTTAAAGAGGAGGATCTAAAATGAGCCATAATGTCTACATCTACATTTTCGTGGCGGCCATCGTCTCTTTTGTGATCCGTGTGTTACCCCTTACGCTGATTCGTAAACCCATCAGCAACCCGTTCGTTCGTTCATTTCTTTATTATGTGCCCTACGTGACACTCGCCGTGATGACCTTCCCCGCCATCATGGAGGCTACCCAATGGCCTATCGCGGGTTTAGCTGCGCTAATCGTAAGCATTATAGCGGCTTTTAGAGGAGCGGGACTCTTCCCGGTGGCGATATTAAGTTGCCTCACGGTTTTTGTCATGGAATGGATAATTGCTCAAATATAAATATTTGATTTCTAATCTATTAGAATACAAAACAACACTTTTCCCAAAAAAAGTTCTCCAAGTAGAGGATTTTATTCTATATTTGCGACGCTAAGTGATTGATAGATGAAAAACACATAGATGGAACAAGCACTTTAGCGCAAAGGTTATTCAGTTATTCAATAGTTGTCATAAAAATTAGATTGTTCGAAGACTACCGCCTAGTCCAGGGTGGAGTATGGTTATCCATCAAATTCACAACTATTCAGCAACTACTATTTAGGATTATTACAGTTATTCAATAGTTATTCAATTTTATAGTTTTATTATGGACAAAAAGTACCTAATGATCCCTATGGGATTATTCGCCGCGTTGTGTACAGCGACTGCCGGTACCGTGATCGAAGAGGACTTCGAATCCGGAGCTGGAAGTTGGTCGGCGAGAGGAGGCGAAACGATCGCCGGTTCCTCTTCTGTAGCCCACTCGGGCACAAAATCCCTCAAAGTCTCAAATCGAGGAAATTACTGGAACGGACCAGCACTATCCTCAACAAATTTCGTTGCGGGAGGCACCTACGACGTTGAGGCTTATGTCTATTTCGACGGAAGCTCCTTCTCCACATCCACGGGCGGAGGCAGCGCGGCTACAGGGGATATCATCTCCCTCAAGGCAGCTTATGCAGATTACTTCAAGATCGGAACTTGCCTCTCCTCCATGGAAGCCGGCAAGTCGCAGGCAAAACAGCTGGTTCAAACACACTTTAACAGTGTGACACCAGAAAACGAGTTGAAACCTGACGCAATGTTGGACCAAAGCGCCAGCCAATCCAAGGGAAACAACGTCAACCCACAAGTACGTCTCGGGCAAGGGGCCAAAACCATTCTTCAATACTGCAGCGACAACAACATTCCGCTCAGAGGCCACTGTTTCGTATGGCATAGCCAAACCCCTTCCTGGTTCTTCAAGGAGAACTTCTCCAACAATGGAGCGGACGTCTCCAAGGAGGTGATGAACCAACGGATGGAAAACTACATTAAAAACACAATCGAGGCTGTCACTTCAGCCTATCCTAAACTTAACATCTACGCATGGGACGTGGTGAACGAGGCATTCAAAGATCAAGGTGGCCTTCGCGATGGAGGCGACAACAACACTCAAAACGGAGCCTCTTACTGGGTGAAGATCTACAAAAGCGACGAGTTCATCCACAACGCCTTCAAGTATGCGAGAAAATATGCGCCTAAAAGCTGTAAACTGTATTACAACGATTATAATGAGTACAACGACGGAAAGTTGGAGAGCATCGCTAAAATCGTGGAGTCATGCTACAAGGAGGGAAATCTCGACGGAGTCGGCATGCAATCACACTTGGCGACCAACTATCCGGACAAGAACCGTTACAGAAATGCTGTGAAACGGTTCGCTCAGATAGGCTGCGACATCCAAGTGACCGAGTTGGACGTCACCAACTCCAGCGAGAGTGCGCAAGCCTCCTACATCAAGGATTTGTTCGACATCTATAAGGAGTTCAAAGAGAACATCAGCGCTGTCGTCTTCTGGGGCACCCAAGATGGTATGAGCTGGAGGTCTAGCCAAAACCCGTTGATATTCAACAGCCAATACAAACCTAAGCAGGCTTACTACAAAATCGTGGAAGGCATGAGTGTCTCTTCCGCTCCTGAGACACCTGCTGAAAGCGGCTCTGGCCTAGGTGAATGTGGATTCGAACTATGTTTCCAATACAGCGACGGCGGAGAGACTCAATACAAGACCATCGGTTCCGTTTCCGCCAAAAGTAAAACATGGACCAAGGTTACTGGTGATATCACCCTTCCCTCCTCCGCCACCAGCGTCAAACTCTACATCCAGACCAAGGATTCGGGCAGCGACGCTGATTTGATCGATTTCTACGTGGATGATGTGAAGTGCACTTCCGATGAGACAGTAGTTGAGAATCCGGGCGAAAAAGATCCAGGAGAACAGAACCCAGGCGTACACCAAGGCGGCGGTTCTGTCAATGAATCAGGCGTATATCCTATCAGCTACAACGTGGAGAACACTGGTGCCGATTGTGCGGAACCATCCTCTTTGAACAAAAACAATTTGAAGAGCTGCTCCACATTGCCAGATCCATTCGAATGGGCAGACGGCAGTGGACGTGTGACCAATTTCTGCGACTGGTCATGTCGTCGTAACGAGATCAAACGTGAGATCGAATTCTGGGAGATCGGAGAGAAACCGAAATTCGACAAGTTAGAGGCCTCCTACAGCGGAGGAACATTGACCGTGAAAATTTATAACGGCAGCAACACTTTAACCTTAACCAGCAAGATATCAGTCCCTTCCGGGAATGGACCCCACCCTATCGTCATCGGCATGGACGGAAATACGGGAAGCTTGAGCTCGAGTTACTTCTCCAAATGCATCCAAGTGCCATTCACCCATTCGCAAATCGCAGAGTACAACAGCGGTTTCGGCGGCGGTGGCAGAAGCCAAAACGATCCATTCTACAAACTCTATCCCGGCACATTCAACACCAAGGCGGACTACTGTGCTTGGTCATGGGGTATCAGCCGCTTAATCGATGGTTTGGAAATCGTGAAGGACCAAATCAAGGCAGACCTTGGCCACATCGCTGTCACAGGCTGTTCTTACGCAGGTAAAATGGCCTTGTTCGCAGGCGCTTTCGATGAGCGTATCGCACTTACCATCGCACAAGAGTCTGGTGGAGGCGGTATCAACTCGTGGCGTGTGAGCGAGAAAATCGGTAGCAGCGTGGAGGGCATCTCCAATACCAACTACGATTGGTTCCTCACCAGCTTCAAGAACAACTTCAACGGTAAGACCAGCCAAATCCCTTACGACCACCACGAGTTGATCGCCATGATCGCGCCACGTGCCTTCTTGGCATTCGGTAATCCGGACTATGAGTGGTTGGGCGATGAGTCAGGCTACATCTCTTTGAAGGGTGCCGAAGAGGTCTGGAAGGCTATGGGCATCGAGGATCGTTTCGGTTATGTCATCGAGGGAGGCCACTCCCACTGTCAGGCCTCCAGTCGTCAAAACAGCGCAGCGCAAGCCTTCATCAACAAATTTCTCTATGGGGACAATTCGCAAAACACCACCATTCGCACCAGCACTGTGAACAAAGAGTACCAAAGCTGGTCGAAAGCCTTCGCTGGACACAAAATATCCAACAATGGTTGTGGATTGACCGCCAACTACGACACCTGGGCAGAGGAGCGGGAAGGTTATGGATTGGAACAGAACACCCCTAACCCAACCATAGAAGAGACGACAATCACCTACTCCATCGGAGACGACACACACGTGTCTCTTCTCCTTTACAATGAATTGGGGGTTCAAGTGATGACGATAGTCAATGCCAACTTGGAGGCGGGAACCTACTACACCACAATTCCAACCAATCAACTGCCAAGTGGCATCTACTACTACACGATGTCAGCAAATGGCTACAAGGCTAGTAGGAAAATGGTGGTGAAATGATGAATTTGCGAAAAATTACAACTATTTGCCGAATTAATCCAAAGGCCAAATAGCCCTGGGAGGTATCTTTGCAGTGTTATACCATTATTACACACACTATTTGAACACTTACTGTAAAAATCGTCAATGACGGAATACCCTCCGTAACATTGGCATCTAGATGGAAATTCGGTTTGCTTCGGCAAACCGATAATCCGTCTGACCTCCCCCATCGGACAATAATAAAACATAATAAATCTAGACATCAAAAGGGCCGCCCTCCTCCACGGAGAACGGCCCTTTCTCTCTTTATGTTTAACCAATTAACGAGTTTCCCCAATCACATCCATTTCTTGCAACAAGCCTTCGCCTCAGCTATGATGCGCCGCTCCTCCGCCATCTTACGATCCTTCATAATGATTTTGCCATCACATATAAGTGTGTCGAACGCCTCATTGCTGGAAGCGTAGACCCAATTGGAGTTGAAATTGTAGCAAGGGACAAAACGTTCATTATCCAAATCAACCAGCAAAGCGTCCGCCACCTTGCCCACCTTGATTTCTCCACCATTGACGCCAAAGGCCTCCGCACCATTCTTGGTCGCCCAATCCACCGCCATGTCCACTGGCAACGTTTCAGGACCATAGTTGCATTTAGCGATCATGGAGGCGCACTTGGTCTCCTCCCGCATATCCAAATTATTATTGGAAGAGCAGCCGTCTGTTCCGATGGTCACCCGACAGCCTGAATCGATGGCTGGCTTCGATCTGAAATAGCCTGAATAGAGTTTCATATTGGAGACTGGATTGTGGGCGATCGTCACACCACGCTCCTTCAAGATAGCCAACTCCTCGTCGTCCACATGTACTACATGGGCGGCGATGCAATCAGGCCCAAGAACACCCAATTGATCCAACCAACGGACAGGAGACAAACCATGTTCCGCGATACAATCCTTGATCTCCTTCTCCGTCTCGGAGAGGTGGAAATGGATTTTGGCGCCACACTTACGGGCTGCCTCCGCCGCGCGGATCCACAATTTTTCGCCCACGGTATAAACCGCATGAGGGGCGATGGACATCTGAATTCTAGGATTCTTACCACTCAATCGCTCCAAAAGTTCGAATGACTGCTGGATACGCTCCTCCCCTATCGTGTCGATCAAGGTGATACCCATGCAACCACGGATGCCCATACGGTCCAAAACCTTCCAAGTCTCCTCCGTGTTCCAATACATATCATTGAAGAAAACGGTTCCCGATTTCACCATCTCCAAAATCGCCAATTCGCTACCGATACGCACATCCTCTGGCGTCATTTTCGCCTCAAACGGCCAGATGTGTTCGTTTAGCCAAGTGAAGAGCTCCATATCGTCGGCATAGCCGCGCAAAAGGGTCATGGCCGCATGAGTGTGCATATTATAGAAGGGCGGTACGATCGCCAAATTCTTATCCGTTTGGAATATTTCATCCCCAGCCTCCGGCTTCACATCCTTGCCAATAGCGGCAAAAATACCATCCGCCATACGCACATTGACATATTCTCCATTCAAAAGGAGATGCTCTATGTATAATGAATTATTCTTTCCCATATCAATCCCATTAACTAATTGTACTTCCGCACACCCCAACAACGAAGGGTTTCGTCATGGGGGAATAACCAAATATAAAAAAATTATTGCAATTTCACCTTATAAAGGACAAAAATTCAACCGCATTTTCTTAACTTTGCCATGTTTAGGTGAAGGTGGCGACAAACGCGCCTTCCGGTTTATCAATAAATTCTACAGATTTATTATGAAGAAAAACAAGGCTATCAAGTTAATGCTATTCAACCTTTTAGCATTACCATTGAACTCTTTCGCTAACAATGACGCTCCGGTCGTGAAAGACCTACCAATGGAGATCGAACATGTAACCGTTTACCGTTCAGGTGCGGAAGTGGAGCGATCCACCAATGTCACCCTCCCCGCAGGCGTCTCCAACCTAATTGTCAGATCACTCTCCCCTTCCATCGATCCCAAGAGCATCTTGGTCAAGATCGCGAACGAAAACGTCGCCTTGATGTCTTTGACCCACGAGTTGGATTTCTCCAACCAAAAGAAGGTGTTGGAAGAGACCACCAAATTATCCAAGACCATTGAGGCCATCAAGGACTCCATCGCTGAAACCAATAGCCTTTTGGAGGTCTACGCCTCTGAAAAGGAGATGATGAAATCCAATAAGAGCATCAAGGGTGTTGAGGGCATCACTGCTGACGAACTTGCAAAAATCACCACCTTCTACCACAAGAAGATGACTGAAATCGAGAACGAGCAAAACAGATTGAAGAAGAAAAAGAAGGAGCTATCCAACCAATACATCGATTTGACCCAAAAGCAAATCGCTTTGAACCTCACCGCCAACGAATCTTCATACACTGTGAAATTGGTGGTTAAAACTGACAAAGAGACGGAAACCAACATCGGTTTGGACTACTATGTTTCAGAGGCTGGATGGGACCCTATTTATGAGGCCCGCATCACGAACGACAAACAACCGATGCAACTTATCTACGGCGCCAGCGTAAGACAAAACGTACACGAGGATTGGAGCAACATCACCATTCGAATCTCAACAGAGGATCCTACGGAGGATAAAATGCAACCAAGCATCGCCAGCGACAAGTTGTACTTCGGCAACTCCGCCCAATACGTGGCAAAATCACAAGCCATGGTAAAGCAAAACACCAAGACCATCAAAGGTATCATCTCCAATTTCATGCGTCCACTTCCTTACGTATGCGTAGTGGCCAAGGGAACCAATCTATACGCGATTTCCGACCAAAACGGTTTTTACGAAATCAATGTCCCTGAGAGATGTGAGTTGGAATTCTCCCACTTGGGTTACACTACCCAAACAATCAACGTGAACGACAGGACAGAGAGCGTCATCAACATCAACATGGCCGAGGCCTTTGAAAAGAAGCAGTTGGAATTCGCCGAGGCAGTAAACAAAGAGGATGAGGAGTCTAAATTGGAAACTAGCTCAACCGTTTCCAAAATCATGTTGGGCAGTAACTCTTCCTCCACTTCCGGCGACCTCAACCACAAAGAGTTGAAACCAGCATTGCTTTCTGAAGGAGAGATGGAGGCGGAAGAGATTGTCCCAGGATGGTTGAATTTGGCGCCATTCACCGTCACGGTTCCTAACAAGTACACCATTCCTTCCAACAATACCCCAACCACCATCCGTATGAACGACTACAAGATAGCCGCCAACTACGAGTATGTAGTGTTACCTAAATTGGAAAAGAAGGCTTACATCTCAGCCGTGATTCCTGAGTGGACCAAGTACAAATTGTTGGATGGTCCAGTCTACATCTTCTGGAACAACGAGTTCAAAGGACAAAGCTACTTGTCTACCAACGCCATGAAGGATTATGTCGATTTGTCAGTCGGTGCGGATAAGGGCATCACCGTCAACAGAGAGCTCGTACAATCCAACTCATCCCGACAAGTCATGATCTCCAGCAACAAGGCTGTCCGCACCTGGAGAATCACATTGACCAACACCAAGAATGTTCCGGCTGAGGTCTCCGTCAAGGATCAATACCCAATCTCCAACGATGAGGATATCGAGATTGAGTTGCTACAAAGCCAAGGCGCCACTGTAGACAGAAACACAGGTATCATCACCTGGAAGGCAACCCTCCAACCTGGAGAAGAGAAGAAGTTTGATTTCACTTACAGGGTTAAATATCCTGTCGGAAAATCACTCTACATAGAGTAAAATTAAATAGCTAAAGTCATCCATTTGTAGAGGTTCGAATATTCGTGCCTCTACATTTTGGTATTATATAACAACTATATCCACAATGAGTAGAACGGAAATTTCCACCTTGGGAGAGTTCGGATTAATCAAGCATCTCACCCAATCTTTTGAGCTCAAAAACAAGTCATCCATCAAAGGTGTCGGCGACGATGCCGCCATCTTGGACTACAAGAATAAACAGGTATTGGTCACAACCGACCTACTGCTAGAGGGCGTACATTTCGACCTCACCTATTGTCCTTTGAAACACCTAGGCTACAAATCAGCCGTAGTGAACATCTCCGACATCTGCGCCATGAACGGCAAGCCTAAACAAATCACCGTTTCATTAGGCGTCTCCAAGCGTTTCTCCGTAGAGGATATGGAGGAGTTGTATGCGGGCATCCAATTGGCATGTGACCACTACGGCGTGGATTTGGTCGGTGGAGACACTTCCGCCTCCATGACAGGCCTTACCATCAGCATCACCTGCATCGGTGAGGGAGAAAAGGGCAAAGTGGTTTGCAGAAACACAGCCAAAAGCAACGACCTGATCTGCGTGTCCGGTGATTTAGGCGCAGCCTACATGGGCTTGCTTCTCTTGGAGCGTGAGAAAAAGATTTTCTCAGGTGACGAAAGCGTACAACCCGACTTCGCCGGCAAGGAGTACATCATCGAAAGGCAATTGAAACCAGAGGCCCGAAAGGATATCATTGAATCTTTGGAGCGCATCAAGGTGGTTCCTACCGCCATGATGGATATTTCAGACGGTCTCTCTTCCGAATTGTTGCATATCTGCAGTCAAAGCAATGTGGGCTGCCGTATCTATGAGGACAGAATTCCTATCGACTACCAAACAGCGGTCATGGCGGAGGAGTTCAACATGAATGTCACCACCGTGGCGTTGAACGGCGGTGAGGATTACGAATTGCTATTCACCGTGCCTTTGGAGATGAACGATGTCTTCCAAAACCTTCCAGGCATCAAGGTGATCGGCCATACCACCGACGCGTCACTAGGCTCATGCCTCATCACCCGCGACGGACAAGAGATTACCCTCAAAGCGCAAGGATGGAATTCCCTTGAAAAATAAACCGATCAGGAAAATATCACACTGAATTCCACGTTTGAGTAATAAACAGATAAAGATTATGATTCGATTAACAAAATACCTCATCTGTCTCTTCTCGCTCACCCTGCTCTGCGGTTGCTCCGTCAAGGCGAAATTGAAGAAGGCGGACAAAAAGTACGAGATTGGAGAATACTACAATGCGGCCACTCTCTACAACAAGGTTTACCCTAAAGTGAAATTGAAGGATAGACAACTCAAGGCCTATTCAGCTTTTAAATTGGGTGATTGTTATCGTCTCACGAACATCAACGACCGTGCCGAACGCGCCTTCGCCAACGCCACACGTTACAATTACAAAGACTCCATCGTATATCTCTATTCAGCGGATGTGCTTCGCAAAAACATGAAGCCCAAGGACGCAAGGACGATGTACGACCTCTACTTAATCTCCCACCCAGACGACATCAGGGCCATCAACGGTAAGAAATCCGCCGAAGAGATGATGGAATGGATGAAGAATCCGACACGCTACATCGTCAAGAAAGAGGAGTTTTTCTCCTCCAAACGTGCGGAGTTCTCTCCTTCTTTCCCTGGCGGAGACGGTGACATCGTCTATTTCAACTCATCCAGAGAGAATAAGGAGGTCGGTGGAGGAAATAGTAAAATCACCGGTTTGAGGAACAACGATATCTTCACCGCAAAAAGGAATTCCCTCGGTGAATGGGACAACCTAGAACCTTTGGAGGGCGCCATCAACACGGACATGGACGAAGGATCCGTCTCTTTCAGCGCGGATGGCAAGACCATGTATTTCACCCGTTGCGTCACACAAAAGGGAGAGAATAGAGGTGCGCAGATATGCATGGTACAACGCTCCGGAGGTAAATGGGGCAAAGTGACCGAGGTCCAACTATCGCCCGACAGTTCCATCTCATTCGCCCACCCTACCATTTCACCAGACGACAAGTATCTCTACTTCGTCTCTGATATGCCAGGCGGATTGGGAGGTAAAGATATTTGGCGATGCGAGAAGACAGGAAACACATTCGGCGCCCCTGTGAACTTGGGGCCTACCATCAACACACCTGGCGACGAGATGTTCCCTTTCATGCGTGAAAACGGGACACTCTACTTCTCCTCTACTGGCCACCCAGGCTTCGGTGGATTGGATATCTTCTATGCCAATGAGATCGACGAGGACAACTGGAGCGTCACCAATATGATGGCGCCTATCAACTCCAACGGAGATGATTTCGGCATCTCCTTCATACAAGGCAAAGAGAAAGGACTATTCTCTTCCAATAGAGGCGAAAAGAAAGGTTACGATAAGATCTTTTCCTTCGAATTGCCAGAAGTGGAGTTCCTGATTGACGGTAAAGTGACCGAGATGTCAGGAGACCCTATCGGTGGCGCGACCGTTCGCATCGTAGGTGATGACGGAACCAATACGAAGGTTCAAACCAAGAAGGATGGTACATTCAAAATCTCCCTCAACAAAGGGGTGAATTATGTGCTACTAGGCAACTGCCGCGGTTATCTGAACCAAAAGGAGGATGCTGTCACAGTGGATTTGGAGGATTCCAAGACCTTCCCAATCAATTTCACCCTCGCCTCTCTCAGCAAACCAGTAGGCTTGGACAACATTTTCTTCGAATTCGGAAAGGCGACTTTGACCCCAGAGTCATCGGCCGCATTGGATAAATTGGTGAAGGTGTTGAACGACAACCCGAACATCACCATCGAAATCGGTGCCCACACAGACCGTATCGGTTCCGCCGACGGCAACTTGCAGTTGTCCGGTAAACGTGCTCAATCCGTTGTCGATTACCTGATCAAAGGCGGTATCGAGGCGGATCGACTCACAGCCAAGGGTTATGGTAAGACACAACCAGTCGTGGTGGATAAGAACATCAAGAAGAAATACAACTTCCTCAAAGAGGATACCGCATTGGACGAGGAATACATCGACACCTTGACGGACGAGCAAAAGGATATCGCGGATTCCATCAACCGTCGTACGGAATTCCGTGTCTTGAAAACCACCTATAAAATGTATTAAGATGGCAAGAGGCAGAGGCAGAAAAGAGGTAGGAGGCAACCCTAAAAATCCATTTCGTTTCAATTCCAATACGAAGAAGAAATCGAGCGGGAAGCGAATCGGCAAGTCTAAGCCTGAAAAGGCGAACAATATGTTGAATAGGCGAATCAAGTAAATTTTGTATATTTGCAAGGTCGGAAAACTTCCGGCTTTATATGTTTAACGAATACCTAAGTAATTGGATATACCACTTCAAACATCCCTTTGGGATAGTATCAATACTCCAGAGTTTTGGAGTTGCGCAATTGTAGTTGCGGCTGTTGTTGTCGCGCTAGTATCGTTTATCTTGCTATCTTTCACAGCCTTCTTCGAGTCTGAATTCTTCTCCCTGAACAGCAACGAAATCGCTGAGATAAAAATATCCAACGAAAAAAAATTCGACCGTCTAAAGACGCTTTCAGAGGATCCGTTGAAAACATTGGGTAGCGTCATTTCCACCAGATATGCGCTGATCGTCAGCGGAATCATGACCACATCGTTGCTTTTGTGGTATTTCTTCGCCATGACCGCCTTGCCCGTATGGGCCAAATGGATCATCTCCTTTACCATCATCGCACTTCTTTTAGCCCTATTCGCGGAATATATTCCTAAGAAGATGGCTGATAAAAACAGCCAAAAACACCTATGCGAAAGTGCCAATCTAATGCATTGGTTAGGTCTGTTCTTCGCCCCATTCACCAAAATGCTGATGATGAAAACAGGCGTGGTGGAACGCAGGTTGGAGTCTCGCACCCAACACAGTGCGGCCATCGAGGACATCTCCGACAATTTGAACCTCTCCAACGCCGATTCAGTCGATGAGAAGGAGATTTTGCTAGGCGTCATGAACTTCGGCAAAATCAACGTGGACGAAATCATGCAACCACGCGTGGATATTGTGGATGTGGACTATAACAGCGACTTCGATACAGTATTGAAGATCATCCGCGAGTCGGAATATTCACGTCTTCCCGTCTACGAAGACTCCATCGACTATGTGAAGGGCATCCTCTACATCAAGGACTTCCTTCAATACATGGACCAAGAGAAGGATTTTAAATGGCAAGACCATATCCGCGAGGCCTATTTCGTACCGGAGAATAAAAAAATCGACGATTTGCTGAAGGAGTTTCAACAGAAGCATATCCATATGGCGGTCGTTGTGGACGAGTTTGGAGGCACCTCTGGTATCGTCACCATGGAGGATATCATCGAGGTGATCGTGGGCGACATCTGCGACGAGCACGACGAAGAGGAGAAACAAATTACCCCTATCGACCAAAACACCTACATTTTGGACGGTAAACTTTTACTTTCCGAGTTCTACCATCTATTAGATGTGGAACGAGAGGTATTCGAAAAGATATCAGGAGATGCGGACACATTGGCGGGCCTCATCTTGGAATCCAAAGGATACATTCCTACTCCTGGAGAAACATTCGACGTGGAGAACTACCACTTCGAAATCATCTCCGCGGACAAACGTAGAATCAAAGAGATTAAATTCGTGATCAACAATGAAAAAACTGAATAACATCCTCTTGGCGCTCCTTTTGGGAGCCATTTTCAGCGCATGTACCGAGTATATGCCCAAACCCAAAGGCTATTTCCGCATAGACTTGCCGGAGAAGAACTACAAGACTTTTCACCAAGAGGGTTTTCCATGCTCATTTGAGTATGCGGAGAATGTCTCCAACGTGAAGACCAGCGCCACCAACGCGGATTCAGTATGGATCGACGTCATCTACCCCCAATGCAACGCCCGCATCTACGGTACCTACCGCAAAGTGCAGGGCAATTTCGAGCAATTGGCGGAAGAGGCGTACAAATTGGTTTACCAACCCCACGTAGCCAAAGCGGACGGTATCAACTCAGCATTCTACTGCAACGACGAGCACAAGGTATATGGTATGTTCTATGAGTTAAAGGGCAACACCGCCTCCAACATCCAATTCGCGATGTCGGACAGTACCCACCACTTCCTCCGCGGCGCACTCTATTTCAACAACAATCCGAACAAAGATTCCATCGCCCCAGTGGTGAATTACATCAAGGAGGATATTATTAAACTGATCAACACATTGGAATGGAAATGATAAAGAGAGTCCTACATATCGTTCTTTTCACGGTAGCCATATTGGCTATCTATTTCATCTCAGAGCGTCACTTCTTCCGCATTGACCTAACCTCAGAGAAGAGATATTCCCTATCGGACAATACCAAGAATCTGCTTCGCTCTTTGGACAAGGAATTGGATGTCACAGTCTACTTGGACGGTGACTTGAACGCTGGGTTCCTACGCCTTAGGAAAGCGGCCAAAGAGATGCTGGATGAATTAGACGCCTATGCGGGCACAAAAGTCCGTTACACCTTCGACAACCCATCGGAAGGCGCCACCAATGAGGAGCGCGACAAGAAATACATGGAGTTGGAGAGCCGTGGCATGCGAGGCATTTTGGTTCACGACAGGGACAACGAGGGACAAGAGATGCAAAAAGTGGTCTTCCCTTGGATGGAGATCAAATACAACGGAAAATCCAAAGTGGTCAACCTTTTGAAGAATATTCCCGGCAAATCAGGCGAGGAAAACCTGAACACCTCTATCGAGACCTTGGAATATGAAATCACAGACGCACTCCGTCTCATGATCAACACTGACGTGCCTAAAGTTGCCTTTTTGGAGGGACACGGTGAATGGATACAACCCTTGGTGTACGATATGTCACAAGAATTGAGCAGATACTACCAAGTGGACCGTGGCTCCATCACGGAGGATCCATCCATCCTTGACAACTACAAAGCGTTGATCATCGCAGGACCTACGGAGAAATTCTCCGAGAAAGACAAATATGCCATCGACCAATATATCATGAAGGGCGGTAAGGTGCTCTGGCTGTTGGATGGTACCCGCATCTCCTTGGATAGCCTCTCTACGGCTTCCCAAACGGTCGGTATCGAGAACAATGTGAACCTCAGCGACCAATTGTTCAACTATGGCGTGCGCATCAACGCGAACTTGGTACAAGACGTTCAATGTCTTTTGATTCCAGTCAACACCGCCAGAATGGGCGACCAACCGAAGTACGAACCAATGCCTTGGTACTACTCTCCATTGGCGCTTACCGTGCCTAGCCACCCTATTTCAAAGAATCTGGCACCCGTAAAGACGGAGTTCGCCAGCTCCATCGATTTTGTGAACGAGGAGTTGAATGTCAGGAAAACGCCTTTGATCGTCACCTCCAATAGCACCCACGTCCAGAACGTTCCTTCCATCGTCAGCATGGATGTGGTCAATGTGGAGAAGAGTGGCTACTATTTCAACCAAAGGAACATGATTCTCGGTTCCGTGCTAGAGGGAGTCTTCCCATCCGCATTCGCCAACAGAATGGTACCAGAGGGCATCAAAAGTTCAGAAAAGACCATCAAGGAGAGTAAACCGACCAAGATGGTGGTGATAGCCGACGGTGATGTGATACGCAACGATATCCAAGGCAAAGGAGAAAACATGAACATCCTTCCTTTGGGTTACGACCGATACATGAACCAACAATTCGGCAACAAGGAGTTCCTTTTGAACGCAGTCAACTACCTGACGGACGATGACGGCTGGATGTCCCTTCGTTCCAGAGAGATCAAACTCCGCCTTTTGAACAAGCGCGCCATCATCGGACAACGTACCTTCTGGCAAGTGACCAATGTGGCACTTCCTCTCCTCGCATTAGGATTATTCGGCATCATTTTCAATTTCATCAGAAAAAGGAAATATACCGGAGAGCTAAAACAATAACAGTTTGATTTATATACCGATATGAATATGAAGAACATATTTGGCATATTCATCCTGTCGCTATCCTCTGTAGCTTATGGACAAACCGTACAACCAAGGGTAACATTGCCTTCACAATATGTCGCGACATCCGAGATTGTCCAATGGGCGAACCATAGCCACATTGACCACAGAGGGGCATTAGGACTTTCGAAAGAGGTGAAATCTTTTACATCCGGTCAGTTTAGCGAGGAGTTTGACCCCCAAGGACGTGTGATATCCGTACAATACGATAAATGGAGGCCCACTACAACTTCAACATACGAATATGACGCGGCAACTAAGATAACAACTGGGAAAAGCAGTGACAACGAGAATGTCTGCCTTTTCAATGAAAAAGGAATGCTGATTGGAGTTCGACGAGAATTTGATGGCGTGTATCTCGAAAAGAAGGAGTTTCTTCCAGATAATAGGCTGACATGTCATAAGGAAGAGCGGGAAGCAGTGGATTCCATTTTCTACGCCCAAGATGGTTCATTTGTAGTCAATGTATATAAAAGACTCGAAAATTTCGATGGTCCCCAAATGGATTACCTAGAAAAGCAAGAGATGAGGCACTATAACAGACATGGCAATTTGGTCAAAGCTGAAATAGTCAATGGAGAGGTATATGAGGAACATACCTACACCTACACCTACCACAAGAATGGCCTAGTAAAAAGCTTCACACAAGACAAAGAAAAGACAACAAGATTTGACAAAAATGGATATGTTCTCTACGATGCTGAGATGAATTATTGGGCAGTCCTTTATCCTCACGAAATCATCAAATACGACAGATCCGGGAATGTGCTAGAAGAAAAGTATGGAGAAATCACCCAGAAACATATCTATAAGAAAGGGGTGAGATTACGCATTGAAGTCTACTCAAAAGAGGGTAAGTTCTTAAAAAATTTACGTTGCGACCGATATGGTAATCAAATAGAACATCTCAACGTTCAAAACATGGAAATCCAAGAGTATCAGTATGAGTATTTTTGATTTCAGTGGAAAGCATGCATACGAATTTTAAAGAAATAATAATAAGCTTATGAGTATTTGGCACAAATATGCGATGATAACCCTTTTCGCTACCAGCAACGCACTTTGCTTCGGAGAAGAAACGTATGAGACCGTAACCATAGCCTCTGATTTCGAAGCCGTCGAGCGACCATCAGAATATCGCGCGAGACCGTCGGATAACATGGCAAGAAAAGCGCCCATAAAAAGGGACTACGTGGAGACATCCGCCATTGACCCTACCCAAAAGCAAGCGGTGGTCATCGCTAAAACTACGCATATCTTGCGTGGCGAAATATATGAAGCAGATATCGTCATGCTCAACGCAGACCCTAGAAGCCAATACGAGACTTATGTGAATGGGAATCCTATCAAAGGGAAATACCGCGTTCCAGGCAGTTCCATCGGACAATATAAATACACTGGATATATTAGAGAAAGGCAAAGAGGAAGAACCGTACGCGAGTATCCCTTTTCCGGAGAGTATACAGTTACGGAACAAACGGCAACCGTCTCTGCTGATATGATGAATATCCTTTATGCAGGTGTTCGAAACCCCATCTCAGTTTCCGCTCCGGGCTACTCAAGTAGAGATATTGAAATAGATTGCTCTAATAGTACCCTAGTAAAAGGTAATAATTTGTATTACATTATACCTCGCGTTCCTGGAGCGATCTGCTGCGTTACAGTATATGCCAGAGAGTCCGGGAAAAGTAGGATCCTCTCAAAAAAAAATTTCCGCATTCTTCCTCTGCCAACACCCTGTGGCACCATCAAGTTTAATGACAATAGTGTACTATCTACGAGCGGGAAAGTTAATAAAAACAAAATGCTCACTGCCCAAGAGATATCAGCGATGCTAGAGATGGATTATCTTGATGCTAGATATGTGGTGACAGGATTCAAAATGAAATTCTACACCAAAGGCATTCCAGTAGTACTTCAATCCAATAGCGGAGAGATTACCCCTGAGATGAAAAGGAACATCTCTAAACTTCGTGATCAAGAGACATTCTACATCACTGACATCATGGCCAAAGGATCTGACGGGAAGACCCACAAACTCGCTCCAATTGAGGTCACTATCCAAGAAGGAGAAAAAATCAGAAGACATTAAAATCCTCATATCACAACATAAAAGCCCCGAAGCAGATGACTTCGGGGCTTTTTGTTTAATACCGTAAGCATCCAAACAGATAAAATTTATCCAATGGGACACTTACTTAAATCTTAATTCTTAAATCTTATTTCTTCCTACAGCGCCTCTATGTGCGAATCCCTGAATCCTAAGAAGTAGAGGATACCATCCAATCCGATGGTGGAGATCGCCTGTTGCGCATTCTCCTTCACCTTTGGTTTCGCATGGAAGGCGATGCCTAGGCCGGCAAGATTCAACATCGGAAGATCGTTCGCACCATCTCCCACAGCAATCACCTGCTCCAATTCAATCTTTTCCACTTGGGCGATCAGATTCAACAACTCCGCCTTACGTTTGCCATCCACAATGTCGCCCACATAGTTTCCAGTAAGTTTACCGTTCTCAATCTCCAATTGGTTGGCATAGACATAGTCCACACCAAAACGTTGTTGCAAATAACGGCCGAAATAGGTGAATCCTCCGGAGAGAATCGCAATCTTATAACCACAACGCTTTAGGACTGTCATCAAACGATCCGCTCCATCCATGATTGGCAAATTCTCCGCAATCTCTCTCATCACCGACTCGTCCAAACCCTTCAACAGAGCGACACGACGGCGGAAACTTTCGCTGAAATCAATTTCACCACGCATAGCTGACTCGGTGATGGCACGCACTTGATCGCCCACACCGGCACGATCCGCCAACTCATCGATCACCTCGGTCTTAATCAATGTGGAATCCATATCGAAGCAGACCAAACGACGGTTTCGACGGTACAAATCATCCTTTTGGAAAGAGATATCGACACGTTCCTGCGCCGCGATCTCCATGAATCGCTTGGACAAAGCGCTCTTATCGATCATTTCGCCTCGCACGGAGAACTCGATACATGAGCGGACATTCTCCACATCACTCATATCCAAAGAGGGACGACCTGAAAGACGCTTGATGGAATCAATATTCAAATGTTGCTCAGCCACCGCTTGGGAAACCAAAGCCATTTGGCGAGCCGTAATCACATGTCCCAGCATGGTCACCACGAAACGATGTCTACCCTGCTTGTCGGCCCACTCGGTATAACCATCGGAAGAGACAGGCGAGAATCGCACCTGAATGCCCAACTCGGAGCACTTGAAGAGAATCTCCTTCATGATATTTCCCGAATCATTGGAATCATCGATTTTCACCAAGAAACCCAACGACAAGGTGTGGTGGATATCCGCTTGGCCCACATCCAAGATGGTGGTGCCATATCTACCCAAAATTTCAGTCACGGAGGCGGTCACACCGGGACGGTCCTCACCGTGAATACTGATCAATATAATTTCGCTAGCCATAAATCCGTATTAATAAATAGTAAGTATTGAAGCGGAACTATTCGTTTCCGCCCAGAGATCATCGATTCCGAGAAACTAATTCAAGAACTCTTCCACCTCAGTCGAGGTCTTATATAACTTATCCTTGCAGAATTTGAGCAATTCCTTCGCGCGCTTCGCCTTTTTGGTCAAATCATCCATATCCGCCTCACCATTCTCCAAAACATCCAAAATCTCCTTCAATTCAGCCATCGCCGCTTTATAGGACATCTCCTTCTTCATTTTTCTCTGTTTTATCTATTACACTTTCCACCTTACCATCCGATAGGTAAGTTATCAATTTTTCTCCCTTATGAAGAGCGGAAACGTGTGTCACCACCTTTCCATCGCACATCGTCAAAGAGTAACCCTTTTTCAAAATCGCTTCGGGCGATACCAAAGATAATGATTTCTCCATCAATTCCAAACGATGGGACTCATCTCTTAAGAGTGTCTTGAAGGCCGTTGCGATATCATTGCCCAATAGATCCACATTTTGCATAGCCTGCTGGATCGCCATCCGAAAAGTACCGGACAATGTATGGGTAAGGTAATCCAACGTACGGGTCTCCTCCGTCAATACCCGACGAAGGGCTTGACTCAAAGCACCACCCATATCCTTCCACTCAGCCTCCAAATCCATCATAGCCTCCACCAAATAGGCCGCTACCGCCGTAGGGGTCTTGCAACGTACCGCAGCCACCATATCGACCACTGACTCATCACGGTCATGTCCGATACCAGTAATGATCGGCAAAGGGAAATTAGCCACATTCGAGGCCAAGTCATAATCATCAAATGCGGCCATGTCGGTCGTGGCGCCTCCACCTCGGATAATAACCACCACGTCAAACTCCTCTATTTGGCCATAAATAGCCTCCAGGGCGGCTATAATACTTGGGATGGTACGTTCACCTTGCATCACCGCCTGAAAGAGCGTAGGAGCGAAGCCAAAGCGGTTTCCGTCAGCCATAAGCTGATCACAGAAATCCCCGTAACCCGCCGCGGTTCCAGAAGAGATGACCGCAATGCGTCGAGCGGGCACCGGATACTCCACCTGACGATTCATATCCCATACACCATCCGCCTTCAACTGAGCGATGGTCTCTTGCCTTTTACGAGCCATATCACCCAACGTGAAGGAGGGATCTATCTCACGGATGTTCAATTGCAATCCATACTGTTCATGGAAAGAGAGCGTCACCGCCACCAACACTTTCATGCCCGGCGCAAGCATTTGCCCCGTCATCGAGTAAAAGTAAGGCTTCATCAGATTGTAGATGCTTTTCCATATCACAGCGCTCACCTTCGCCTCAATGAGTCGTCCGTCGACGCCTTTGTCAATCAAACTCAGGTAACAGTTTCCATTCGCGTTCTCTCGCAACTCACTGATCTCCGCCCTCACCCAATAGATACCATCAAAAGTATCCGCCAACACCTCCTTGACAGAGGAGAGGAAGTCCTTTAATGAGTAGGAGGTCGGAGTTAGTGCGTCCATATTTGTAGATAGAAAAAAGAAGCCCATCTATAAAGATGAGCTTCAATCTATAAGTTATAACTGAGTGACACAGATTACATCTTGCTGATCATCTTAGCCAACTTAGATTTCAAGTTAGACGCCTTGTTCTTGTGGATAACATTTGTCTTTACCAACTTATCCAACATTGAAGATACTTCTGGAAGTCTCTTAATAGCCTCGTTCTTGTCCTTCTCGGCTCTCAAGTCACGTACGGCGTTACGAGCAGTCTTAGCGTAGTATCTGTTTTGCAATCTTTTTGCTTCAGTTTGTCTGACTCTCTTGATTGATGATTTGTGATTTGCCATTTTTTTAATATGTCTTTATTGTTTATTTAGTAGCCTCTAGGGGAGTCGAACCCCTCTTTAGAGAATGAAAATCTCTCGTCCTAACCGATAGACGAAGAGGCCAGCCTCCTTTGCTTTGATTCTTTCGTTTCAAATGCGGTGCAAAAGTAACGCGAAATTTTCTATCTTACAACTTTTTCGGTCACTTTTTGACAAAAAATTTCTCGGCCTCAATGTCCGACGCTAGATCGGTTTATTTGCGGACACTTTGTTCACGGGACTTCTCTCCCAAGTATCCACCATGGTGACGTTTAGCGTATTCCTCATTGGTGAAGGCAATCGCCTTCATCGTGCTAACCACTAAAATATCACCAATCACTGTCATGGTCGTAGTGGATGTGGTAGGGGTCAAGCCCAATGCGCAAACCTCCTTCGGATTACCCGTACAGAGCAACGCGTCGGCATCCTTCGCCAATTGGCTTTCACCATTTCCCGTGATGACAATGAATTTCATATTCGGTCTCAAACCACGCGCCAAAGGAATCAACTCCAAAATCTCACGCGTCTTTCCCGAATTGGAAATTAAAAGCATTATATCATTCTCTTGCAACAATCCAAGATCACCGTGTTGCGCTTCACTTGGATGAAGGAATACGGAAGGAGTACCTGTCGAACTGAATGTGGTCGCGATATTCAAGGCGATTTGGCCCGCCTTTCCCATACCGCTTGTCACCAACTTTCCCTTCTTCTCATGCACTTGCTCCACGATCAACTTCACCGCCTTCTCGTAGTCCTGCGTGATGGGAATGTTCAAGACCGCATTGGCCTCCTGTCTGATAATATCTTCAATATCTTGCTTCATCTCAGCAAATTCCATTATGCGTCAATTGTAGCATATGTAGCATTCTCCTCGATGAATTGACGACGTGGAGCCACATCATCACCCATCAACATGGAGAAGGTGTAGTCAGCTTGCGCGCCATTCTCGATGACAACTTGGTGAAGTGTGCGTCTCTCTGGGTCCATGGTAGTAGACCACAATTGTTCGGCACTCATCTCACCCAAACCTTTGTATCGTTGGATATTCACAGAGTTCTCGTTACCACTCGCATATTGATCGATGAACGCTTGTCTTTGTTGCTCGGTCCAGCAATACTTCTCCACATTACCCTTCTTGCAAAGATACAATGGAGGTGCCGCGATGTAAACATATCCCTTCTCGATCAACTCACGCATGTGACGGAAGAAGAAGGTAAGGATAAGGGTGTCGATGTGGCTACCATCGACATCGGCATCGGTCATGATGATGACCTTGTGATAACGAAGTTTCTCAGTATTCAACGCTTTAGCGTCATCGGCAGTACCGATCGTGACACCCAACGCCGTATAGATATTCTTAATCTCTTCACTTTCAAGCACCTTATGAGGCATCGCCTTCTCCACGTTCAAGATTTTACCTCTCAAAGGCAAAATGGCTTGTGTCATACGGTTACGGCCTTGCTTAGCGGTACCACCTGCGGAATCTCCCTCGACAAGGAACAACTCGCATTTCTCTGGATCCTTATCGGAGCAGTCCGCCAACTTACCTGGCAAACCTGCGCCACCCATAGGCGATTTTCTTTGTACAAGGTCACGGGCCTTACGGGCTGCGATACGGGCACGTGCGGCTAGGATCACCTTATCCACAATCGCGCGGGCCTCTTTTGGATGCTCCTCCAAATAGTTGGAAAGGGCCTCGCCCACTGCTTGTTGAACAATACCGGAAACCTCATCGTTACCCAACTTAGTCTTGGTTTGTCCCTCAAATTGAGGCTCTGCCACCTTCACGGAGATAACAGCGGTAAGACCCTCACGGAAGTCATCACCATTGATATCCACCTTCGCCTTCTCCAACATCTTGGAGTCCTCGGCATATTTCTTCAACGTTCTGGTCAACGCCATACGGAAACCGGTCACGTGCGTACCACCCTCGATGGTGTTGATGTTATTAACGTATGAATGGATGTTTTCGTTATAAGAGGTGTTATAGGTCATAGCCACCTCAACAGGAGTTCCATACTTGTCTGTATTGATGTGGATCACATCTGGAATCAAATGTTCACGGGTACTGTCCAAATACTCGACGAACTCGCCCAAACCTCTCTCAGAGTGGAAAGTGTCAGAACGGAACTTACCCTCCTCGACCTCTTCCCTGTGGTCGGTCAAGGTAATACTGATACCAGCATTCAAATAAGCCAAATCCCTAAGACGGTTGGCTAGGATTTCGTATTTGTAAACAGTCTCTGTAAAGATGGAACCATCTGGATGGAAAGTCACCTTAGTACCTGTCTTATCAGCTGTGCCAACCTCCTTCACCGCATACAATGGCTTACCGCAAGCATACTCTTGGATGTAACGTTTGCCACCACGGCAAACCTCAGCCACCAACTTAGTGGAAAGTGCGTTCACACAAGAGACACCCACACCGTGCAAACCTCCGGAAACCTTGTAAGTTCCCTTATCGAACTTACCACCGGCATGCAATACGGTCATTACGACCTCCAATGCGGATTTTTTTTCCTTCTCGTGGAAATCTACCGGGATACCACGACCATCGTCCTCTACAGAGATGGAGTTATCCTCATAAATATCCACCAAGATATTCTTACAATACCCAGCCAACGCCTCGTCGATGGAGTTATCAACGACCTCATACACCAAGTGGTGCAAACCACGCTCGCTGATGTCTCCGATGTACATCGCAGGACGCTTTCTGACCGCTTCCAAACCTTCCAAAACCTGGATGTTTTTCGCGGAATAAGAGGTATTTTCTTCGCTCATATTATGTTATTATTTATTTCAACTTATTCATCGCCCCACAACGGAGCGTTCCGTTATGATATAGCGAACAAATATAGTAAAAATAGTTCAAACAAACAAAAGGATTTTTTCAAGGGAGTATTTTGCATGTGCCATTTTTGAAACGGCCATCACGACTACAATCATTTATCGGAAACATAGCCTTTCCAATGGCTAAATGTTTGGAACGCCTCACTACCAAAGAGACTGATGAAGGCATTTAACCGCTTCGCCATATTCTTTCCGGAACCGCGCTTGATGATTCCCGGCACCTTCCACTCAGGATGCTCCGCTAACTCCACAAATTCCCATGGATGGAAATAGATGACAAACAATCCGTCATGATTGTGGGTCCGTTTGCAAAGCGTCTTATAAATCCACCAAGGATAATTGTGGAATGCCAGCCAAAAAAGAGGTATCCGCAACCACGGTGTCACAGACATAGGGATTTCAAGCAAATCTCCTTGCTTGTGTGGTTTACGGGGCAAATTCCAATGGTTGTACCTACCCGGAATGCAAGTTGGGTGGAGGGAAGAGTCGTAAGAATAGCCCGCCTGTGACAATGTCTCATACGAAACATTGGCCATACGAGGTTGTCGGTAGCCATGAACCGCCACGCCTCCTATCTCTTCCAAAATCGGCTTGCTTCTAGCCGCATCATCATCCGATGGCTGCCAATGGTCACATCCATGGCTAGCCAATTCATGCCCATCAGCTACAATCTGACGGATGATTTCAGGCGCATTCTCCGCAAAATTAGTGGTACAAAAAAAAGTGGCTTTCGCACCCCGCTCTCTCAACGTGTCGAGTATGATCTTCGTTCCCTCTTTAGAGACACGCATGGACTCCTCCATAGATATATCCACGCCATGTTCTTTGGGCAAATCAAACTCCTCTATGTCAAAACTTAGTAATATCATCTCTTCCAACTAATTATTTCTTCTCAGCGCATCGTTCACCGTTATAAGACTCCACAAAGTAATTGGGCCTACCTTTGCTCTCCATGAAAATCTTACCCAAATACTCCCCTATAATACCAATGGAAAGCAATTGCACACCGCCCAAGAAAAGGATCGTCACCATCAAGGTCGGATAACCCGCCACCGGATCTCCCCAGACCCATGTGTGGATGAGGACATACACAAGATAGAGGAAGGCTGAAAAGCTAACCAATATGCCAAGCACGGTCGAGATACGTAACGGAGCGACCGTGTAACTGGAAAATCCATTGATCGCCAAATCCAGCAACTGCATAAAGCTCCACTTGCTCTCCCCGAATTGACGCTCCTTCTGAACATAAAGGATACCCTTCTTTTTGAATCCGATCCACGAGTAGAGACCCTTGGTGTTACGTTCCGTCTCACGCAACTGCTTCAACGCCTCAATACAAGATCTGTCCAACAATCTAAAATCACCCGTATCTTTCTGGATAGGCACCCTGGTCAACCGTTGAAGAATACGATAATAGGCCTTTGAGGTAATCTTCTTTAGCCAAGACTCTTGGCTAGATTTACGTTGCGCATAGACGTCATCATACCCCTCTTCCCAATACTTAGTCATTTCAGGGATCACATCCACAGGATGTTGCATGTCTATATCCATGATAATCAACGCATCTCCCTGCACATAGTCAAATCCCGCCATTAGCGCAGCCTCCTTTCCAAAATTACGGGAAAGGTTCAGATAACTATAGTGTTGCGGATCTTGGTTGTGTAGACGGATCATCTGTTGCAGCGTATTGTCGCGACTGCCATCGTTTACCATTAGGAACTCCCAGTCATAATTAGGATTCTCCGCCAAGACCTGCGCCATGCATTGCTCCAACACGGGGAAGGAGGATTCTTCGTTGTAGGCAGGAAGAAGAATGGTGATTTTCTTTCTATTCATAATATTCTACTATAAATCTGACGCACTATTTTTTTTCAATATATACGTGGTATAGAACTGCGTCTTGAAACCGATGGTGTCGCAAGAGTAGTCCAGTTGATTCAAATAAGGCCTTACGCTATCTATATGGCTAAAATTACTCAAATACATAACATATTTCTCGTTCACCAAAGCCTTCTCCAAAAAGTCATCTTTCAGCATATTCTTTTCATCCGTGTTCATATACTTCGGATGGGAATAATTCGCAGGCACCTCTATAAAAACCGCCATGCCAGCATGATCCATTATGACAGCATCCGTATCACCGTATTCCTTCAAAAAGCTCTCCTTCTCCGCCGTTAACGGATAGAGATGCTCCAATGGAACCAATTTCACCCAGCCTACATGCAAGCAGATAATAATCAAAAGGGTAATACCACTCACTATCTTCTCTTTATTGATCCAGTGAGACAACGATCTCCATAGAAGCGTAACGATTCCTATGGCGAAAATCGGATATACAGGAGAGATATATCGGGAATCTACCCAAGGAGAGAACAGGACCACCGCCACATAAAAAAACAACGACGGGAAAAGCATCAAGACCATCTTGGACTGCGATAATGAGAAGAACCATTGCTTGATGTTTCCTCTCTCCCTTTTGAGTATCCGGAAGGCAAATAGCATCAAAACCACAATAAAGAGCACCATGACGACTTTCACACCATCAAAGAATGTTCTATCCAAGACATTTCCATACTCAACCATTCTTCGATAGACGGGGATAGTCACGGCATCCGCCTTTTGGCTGGAACCCTCCATAACTTGAAGGAATATCTGTGGCCAGAAAAGAAGGAAAGCCACACCCGTCAAAACATTAGCCAATACAAATTTCTTCAATGTAGCCATGTCGGAACGAATGCTATATAGCGCGTAGGCAAATAACGGGAAAATAAAGAACAAAGCGAAAAATTGGGTATACATCGCCAGGAACTCCACGACACAGATACCCAACAAAATCTTCTTATCCAACCGCCAATTATTCTCCTGCAATTTCAAATACAAAAGCGCCAACAATGTAATGAGGAAGGAGAGCAAACAATACATCCTAAAATAGGTCACATTGTTCATGTAGGCATATGAAAATCCGAAATAGACGACAGGAAGCAATGCGTTATATCGGTTCGAAAACAATTTACAAGATATACAATAAACAAGATAGCATGTCATCAATAGGAATACCAAATTGATTAAAAACCCTATCATTGTCAGATTAGAGCTCCTCGTAATAGAACAAATGGTATGGACAATAAAGTAGTACAAAGGTGGATGCACATCCATCGTTTGGGTAGTCACCACATTGAGATAATTGAAGGCGCCATGGTCAGATATGTACAAATCCTTTTCGAAGGTCTCATAATCATAGATATGGTTGGCGTCACGATCCCAAAACTCATCTGCGAAGCGCTTCAATTCGCCCTTTTTAATAACATCACAAATCTCCTCGGAATTAGTATACTGCTTATTTGACAACTCAAAGGTGTAGACCTCGTCCAAGAAAAAACCCTCTTTCTTGGATATCGCATAAAAACTAACCACTGCAATGAAAACCATAGCCAACAACAAAAGAGATGTAGACCATTTGTTTTCTCCTAAATACCTCATAAATTTCAATCTTTAAATCATTTTTCGACGGCAAAATTAACAAATAAGTTCAATTCAACCATGTTGGACGTTTAATTTCTTCATTAAATTCGGAAAATCTCCAATATGCTCAATTCTCAATCGTTCCTCTTTTTGAAAACTGAATATCGCTTCCACATAACTTCCAATAACAAAAAAGGCCTCGTAAAAAACGAGGCCTCCTACTATAATCAGATCTAAATCATTATCGGATATTCGCGATGCTGATGATATCAGCGAAGACACCGGCAGCGGTCACTGCGGCACCTGCACCATAACCACGGATCATCATAGGGTCTTGGTAACGGGCCGTGTTAATGATGATGAGGTTGTTGCTTCCCTTCAAATCGAAGAATGGGTCAGATGGACCAACTGCACGCAAACCTACGCTGGTCTTGCCATTCTCCAACTTGGCCACGAAACAGAAGTGCTTGCCTTCGGCCTCAACCGCCTTGCGTTTCTCCTCGAACACGGCATCGTATCCCTCCACCTTCTTCCAGAATTCGTCCAACGAGCCCTCGAAGAAGTCGTTAGGAATGAAGAGGTTCTTCTCCACATCGTCTTGCTCCACACGGATACCAGACTCACGGGCCAAGATCACCAATTTACGGATCACATCCTTACCGCTCAAGTCGATACGAGGATCTGGCTCGGCGAAACGTGCCTCCATCGCCATACGGATCGCCTTGCTCAAAGGAATATCCTTGCTGATGGTATTGAAGATGAAGTTCAAAGTTCCGGAAAGGACAGCCTCCAACTTCACGATTCTATCACCACTGAAGATCAAGTCGTTGATGGTGTTGATGATTGGAAGACCTGCTCCTACGTTGGTCTCATACAAGTACTTGATGCCACGCTTACGGGCGATGTTCTTCAACTCCATATAGTTGTCGTAGTCGCCAGAAGCGGCGATCTTATTGGCAGCCACCACAGAGATGTTGTGCAACAAGAGATCCTTGTAGATATTGGCGATAGCGCCACTCGCCGTACAATCGACGAATACGCAGTTGTAAACATTCAAATCGATCAAAGCTTGCTTGATGATCTCTGGTGTAGAAGTCTTACCATCCTTCAACAACTCCTTATATTGGGTCAAATCGACACCGTCGCGATCCAAAATGTAGTTGCTGACATCGGCGATACCGATGACCTTCACCATCAAGTTGTTTTGCTTCATCAAAAGCTCCTTTTGGGTATGGAGTTGCTCCAACAAGCTTCCACCCACGGTACCGGTTCCCACAACGAAGAGGTTCAATTGTTGGTACTCTGAAAGGAAGAATGACTCGTGTACGGAATTCAACGCCTTACGCAAATCAGCACGTTTCACCACGCATGAGATGTTGGTCTCAGCGGAACCTTGCGCCAAAGCGATGATATTGATGTTGTTACGGCCAAGCGCATTGAAAAGCTTGCCAGCCGTACCAGTTGTTTGCTTCATGTTGTCGCCCACGATAGCGATCGTAGACAAATCCTTCTCAGCGGTGATGGTGCTGATAGCGCCCATCGCCATCTCCTCAGCGAACTCATCGCTCAAAAGCTCGATGACCTTCTCCGCATCGTCGGCTTGGACACCAATTGAGATGGAACTGCCTGAAGAGGCTTGTGAAACGAAGAATGTATGCACATCATTGTAATCCAAAGACATGAAGATACGTCCATTCACATTGTGGACATTCATCATACCCATTCCTTGGATAGTCACCAACGCGGAGTTCTCGATGGAAGAGATTCCCTTGATGGTTCGCTCATCCTTCACATCAGTGGAGATTAAAGTACCACACTCCGCTGGTTTCTCGATATTCATGATTTGAATAGGAATATTCGCCACACAAGCCGGATAGATAGTTGGAGGGAATATCACAGTGGCGCCGAAGTTACAAAGCTCCATCGCCTCTGAGTAACTCAAATGGTCGATTTTATAAGCCTTACGAGTAACTGCCGGATCAGCGGTCATGAATCCGTCGTTGGTATTCCAGATCTCAATCTTGGAAGCGCCCAACGCAGCGGCGATCAAAGCGGCTGTATAGTCGGAACCGCCACGACCCAATGTCGTCACGTCTGATGACTCAGCGTCTGAAGCGACAAATCCAGCCACTACCACACGCTTATCGTTAGATGCGGAGAATTGCTCCTTCACCAACTTATAGGTCAACTCGAAATCGACATTGGCGTTACCCAATGAATCATTGGTCTTAATCAAATTACGGGCATCTAGGTTCTTTGCGTCCAAGAATTTGCTGATAATCAAAGAGACGATACGCTCACCATACGAAAGGATCACGTCCTCTGTCTTTGAGGTCAAGTCCTTGATCAAGAAGACACCCTTCAAGATATTCTTCAACTCCTCGTGCAAAGCATCGATCTCCTCCATTACCTTGGCACGTGAAGAGCTCTCGATCACACCTTCCACCAATTGGTTGTGGGTAGAGATGATCGCATTAAGTTTTTCTGTATATGAAGCATTTCCTTGCGCAGCCAATGTGGTGGCCTCAACCAACATGTCGGTGACATTCTCAACTGCTGAAACAACAATCACGACGGGCTCATCCACGCCCTCCACTATCTTCTTAACTTGCTGCAAGTTCTTTATGGAGCCTACGGACGCTCCACCAAATTTCAATACTTTCATGCTTTTTGTATATTACATTTTTTCGATTAGTTTGCAAAGATAGTCATTTCTTCGATTTTTTATCTACATTTGCGCAATACTTTCTTCGGAAATGGACGGATCCACATTCCCCGGAGGAAAAATTTAAAATGGGTCCACTAAAAATAAACAAATGAAAAAGTTATTTTTGGGAGTAGCAGCTCTCCTATCAGCATTGAACATGAATGCGCAAGCGAAAGAGAACGCCGCAGTTGAGACAAAAGAGAACAAGGAGGTCAACCAATACAAAGTTGACGAAGGTAAGTTCATGATGGAAATCGGTTATGTTCCTGTCTCTGCAGGTTCTGTCAACCTTCCTGGTGGAATGATCAGAGGCGTTTACGTCCTTTCAGAGAAGATAGAGTTGAAAATGGGACTCAACATCGGTATCGAGAAAGAGGTTTGGGACAATGCGAAAGATGGTGACCAATGGAGAAAAGATAGCGAGCGTACTGCCGTATTCGCCATCGAGCCAGGATTCAACTACTGCTTCGAGGGAACCAACAGATTGGAACCATACATTGGTGCGGAGTTGGCATTCGGTATCAGATCATACAAGACTGTGGAAGAGACTCAAAACAACAAGAGAATCGTTAAGAACGAGATCGAGAATGAAATCGGATTCAACACATTCGGTGTAGCAGCCAATGCAGGTTTCAACTTCTTCGTAGCAAAGAACCTTTTCATCGGTGCTGAAATCAAGTTGGGCGTTGAGGTTCAAAGCGACAAAAAAGTCACAGTGGAGGAGAACGGCACCACTACTAAGAGCGAGACCAACAACCACGAAGTGGAGTTCGCTCCAGTAGCAGTTCCTGCTATCCGTATCGGTTGGGCATTCTAATCACAGAAATCCATACATAAAAAATGGCGTGTCACATTTCCATGGCACGCCATTTTCTTTTTTCATGCAAACCGAGGACGTTGCCCCCGGCTACTCAGATAGTGCCTTCCAGGCACTGCACGGAGGCTGATTCGATTCGTTGTAGGGGCGTTTTGAAAACGCCCGGGCGAGTCGTGAGCCCCATCCTTCAGGGCGTATGCGACAGGCCCCTACGGGAGATTTCTGCCTAAGGTAGTTGGCCATATAGCCTGGAGGGCTATATTTCAGTAACCGAGGGCAGCGCCCTCGGATTTCAGCATAGCATCATAGACAACTGCCTGGAGGGCAGTACCTATCCTATACAAATAAACAAGTATCTACAATCTGCAAAATAAATTTCTCTATTTCACGTTATCCTTATAAAACTTCCTGTTATGGCACATTTAAACTTGACTTATCATATCGTGTGGCGTACAAAATGCAGCCAACGAACTATCTCCGAAACTTATGAGAGAGAACTGTATGCCTATATTCTAGGCTTGTGCATCGAAAAGAAATGTCACTTGTATCGTATCAACTCAATGCCTGACCATGTACATATATGCGTAGAGATACACCCGACGATTGCTGTGAGCGAGTTCGTAAGGATCGTTAAGCAAGAGACTTCGAAATGGATGAAAGAGAAGAGAGAAAAATTCCCGATGTTTGACGGTTGGGGCAACGGCTATGCTGGATTTACATACAGTGTAAAAGAGCGTCCTGCTGTCATCAAGTACATCAAGGAACAGAAAATCCATCATAAAGAGAAGTCGTTTCGTAAAGAATTCGAGGAGTGGCAGAGGGAGATGGGCGAAGATCCCACCAAGGACCTTTTCTTTAAGGATTAGGATACATACACAGGAGGTACAGCCTTCCAGGCTGATTGGTTGGTGTGGTTCGTCTTATCCGAGGGCGATGCCCCCGGTTACTCAGATAGTGCCTTCCAGGCACTGCACGGAGGCTCATTCGATTCGTTGTAGGGGCGTTTTGAAAACGCCCTGACTGAAAAGGTCCCGTTTGAAAATAGCTGGGTGAATAGACGCACAATACCCCTGTAGAGACGTGGCGCGCCACGTCTCTACAACGTACAATATATTGATGTTTAACGGGTTATCTTGTGTGTGTATACAAACATTTGACATCGCCAAACGTTTACCGTTAAAAGTATTTAATGCACATACACTGGACATACCTCAAAAAGATTCATTCGTTAGGTTTTCAAATATAGGGGTTTTTATTGGCTTGGCAAACAATCGGGAGAGAAAACATGTACCACTTCATACCAAATGTGGTATAGCTGGCAGTAGGGGCGTTTTGAAAACGCCCTAGGACCGCAATCATAATTTTTATATATCTTTGCCTAAGTTCAAATTGGACAAGGAA